>NZ_JBMPZU010000102.1:0-1897 GCF_049463095.1 Neobacillus sp. 19 | reverse complement strand
TCGTGAGGAAATATTCTTCAAAAGTTTTGCTAAGGGAAGGTTCTATCCCATTGTATTTCAAATTCTTAAGTGACGGAAATGTTAACAGGTTTGGAACCATCCTTATCTATACCCCAAAAAAGAATTACAAACTAACCGTTTTGATTGGAAAGGGACGGTTTTATGTTGCGGAACAATAGTGGTTTTTTTTTACTAGAATTGTTGTTATCACTGTCAGCTTTGTTCATGCTGAGTTTATATTTGCTGCCATTATTAATGGAGTTAAGGGAACAATCCTGGCAATTAAAAATAGAGAATACAGCGCGAAAGCTTATGTATGAAGAATTGCAGGCAAAGATTAGTGATGGTCAATCCTTTAATAATTACTCCATCATTCGAAATAAGGTGGAGTACAAAATCAATTGGAATGATTTAGGATTGGACGGCCGAAAGGAGGTGTGTGTGAAGGTTGAAAAAATTAGTACCCTCCCGGAATGCAAAGTTTGTGGTGTACTCGAATGAGAGAGCTTTTACTCTTATTGAAGTTTTGATTGCCTTTTCAATCTTTTCCACCATTATTTTCTTTATGTCCCCAATTTTTCAAATACTACTTAACACAAAAAGTAATGACAGCAATTTACAGGCAATGGAATGGGAGGTATTTTCCAGCCAAATAAAAAAAGAAGTACGGCTTGCTTCACGGGCGGATGTTAGCTCGGGGCGTTTAATCCTCACAAAGGGTTCGGAGATCATCCAAATTGAGGTGTATGGGACGAATATCAGAAGAAGGGTAAATTCAACTGGGCACGAAATAATGCTCCAGAATGTTTCTCAATCGTCGTTCTCCGTCACAAATAACGTTGTTAAAATCAATGTTACAGACATCAGGGGTAAAGAATATGCAATTACATGCTATCCATTAATCAATTGGAATGCAGGCCAATGAAATATAACGAAAAAGGGTTTACCTACCCGCTTGTCTTGTGCCTGCTTATCATATTTCTGTTATTTTTCTCGATGCAAATTGAACAATTAGTTACAGAAAGCAAAATGGCTCACGAAACAACTTCGATCCTGCAACAGGAATATTATTTACTTTCTTCAGTGAAAAAAATGGAATCGGCAATACAAAATAATGGTATGAATCCATCAAAGGGATCGATTGTCTATGTAAATGGAACCATGGACTACCAAGCCGAAATCCCGGCCGGATCTGCCCAAAAAATAACCTTCACGCTTCGTATGAATTCCGGTGAAACCATCTCCGGTTATGGAACATTTGATACGAAATCAAAAAAAATGGTCAAGTGGGTGGAGCTTAAATGATTTGATTGAATTCTCTTCAAAATGGATATAATGTAGGTGTACAAAAAAGGCAGGTGTGTCCATGAAGACAAATGATTATGTAAAATACATGACCCAAACCATTGTAAAATATGTTGACCAGCCAAAAGATGAACGAAAACGACTTCGGATAGAGAAAAAGCAGACAAAGGCGGATTTTTGGTATCGATGGTTTGGGATATTACCCTATATCCTTTATTCAGAAGTGAAGAAGAAACGGAAACTCTAAAAAGTTGACTCCAAATTGTGAATAAACCCTATAATAAAAAGTCCATTACATTAAAACGAGGTGTAATGGACCTTTTGTTTCTTTATATAGCATTTTCTGTTAGATAAAAGAGGCCTCCATTGATGAACGAGATGTTTATTTTTGGTTCATACTGTTCCTGGAGAGCCTTTTTTTCTGTCTCGTAGCTTTCGTTCTCTTCATCTACGTCCTCATAGAAATGATTTAAGAGGTTTAAATCCTTATCCCAGCGTTTTTTTGCATCCTCTGCCCATGAGTGATCCTCTTTTTCAATGACTGATTTCAAATAGTTTTCAATTCTTAACATTCCGCTTTTCGGTCTAACTA
>NZ_JBMPZU010000101.1:0-5515 GCF_049463095.1 Neobacillus sp. 19 | reverse complement strand
TGTGCCTGTCCTGGACCGTTCTTGAAGCCGTATGAGCCCAAAATCCAACAACCTAGATAGGCGTTTTCGCATTTATCGTGAAACGCTTTCGCGTTTTTCGTGCGCCGCTTCATTGGGCAACTGCAGGCCCTGGCTGGCAAAAATGGATTTGGAGTCCGTTCCTATCCGTTCTTGGCTCAGGCGGCACTGGTTTAGTCTATAACGGAAAATTTGAACCGAAGAAATATTTAAGCCTGCTGCAAAAATATGATGTCAATGTGCTTTGCTGTACACCGACTGAGTATCGATTAATGGCAAAGGTAGACAATTTATCCGACTATCAATTACCAAACCTTCACAGTGCTGTTTCAGCGGGTGAGCCGTTAAATCGTGAGGTGATTGAAACCTTTAGAAAGTATTTTACCATTGATGTCCGCGACGGCTATGGGCAAACCGAAAATACCCTTCTTGTCGGTGTAACAAAAGGCATGGAATTGAAACCAGGGTCAATGGGCAAGCCGACACCTGGAAACAGAGTTGAAATTATTAATGATGAGGGTCAGGTTTGTGCGGTCGGAGAGGTTGGTGATATTGCGGTTCATGTGGAAACACCTGCCTTGTTTAAAAACTACTATAAAGATCCGGAAAGAACGGCGATGCAGTTCCGCGGTGATTATTATGTGACAGGTGATAAAGCAAAAATGGACGAGGAAGGCTATTTTTGGTTCGAAGGCCGCGGTGATGACATTATTATTAGCTCGGGCTACACGATTGGACCGTTTGAAGTAGAAGATGCCCTCGTCAAACATCCATTTGTAAAAGAGTGTGCCGTTGTTGCAAGTCCGGATGAAATTCGCGGCTTTATTGTCAAAGCATTCGTTGTCTTACAAGAAGATATCGACGCAGCTGATCCTGATTTAACGAAAACCTTGCAGGAGCATGTAAAAACACTTACTGCACCGTACAAATATCCAAGGAAAATTGAGTATTTGACAGAGCTTCCGAAAACAACCTCAGGGAAAATTCGCCGAATTGAGCTGCGCCAAAAAGAAATGGAATCAGTAAAATAATTTTATGAAAACAAGCTGGCCGCAATATCGGCTGCTTGTTTATTTTCACAGATAAGAAAGTATAAAATTTCGACTTTGAGAAATGTCTAGCTCCAAGCCCTAGCGGCTAGTGTCCTTCGCACTCCGCCCTACGATAAGTCAAGCACGAATGCGCCTCCGGCTCTTCGTGTTTCCTTTATCTCAGTTGGAGTGCTCCAGGCCATACGCCGCTGACCAGGGCGCTTGCGCTTTTCTTATATTGAAGAAGTTTCCATAAATAAACTCCCCTATTATTTACTTTTCACGTTATAATGGAGATATTTCGAAACTAGAAAGAATAGGGGCTCGTGGAGACAGATGAAAAAAACAGATACACAGACGGGAACCATTTATGCCGGTTTTTCCTATTTTCATTTGGGGATTGCTGCCAATTTATTGGAAGCTTTTAGAACATGTAAATGCACTGGAGATTCTGGCAAACCGCATTTTTTGGTCGTTTACTTTTATGCTGATCGTTCTTTTCTTTACGAAAAAGTGGGGATTATTAGTCCGTACCTTAAAAGGATTTGCCCAAAATCAAAGGCAAATCTACGCATTGGCGATCGCCTCCTTGATCATTAGCGGCAATTGGTTTATTTATATTTGGGCAGTGAATAGCGGTCACATGATTGAAGCAAGCCTAGGGTATTATATTAATCCCCTTGTCAGCATTTTATTGGGAATGCTTGTGTTGAAGGAGAAATTAACTATATACCAATATGGCTCGTTCATTTTAGCTGCAATAGGGGTATTAATCATGACGTTTTCGCATGGATCTTTCCCTTGGATTTCAATTTCCTTGGCCTTAACCTTTGCTGTCTATGGATTGGCTAAAAAGCTGATTAATGTGGATTCTGCGGTTGGCTTAACATTGGAAACATTTGTCGTTTCGCCGATTGCTGCTATTTACGTGATTTTCTTATTTGTACAAGGGTCGAATTCCTTTTTAACAGCGAGCGTAGGAACAGACTTATTATTGATTGGTGCAGGAGTTGCAACTGCCGTGCCGCTTCTTTATTTTGCAAAGGGGGCACAGAAAATTCCACTCTCCTTACTTGGCTTTCTCCAATACATCGCACCAACATTAACCCTTATTTTAGGTGTTTTTGTATATCAGGAGCATTTCACAAAAACACAACTTTTAGCCTTTCTATTTATTTGGTCGGCCTTAACCATATATTCATTATCGAAAAGTAAGCTATTGCCTAAAAAAGAATTTAAAAATGAAAAACAGGCGACTCTTTAAAGAAAAACCTTATCCGCAGAACGGGTAAGGTTTTTTTACTTTATAAGAATGTCCGCTTCACTTTATCCCAGAAGGAGTTGTCCTTTAATTTTAAGGTTTTAATCTTTTTGTCACTAATTTTAATTTTAATTTTATCCGTATAACGGATGCTTAAGGCTTCATTGTCCATACCCATTGTCGGATAATCATTGCCTTCTGATACGACCTTAAGGGTTAGTGATCGCTCAGCCCCGACGATAAAAGAAGAGCCAAGTGTACGGTAACGGTTCGTATTCACAGAAGCGACCTCACTAACCTGCATGCAAGAAAGGAGCGGGTCAACAATCGAACCATTTACCGACTTATTATATGCGGTACTTCCAGTTGGTGTTGCAACAACGAGTCCATCCCCGCGGAACGTTTCTAAATGGAGCTCGTCAACAAATACATCGATGACGAGTGTTTTAATAATAGAGGAGCGAATGCTGAATTCGTTTAAACACGGGAAAGTCCCTTTACCATCCACGTCCACTTCAATTAATGGATAACGGCGGACTTCGATATGTTCACTAGAGGTCATTGTTTCAATCATTTTTGACGTATCGCTGATTCGAAAATCACAGTACATACTTAAACTGTTTTGCGTTGAAACTCCTAAAATAAAGACAGTCATCACGAAAGCCTGTTTTCCTAACAGCCTGTAGAAATGTGCCATCGTCCCCGAGGCTGGCAATAATATTTGCCTTACGATAATCTTTAACAATCGTAAATCCATAGCGTTCAGCCAATTCGATTAAGGGAGCCGCTTTTGACAGCATGTCCGCATCCCGTTTGTGATATAAATAAATATTGCGTCGTTTTTCCATTTCCTAGGCCTCCTATGTAAAGATGATAATAAATGTAACATTTGGAAATTAAACTTTGATAAAATAATGATAGTCTAAAATTAGTTTAGCACTTTTTTGAAACAATATGAAAGAATGTGATTTTTAGACGGAAGACAGAAGGGGGAAATACATATGAATGGAAAAAGATGGGCCGCACTTGGGATTGCTGCCGCATTATTTTTTGTTTCGGTTGTTATTAATTTTTTATCGGCATTCGCATTTAAAGGAATAGAAACGGATTTCACCGATTTCATGGCTGCATCCGAACAGTCCTTTACGGAGGAAGTTGTCAAAGATGGCAGCGAATTAAAGAAAATCGTGATTCTTGATGTCGATGGTGTCATCCAAGATACTGGCGAAACAGGGTCATTTTTGCAAAGCGCAGGTTATAATCATCAAGATTTTCTGAAAAAGTTAAACTATCTGAAAGAGGACGATACGGTTAAGGGCGTCATTATTAGAGTAAATTCACCAGGAGGCGGTGTTGTGGAAAGCGCAGAAATTCACGACAAGCTGGTTGATCTCCAAAAGGACAGTAAAAAACCGGTCTATATTTCGATGGGTTCGATGGCCGCTTCAGGAGGTTATTATATCTCAACGGCAGCGAAAAAGATTTTCGCCAGTCCGGAAACCTTAACCGGCTCGCTAGGCGTCATAATGGAAGGATATAATTACAAGGGATTGGCTGATAAATATGGTGTAGATTTTGTCACGATTAAAAGTGGTAAGTATAAAGATATCATGAGTCCAACGAGAGAAATGACAGAGGATGAGCGGGCAATTTTACAAAAGATGATTGATAATTCCTATGAAGGATTTGTTAAGGTCATTTCGGAGGGCCGCCATATGAGTGTGGATGAAGTGAAAAAGATTGCGGATGGCCGGGTATACGATGGCCGTCAGGCAAAGGAAATTAAGCTTATTGATGATTTTGGCTATTTAGAAGATGTGATCGACCAAATGAAAAAACAGGAGAAGCTTAAAGGGGCAAAGGTTATCCGTTATTCGGATGATCTAGGTTTTGGCTCATTATTTACGTTTCAGGCAAAAAAACTAATCAGTGATAATGTGGAAATGGCAGGACTTATGAAAATTCTTTCCAAGCCTAATTCACCACGCCTGATGTACTTATATGCGGAATAAGGGGGGCGAAGCGAATGGAAACAAATGATAATCAAGAAATGACAAATGAATCTGCGTCAAATCAGATAGATGACCATAGTGCTGCTAATCCCCCTTCTGAAGAGGACAGAATTCCAGACCCGGTTTTGCAAAGCTTCCCGGTGCGTTATGCAGGTTTCTGGATGCGTTTTTGGGCCTACCTGCTTGATTTAATTGTCGTGGGGAGTATCGGCAGGTTGTTGATCAATCCATTATTTCGGGCGCTTGATATTTCCTTATCGGAATTTAACATGTTTGCTCCTATTTCGATAGCATCAGCGGTTATCTTTTATTTATATTTTGTCTTGATGACAAAATATTTTAAGCAAACGCTTGGAAAAATGGTCTTTGGCTTAAAGGTAATTGACTTGAAAAGTGATAAATTATCTTGGGGAACGGTTCTTCTTCGCGAATGGATCGGCCGTTTTATATCAGCAACCGTTATCATCGGCTATTGTCTTGTTGCCTTTTTACCGAAAAAGCAAGGGCTGCATGACCTTTTCACAGATACAACTGTTATTCATACAGAACGATAAATTCGAAAAAATCAAACCTGTCAACATCGTGTTGACAGGTTTATTTTTATTATAAAAGTAAATAATAATAGGCTGAAAGGTTGTGAACTAATTGTTTTGGCTTTGGCTAACCTTATCCATCTTATTGGTCTTATTCATTATCATAATTCTTACGAAATTAACGATTATTGTAAATTATTATCATCATAATGACAATGATGATTTAATGATAGAGTTTCGGGTATGGTTTGTAATTAAGTATAAAATCAATGTTCCATTAATAAAGATTGATGATGATTCACCAAGTGTCGTGGTTAAAAGTCATTCACATATGGGAGATTCAGATCCTGAAAATCCTGAGCATAAGGTGAACCAAATCACTAATAAAGATGTAACAGCAAGTTTGAAAAAGACGAAAGAAATTCTGGAGAAAGTTTTCAATTTGCATGTCATTGTAAGAAAGTTCTTTCGTAAGGTAACGGTAAAAAAACTGGAATGGGATTCGCTCGTTGGGCTTGGTGACGCTGCAGATGGGTCAAGCGGCGCACGAAAAACGCGAAAGCGTTTCACGATAAATGCGAAAACGCCTATCTAGGTTGTTGGGTTTGGGTCGACACCGAAATTTTTGATAACTGAACGAAGCAGAAAAAAAAACATGAA
>NZ_JBMPZU010000100.1:0-149923 GCF_049463095.1 Neobacillus sp. 19 | reverse complement strand
CCTTTAAAAGGCCTTATTAAAGACATTCCTCTCGTTTTCTTATACCATTTTGTCTTTAAGAGCCCTTATTAAGGACATTTCTCTCTCCTTATTATCGACTTTTGTCCTTAAGAGAGTCTTTATCATCCGGTTGTAAAGGAAATTGGCGAATCAGCTCAATTACAGAAGTCCGAATATTGTAAATAAGATATAATAAAAGGAAGAGCTTAACGAGGAGGAACGATCGGAGTGTCTGTAGAGGCTAGGTATGAAGAAATCGGAATTTTAAAGGAAATTGCTGAGCTTTTAAATGAAGGAACGGATACCAATGCCGTTTTATCTGGTGTGTTGAAAAAGCTGCTCCACGTAACGGGACTGCAAATAGGCTGGATTTTTTTCATCGACGAAAATGGCAAGCAGCAGCTCGCAGCCGATGTAGCCCTGCCTCCTGCTTTGGCATACAACGATAAACAAAGGATGTGTGAAGGTAAGTGCTGGTGCGTGAATAAATACAATAATCAGCAACTCACTAAAGCATCTAATATTATGGAATGCAAACGAATTGAAGATGCCATTGATGAGAGAGCCGGGGAAACGTGCGGCTTAACCCATCATGCGACCGTCCCGCTAAGAGCCGGGCAGGAACGCTTCGGAATCTTAAACGTAGGATCGCCCAACAAAACCCATTTTGAGAAAAATGAACTTGCTTTACTCGAAGCGGTGGCCTATCAAATTGGAACAGCCTTGAAACGAATCAAACTAACGCAGCGGGAACAAGAGACAGCGCTCGTTGCCGAGCGAAATCGGCTTGCGCGCGATCTTCACGACTCCGTCAATCAACTGTTATTTTCGCTAAGCCTCACCGCAAGGGCCGGTGTTGAAATGACACAAACCGATGAAGTCAAACAAACGTTTAGTTATATTCAAGATTTAGCCCAAAAGGCGCTTGGGGAAATGAGAGCCTTAATCTGGCAGCTGCGGCCGCTGGGACTCGAAAACGGCTTGGTAAGTGCCTTAAGAAGTTATGCTGATATGCTCGGCTTGTCGATTGAGACAACGGTGACCGGAGCTGCCAGTATACCCGGAAGGGCCGAGGAAACTTTGTGGCGCATCGGGCAAGAGGCGCTGGCCAATTGTAAGAAGCATTCACAAACCACAGCAGCACATTTATTTTTTCAAACCTCCAAAGATGGAGTTACGATGACCATTAGGGATACGGGCTGTGGCTTCCATTATGATGAAAATCTTGACATCCCCTCTCTGGGATTAAAAAGTATGAAAACAAGAACAGAAGCGTTAAGCGGGCAATTTCAGTTAAAAAGTAAACCGGAAGGCGGAACAGAAATACAGATCCACATTCCGTTCTAGGGGGAAGATTCAATGGGTATACGCATCTTAATTGCAGACGATCATCACGTTGTCAGAAGAGGCCTCGTCTTTTTTCTTCGGACACAACAAGGTTTTGATATTATTGGGGAAGCCGCAAATGGGAAGGAAGCCATCGAACTGGCAAAATCACTACAGCCTGATCTTATCCTGATGGATTTGGTTATGCCGGAAATGGACGGAATCCTAGCTACAAGAATCATTAAAAAAGACCAGCCTGAAATCAAAATTATGATGTTGACCAGCTTTTCAGACCAAGACCATGTCATCCCCGCCCTTGAAGCAGGTGCATCCGGATTCCAGTTAAAGGACATCCAGCCTGACGAACTGGTAGCATCAATTAAAAAGATCATGAATGGCGAAAACCAACTTCATCCAACAGCCACCTCACATTTACTGGCCAATTTATCCCACAAAGGCAGACAAGAGAAAAATCTGGTTGAGGAATTAACGAAAAGAGAGTTAGATGTGTTAAAGGAAATCGCAAAGGGAAAAAGCAACAAGGAAATTGCCGCCTCGTTATTTATCACCGAAAAAACGGTTAAAACACATGTGTCCAACCTTTTGGCAAAACTTGAATTGGCTGATCGGACCCAAGCCGCCCTTTATGCGGTAAGAAATAAATTGACTGAGTAACCTCCTCTTAGACGAATTCTAAGGGGTTTTTTACTGCATAATTTCCTTGCTGTTTTTAACACTATATAATGAGGTGTTTGTAATGAAAAACAGTGCTATGATAGTGTTTATTTTATTTGTATTTTGCCTGCATGTGCATGTTTCTCCTGTTTATTCGAAGGAACATATCCCTGACAATATCTACGAAGTCCGGTCCGGGGACACTTTACCAGGCATCGCCAACCAATACGAAACAACTGTAGAAGAACTGGTACTGACAAATGGACTACAATCCCACACACTTGTTGTGGGTCAAAAATTGTATGTTCCATTTATTTATGAAGTGACGTCTGGGGATAGTCTTGATAAAATTTCAGCAGCAAACCATTCATCCCCCTGGCTAATAAAAACGGTTAATGGACTTTCCTCTTCGGAGCTCTATTTAGGACAAAAACTAAAGATCCCGCCCAAAAGGATGAATATGCAAGGACAATATATACTGATGGACAGAGGGGAATTTCAGGATTGGTTATTCAATCAGAAATTTACGAGGAACATCAGCTTAATCCAAGAGCATCACACATGGTTGCCATCCTATAAGCAATTTTATGGAACCAATCATTTTCACATGCTGAAGAGTATGGAGAATTTCCATGTGAAAGAAATGAAATGGAAGACGATTGCGCAAAATCTAACGACCTTTCCAGATGGTACGATAGCTGTATCCAGGCCGTTTGACATCGCTCCTGAAGGTACGATTGGCCCGAAGGCAAATGCTGCCGGAATCACCATCGAAAATGTTGGCAACTTCGACCTTGGGCATGATGTCATGACAGAGGCCCAAAAGGAAACGATCATTACCGTTGCTGCTTTACTTTGTATAAAATTTGGACTAACCCCCTCCGTTGACAGTATCACTTACCATCATTGGTGGGATTTACGAACGAAGGAAAGAGTGTTAGATAACGGTCCCGATTATAATGTGAAGACATGTCCGGGTACAGGATTTTTCGGAGGCAACTCCACAGCTAGTGCTAAAAATAACTTTTATCCCTTGGTAGTTCAAAAAATGAAGGAGATTTCAGCGACTATGCATTAGCACCTTTTCAAATCCCGCTTAAGATGCGGGTTTTTTCTATTCTTAAGACGGTAAACAAATCTTACCCTATTTAAGAACTTGTAACCTTTCCCAGAATAGCCCGTCAATTAAGTAGTAGAAAGGGAGTGGGGCGTTCGGTGAAGAGGCTTTTAGGTTTATTTTTACAGTGTGTGGTTGGGGCGGAAATGCTGATCTTGATTACAGCTTTTCCAGTTTTATTTAAGAAGTTATCCTTCCATTTTTCGGATTATCTGCATGCCATTTATGAATTGAATGCAAGAATCATAACGTTTGGGGATTTCATGCTGGCTGATGGCATTAATTCCGTATTTCCGGTGATTTTTTATAAATACTTAAATTCGATGAAAATGCTGGGTCTCGGGGTGGTTGCCGCCTTTGTTATTGCCTTCCTTGTCTCCTATCTCGCCCTGCTTTTTTTCAAAAATAGAATCCATATTCTAAAAAATATCCTCGAGATCTTGGAAGCCATTCCTGATTTAATGATCATCCTGCTTCTCCAATTTATGGTCATCTACATTTATAAACAGACGGGGATTAAGCTGGCGCAAGTCGTAACTATCAGAGAGGAAGCCATTCTCCTGCCGGTTATTTGCCTGAGCGTGCCAATCAGTTTTTACATAACGAAAGTCATTATCCACCATATTGAAGAAGAGCTGGACAAACACTATGTCATTCTGGCAAAGGCGAAAGGCTTGAAGTTTTCTTATATCTTAAATGTTCACGTGCTAAGGAATATTGTCGACTCCCTGTTTGGAACATCGAAAACCATCTTCTGGTCGATGCTGTCTACCCTCTTGGTGATCGATTACTTGTTTAATATGAACGGCCTGCTTCGCGTCATGTTAACGGCTCCGGACCCATTTTTCATCGGATGCAGCCTTATCTTTATCCCATTTTTTATTCTTTTCCGTTTGTATGAATGGGTGAGCTTTGACCGTAGAAAGGATGTAGAATAATATGCTGTTATTTTTATTAAAGAGAAAAAGATTCGTAGTCAGCTCCCTGTTTCTAATCGGGCTGTTTACCTGGAGCATCCTTCAGTCAACTATATTTGATGGGGAAATCAACCAGGTGCGGTTCCGTCTGGATGAAAATAGCAATGTTCTCAGCCGGCCTCCCTATCCTCCCTTAACGGAATTCCTGCTCGGGTCGGACGTATACGGATACGATCTTCTCATAAAATTGGTTGTAGGGGCAAAATGGACGATTGGCATTACGTTAGCAATCGTCATCTTTCGGATGGTTATATCAATAATCTTTAGCTCCCTTGTTTATTCAATGCCTAATCGCCTGTATAACGGATTGAAGGCGGTATTTGAACCATTTACAGTTGTCCCGCAAACGATTGTTGCCTATTTTATTCTTTACAGCGTGCTGTGGATGCCTGTTTCTGGATTTTCCACCCCCTTTTGGCAGCGGGCTTTTTTTGAAACCTTTATTTTAGGGATTATTGCCATTCCAAACGTTACGATTCATCTTTCAGCAGAAATGAGGCTTGTTCAAAAGGAGTCTTTCATTGAGGCGTCCAGGATTCTTGGCGCGAGTAAACCGCATCTTTTTTTCAAACATATAGTCCCGCATGTGTATGAGAAATGGATCCTGTTATTTGGCCAGCAATTTATTCATACCTTGCAGCTGCTGGCTCATCTTGGCTTTATGAAGCTTTTCTTTGGCGGTACATTCGTTCCCTACGGATCGCCGGGGCTGGAAGATCCTCACTCCATCTCCTACGAATGGTCTGGCGTCATCGGGGGCGACATCAGTTACCTTTATAGCCACCATTGGATCGTCCTAATACCGATTGGCTTCTTCATCTTTACTGCGATCAGCGTCGCCCTCATTAACGACAGCATCCGTATGTACTTTCAAAGCTCGGCACGTATGCGGTTTGCTCATGTGGAAAAATAGTGGGACACACGCCGGATGGTAGGGAGTCTGAAAAATAGGGCGGTGACTTTGATGCAGCCGCCCTACACTTTACATTTTTCCAGTTGGATATATCTCAGAAATACCTCACACATTTCTCCAAATTAAATTACTTTCGGTCTAGAAGTGGTCAAAAAAACTTTGGTTGTCAGGATCACTACTTTTTAAACACAAAAAAGACCCTTTCCACATAAGTGAAAAGAGTCTTCGAAACGCCAAAGATTAACGTTTTGAGAACTGAGGTGCACGACGAGCGCCTTTAAGTCCGTATTTTTTACGTTCTTTTATGCTTGTTGTATATATTTTGTTATTGATTGATATTAATGTATAAAAGCCTAGGATTTTATTGAAGTTTAGGGAAGGTGGTTTCTACCGTTTTCTCTATTTTTTTATACTTTTTACATTCAGAGTACATTCGATACATTCATTTTACATTCACTTGATGCAAATTACATTCACTCACAAACCCTTTAACAGCAAGGGGTCACAGGGCTTTTTAGTTTGTACAGTCAAACTCATCTTCATTCTGGATTTTTACAGCCATTTTCTCTGCGGCTTTTCTCAACGCTTCTTCCTCAAAAGTCAAATACGCATTCCATTCAGCGAGCATCTTGTCCTTCTTTTCCTGTTCCCATTCTTCCCGTGTTCGGAAACGGATAATATTTGTCAAAGAATACACCTGCTTTTTAATGTTTGTTTTCTTTGATTATAGATCATTAGGATCACAAATAATAGGAATTAAAGAAAATAAAAAGGGAATCAAGGAGCAATACAACAATCGCACCCCGATTGTATCAAAATAAAGATTGCAATCGCTGCTGCCTTATGCTTTTTTTTACTAAAGCTACCTTTAGCCATCTATGTAGCACAAAATCATTGCCGCATTACAAAGAATTAGCCACTTTACGTATTTAGGGCATAAAAATAAACCCCAAAATGGGGTTTTAGTTATTTCTTTCTCACTTTTTCGACTCCAATGGTATCTTTTCCTGTAATCAAGGACATTCCATCTGATGTTTGGTTGATTCTTTCCGTCATATAGGATTGCGGAAACCAAACTTTTTTTTCTTCATTATAATTGATTCCCAAATGAGCGACAGCATTTTCGCACACATCATACACCAAGAACTTAACTGGAACACGACTTCCTTCTTTTGGTGCAAATTCAACAAATATATTGTTGTGGGGTGCTTCTGCCATACGATGCACGAGGAAGAAGAAAACCCACTTATCCTTGCTGAAATTGAATCTCTTTTTACCAATATTCCTTAACGCTGCAAAATCAAGTGTGCCATCCTTGATGTTTTGATAACCTTTTTCACCATAATAATTAATTAACTGGGAGCTATGAATTGTGCCTTCAACCAACTTTTTAATCCCCAGTAAGTGGCACAAGTCTTTTTCCTTGAAGGGAACTTCTATAGTTTGACCATCTTGAAGATGATATTCATACGTATTGTTTAACAAATAATGGTCATAATAATCTTGAAGCATTTTAAGTGATATATCCGTAATGGATGGGTTTCTTGTCAATTGTGCAAAAGTATGAATATCGAGCATCTTATTTTCCCCTAAAAAAATTAAAGCCCTTGATTATTTTTAATCAAGAGCTGTGAATTCCAAAGAAATGGCAGCAAGCTTTATTCCTGGCTTTTTTTAAGCTCCCCCCAGGCGGAGAAACTAGGAGCTGCCGTCCCAGTAATAACATTATACTCAGGTAAGTCTGAAAATATCCTGATGTTTTTAAAATATTTTTATGTGGTAGCAATCATTATTCCCAGCTTTTTTTAAGCTCCCCCTGGGCGGAGAAACTAGGAGCTACCGTCCCAGCACTTTCATACAAATACCTATAATCCTATCTTACACTATAGAAGTTGTTTTGTCTAGAAAAACCTAGTGTATGGAATGACCATGCTATGCAACCAAGTGTTACTAATATCGGTATTTTTTTTATAGTGTAATTACCTACTAATAACCTTGCTTCGATCCTCGTTATAAGCCTCTTTAATTTCTTTTTCCCTTTTAATTAGATTTTTATATTCTTTTTCATTAAAAGCATTATTATTTTTTAGTATTTCACTTTGTAATTTACTATAACTGTTTGAATACAGATGTTTCTTAAAGTTCTCAATAAATTTTTCAAGATCGAATCTAAAATATTTATTTAGTGGTAGACACTTAATATCAATTCGTTTATTTTTTGCATCAATAGTTTCTATTTTCATTTCAATATTTCTTAACGCTATTTTGAATTCGTTTATTAAATTTTCTTGATTGCTACGTTGATAATATCTTGAATTATTAAGTAGGTATTCAATGTCAAATTCCGCTCTTTTTTCAAAAGCAAATGAACCATACTTTTTTGAAAATAGCCTATTAGAAATTTCAAGGCTGATATGAAAGAACGGATAAACTGAAATTACAAATCCGCTGTCAGTAATTTTCTCTATCCTCATAAGATTAGAATTTATATTTTTATTGTATTGATGTGCAAGCTTTTCCAAAAAAATTGGTTCATTAATTTCATATAATACTTCGGAAGTAATAAAGCCATTCCCTGTACCTTTCACAAAACCTTTAATTCTAGAATAATCACTTGGTTTGTTTCTTTTTAACCAGTAATCGATTTCTTTCGTCATAACAAAGGTTTGATTTATATTAGAGTCAACATATTGTTTAATTTTTCCCCCTAGTTTTTCTTGTTTTAAAAAGATATTTCTTAATAGCTGAATTTCCTTTTGACTTTGCCTCTTATTTAATATGGATTTGAAAACCTTTTCTGCATTTTTTCCCAATTTTATATACGGATCCTCAATATTGGATGGTAAAACAATGTCCAATTCATCTAAAAATCTATTCCAGTGTTCAATCCTGCTTTTGGCCTTAGGAACAATTTCTAGAAGTTTAAGTAATCTTTTATTTTTAATTTGATTTGACACTAATTTTCGTCTATCTTTTAAAGCGTTTCTCCCAATATCCCCAAATTCCTCTATACACTCACTACCAACATTGATAACAACATTTGAAATTTTGTTTTTTATAAAGTGGATATATCTATTTTTAGTACCACAAAGCTGACACTTCTTCCATTCTTGTTCATTTTGGCCTAAATCAAGAGTCAATTGGTTGCTATTAGGTACTTTAGTTACAATCCATTCCTCAGTTGAATTCATTAGTAAATCAGAACGCATTTCTTTAATAAGCTGACTTTGTGTTGTATCTAAATCACTATATTTGAGGCCTTTTTTATCTTCTAACAATTCAATAAGCCAAGGGAGATCACTATGTTTAATGGTTTCACTATGTAATAACTTACTAGTCTCTTTTTTAGTAAAAATTTTTTTACTCAAAAAGCTTCCCCCTTATCATTCAGAGTGATTTTCTTTACTTTTTTACCAATATTTATATTATACCATTTTCAAAATGTAGAGCCCACATTATAATTCATAAACTATATTTAGTGTGTACACCATATCTTAATGAAACAGTCAGCTTCGGTTTCCTTTTCAATCCGCCACTAAACAGTTATCACCCATCGAATTAACAAAGCATATCTTAAACCGTATTGAAAAAATCGATCCGACAATTAATTCATATATTACCCTTCTTAGGCGAAAATGCCATTGAACAGGCAAAAGAAGCGGAAGATGCCATTATGCGCGGTCAATATAAAGGGCCCCTGCATGGAATTCCAATGGGCATTAAAGATAATTATTCAACAGCTGGTATACGATCCACAGCAGGTACAAAGATATTTGCTGACCATTTTCCTATGAAGGAACAGAAGAAGACCCAGCATCACTCAACCGTTATCTCACCCCAAAAAGAACATTGTCTAATTTTCCAATAAGATTATAAAACATCTTTCCGTAGGTTCCGCTGGAGAAAAACCAAGATGTAAAGCATAGGACTATCAAATATGGGATAAATGCTTTGTCCTTTGTAGTTACGAAAGCAGTTTTCCTAAAAATCAATTGGAGAAAACGGCTTGTAAGAAGGAATTGGGAATGCGATAACCATATATGCAGAACTATAATTGGAATTAACAAAATAGCCAATATTCCCAATAGATACCCAATTACTTTGGTAATTACAATGGCAAGTTCTTTTACCCCTATATCAGACAATAACTGTGTTAGCCCCCCATAAGCTTTAACATCAAATCCCCCTAAGTTGTAGAACATTATGTAAGATGCTGTTAAAATCAAAGCCAAGACAAAAATATAATACAAATTTAACCCTTTAAGGAGTTTATGTTTAGCAAGATATGAGGTAAATGCAACTACTCCTGATGTAGTTATAATCAATGAACTTAAAATGAAATGAAAAATTACTGTTTTGTATTCGATAAATAGCATAGTAATCAGCACAGAAGCAAAAAGGTAGATTCTAAAATCGTCGTTACTACCACGATTGCTCTTCTTTTTCCTATTGGAACGGGGAGAGCGATTTATATAAACAATTTCCCTTATATGATAAACCTGGTGTCGGAATGTTTGTGGATGGATTTTGGTTGGGTTTTCCTTTTGGAATAAAGCAGTTAAGTAACCTAATAATAGACCAACTTTAACATCCACAACTATTCCAACCCAATTGCTATGGAGGTATTCAATAAACACCATATCTAGATGTTCCCCTTTATTGTATTTTGTTATTTTGTATATATTTTAAAAAGTCCCCTCCTAAATGGAGGGGATTCTCACAACCACCTATTAACCCTGATACTGATAACGAACTTTGAACAGTGGGTCATTCTGCCATACCCATCCAATGACTCTTCTTAATCCCAAGTCGCTGTCGATGGTCTTGCCGACTACTTGCCCAGTTGGGTTTCCTTCTGCATCAGGAATATATCCTTCTGCTTCTAATACAGCACATCTGAACTGTTCGCCGCCACCTGGTAATTGAATATTCGCTATGACTTGTCCTCTCCCGACCACATTGAAGGATGGCATTGGAGCCCAAAGAGAAAGCTCGAATGTTCTTTCCTCGTTCGGGTAAAGAGCCAAGTCATATTCGAATGTTAAAACCTTTGTTCCAGCCTTATAAACAACTGCTGATAAAATAGTCGTCGATTTAAGTAGCTGATACATTTCCTCAAGCTTTACAGCGTCCCCTTGTTGTAGGGCATCCTTAAACTTGTCCAGCTCGTCTTGAATATCCTTGAACCGCTGCCCCGCAAAGTTAGTGATATTTCCGTCTGGAAAAATGGTGCGAGTGTCAAGTGGCTTGTCCTTGACAGGAATATAAAAGGTTTCATCCTGTTGCAATGGTGATTCAAGACCGATTTCGTGAAGTACTTTCACTCGGTCATATTCTTCACCGTATTTAGAACTTGAAAGAACTGTAGCGTTAAGTGAAACCCAAGCAACATTAATTTTTTCTTGATTTACAGTAATCATAAAATCTCTCCTATTCATATGAAGGTAATGGTAGATAGAAGAGATAATCTTTACAAATACATCAAAACATACTATAATAAGATAAGTTTTGGAGTATTTAAAGATAATCCTTTCATTCGGGACGGCAATCCTTGAAAAGTTCTTCTATCTTAGCTCTAATGACTTCGACAACTTAAGACTTTTAACTGAGACAAGGGTACTGCAATACTCTTGTCTCTTTTTATGCTTTCAAGGTCAATCGCCCCCTTTGTTTTCTACAAAATTTAGTATAACCAGTTTTTTCGGAAATGACAATACTTTTTCAAACAAAAAGATCACATAAAATGTTTACAAAGTAAACATTCATTGAAATAGCTTATGATAATAATGTTTACCATAAAAACAAAAATTGGGCTATTTCTGTTAATTATTATTGACTGTGCATTCTTTTAACGTGATACTGAACATAAAGAAATAGAGAAAAGGTGATGATATGGAGGAAATCTTATTTATTGAAATTGGTAGTCTTATCAAAAAGGCAAGAAAGCTTAAAGGATTGACACAGGAAGAGCTTAGTAAAGCTATAGATTTATCAAGAGCATCTATCGCTAATATAGAACGTGGGAATCAAAAAATATCTATATATACCCTTTATCAAATTGCTGAAGTTTTAAAAGTATCTCCCCAATCTCTCCTTCCAGAACCAGAAGTTCTTAAAAAGCCTCAAACAGATTTGTATGTAAATATTGATACTTTAAGAAATCAATTATCAAATGAAGAGATTGAATGGGTTAACAAAATAACCAAAAAAACAGAAATGAAAGAAGGGATGGTAAATGCAGACGACAAAGAAGATTGAACAAAAGGCAAACGAACTTCTTAAAATGTTTGAAATAGATGAAATACCAATTCCAGTATATGAAATTGCTAATAACTTAGGTATTATCGTTCAAGAGGAAGAGCTAGAAGGAGAAATGTCAGGAATTTTACTTAGAGATATCGACAAAACAATAATTGGGGTAAATTCAAAACACTATCCAAATCGAAAGAGATTTACAATTGCTCACGAACTTGGTCATTTTGTAATGCACAAAGGGAACCCAGTTCATATAGATAGAACTTTTAGAGTCAATTTCCGAGACAAAAATTCTTCTCTTGCTAACAATATTGATGAAATTGAAGCAAATGCATTCGCAGCTGCTTTATTAATGCCTGAAAAGAAAATTAAACAAGTGGTTAACAAAAAGTTAAAACAAGGAATTGATATAGAAGAAAGTGATGAATTAGCAAGTATTGCAGATATGTTTAAGGTGAGTAAACAATCACTTTTAATTAGGCTTTTTAAATTGGGGCTTATTGAGGATTTAGGAATTTAAGAATAAACAAAAGGGTTTTTTCCTTTTTTAAAATTAATCGAAAAACAATTCAATATTAAAGGAATGTTAACTCTAATAAGTAATATTTACACTCCAACTTAAAGTAAGAATTCAATTCGAAATTTAAAAATAATAATTCAAAATTTCTTAGAAATCTTTGAGTAGGCTATCATGCTTACTCTTTTTCATTTTAGAATATACTTAGCGATTTAAACCTTAGAGGCTAAACATTTAAAAATTAAATCCGAAAAATTAGTATCAGAATATTATTAAATTCAAAGCCATTGAAAGAGGAAAACTATGTCCATTATAAAAATTTAAAATCCTACTATCGGCAATTTTATACCCCTTTAGTTTTCAACCTACTTTTTGTAAGGAAGCCAATAAAAAAATCAAAAGCCTAAGTCTATATCGCTTAATGATATGGGCTTTTTTATTTCTTACACCTTGAATAATATATGTAATAAGTAAGCCTACTTTTCGAATGTTTTCCTTATAAAATATTACACAGGCGAATCATAGAGATTAGCGGCAGAAAAACACGCCACGGAAGTGTGACGTGTCTCTGATCAAATTTCAAAGGCTTCAAAAGCCCCCTCATCCTCAAAGTTTCGAATGTTTACTACCTTATCGGAAAAAGATTCGACAGAAGTTCGAGGGCTGCCAATCACAAGCGATAGTACATTGAATTTCTTTTCCTTTTTAGCTTTGTTAAATTTCCCTAGGAAACTATCACTTACGTTTGCTTCGCCATCTGTGATAAATACCACATCGGCTTTTTCAAAACGGCTCTTGTTGATTGTCGTCAACGCCTGCTTCAGCGGTCTCTCGAAGTTAGTACCGCCACCAAGAAATTCCGCAGCGAGGGCAACCATGTCATCAATGGTGATTTTTCCTTTGGGATATTCTTTTATTTTGGTTTGTACCGAAAAACGAATCAAACAGAAATCACGTTTCTGCCGTTTTGCAATTGACATCAAAGCAAGCGCAAAGCCTTTCGACTGCATATCAAGATGATCCATGCTCCCTGACTGATCCAGACAAAGAATGATTGGCCCCTTTCCTAGCGCTTCATTGCCTTTTTGTTCGTATTGAAGTGTTTCCCCCTCAACGAACCGCCGCATGAAATCCAATTTCGTTTTTGGATTCATGTACATGCCGAGTTCCACAGGTAGCAACCGTTCCACGCTGTTTCCTAACGTCACACCGCTTCTGTCAATGGATTCGGTGTGCTTCGATTTCTGCTTCTTTCGGGCAATCATTTTCATCCGTCCCGCCCATTCCGAAACCTTCTTAACTCTCATATCATTCGACAAGGTTTCGACAAGTTTGATCTGATCACGTAAGGGAACCTTTTTGAGTTCGGCATCCTGATTTCCCGTACTCGCGCCACCTAACAACGACTTTACACTGTTTTTAATGTTGTTGGTCTGTTGCATCGCTTTTGCCATCGCCTGACCGAAGGAACGGCCATTAGTAGTAAATGCACCTTGCAAGTGCTGATTCAATTCAGAAAAGGCTTGATTAATATTCTCATCATACTTGCCATTATGATTGTCCTGCTGCATCTTTTGGATTTCTTCCATCAGTTTCTGCATTTCCTCATTTTGTTGCTTCTGTTCCTTGATCCATTCGTGGGTTTCCTCCCCGAATTTCACCGTGCCGACAGCGGCAATCAAATCATCCAATTTGGTATGAATGCGATGATCCTCGAAGTTTTCATCGTTCATAATCCGTTCCATGATGGTTTTGTTTTGCAACAATTTTTCAGGAACTTCCTCCTTCAAAACAGGATTCATTTTATACAGGCCTGCCCAGATGTCACCTAGCAGCTGCTTGAACCCTGGCATGTCCGCTTTTTCAGCAAGTTGCTGCATCCCTTTCGACATATCGTATAAGGAATTGAAACGTCTTTTGTCGAAGGAATCCGTGTTCAAAACTGATTCATCTTTATAGCGACTGAACTTAATCAAAGAAATCACTCCCCATTTTATTAATCTGGCATATAGAAAAAAAGAGGGGAATCCCCTCTCACATTTACGGTAAAATTAGTTAATCGGATCAAGAACACTACCGGCTATTTCCTTATGGATAACCGTAACACGGTTTATGGCTTCCTGAATCTGCACATCCCGGCTAGGATTCTTCCCTTTTAAGTTTGAAAGTTCGCTTAACAACACTTTGACTTTCTTCACAGCTTCTAGACTTGACTCGGTAGAAGGTGCCTGTTTCAGGTTCACCAAAATTTCCTTCGCCTCCTGATTGGCATTTTCAATCGCCCGCAGCACGGTATCTTGTGCAAGCGCGCGGACGATTTTGGATGTCAATTCTTTCTGATCCGGCGACTCCCAAAGCGCGTTTTCAAGAAACACGATGTCGTCAACAATGACGTGCTGCCTTTGCGCAATCAACGCCTTCGCCTTTAGGATGGCCAACGATTGTTTGAACCTTCTATCGGAAGGACGGATGCCTTCATCTTTCAGATGGTATCGGATTTCCGCCAATTTCTCATAAACTTCATCCTGTACACTCACCATTTCCGTGAAGAATTGAAGATCAACCAATTCCGCCATAGTAAAGGCTGGCAACGATTGGTGTTGTCCCTGCCCTTTCATCATGGATATGAAATTGTTGTCATCCCCGATATAGTCCACTTCAAAACGAAGTAGGAACCGGTCGAACAACGCCTCCAAGCCCTCGCCTTCTTCAGGATATTCATTGCTAGAGCCAATCACGGACATCAGCGGCACTTTGACCGGGTGACCGTTGTTATAAAAGACCCGTTCATTTATCAGAGTCAGCAAGCTGTTCAGAATGGCGCTGTTTGATTTGAAGATTTCATCAAGGAATGCAATATGCGCTTCTGGCATCTTGTTAGCGGTGTTCCGCTTGTATACTCCATTCTCCAAATCTTTCAGGCTCAATGCACCGAACAATTCCTCGGGTGTGCTGAACCGGGTAAGCAGCCACTGAAAATAGCCCATTCCCTGTATGATTTTCGCCAAGTCAGCGGACAATGCCGACTTTGCCGTACCGGGCGAACCAATCATCAGCATGTGTTGCTTTGAAAGAAGGGCAACCAGAATGGCTTCGATCTCCTTTTCCCTTTCGAAGTATTTCGCGTTGAGTGCATTTTTTATATCCATCAATTTTGAGAAATTGTTTGTCATTTTTAATAATCCTCATTTCAATTATATTTTTAAAAAGTAAAAGGAAGCGTTGCGCAAGAACACTTCCTTTTTAGTCAAATCCCTTTATTTCTTTTTAGTTCGGCCAAATCTTGCAATGCCAAGGATTGCTTCTTTGAATACCCAAAGAGTTCGTCCTGGATCATTGACACTTTTTCCACCGCGAACATAATTCTCGTCATCGCAACCAGTTCGGAGGTCTGTTTGAGTTCGATATATTTTTTCATCAGTTCTAATTCGCGTTCTTTCAGATCATTCGCCCGTCTTGTTTCTTCCACCAATGCATCTAGACTTGAAACAAACTTCGGAAAGTCTCCTTCGTAGAATTTTCTTCCTCGTAACGTCTGGTGAAATTGAGGTCCGTTTGACATACTACCCATCCTTCATGTTTTATTTTCAACTTACTAATCCACGCGGAACACAACCTTGCAGCAGGCTCCGATAAGCTTCCTGTTTCCGCGTTTTTGACTTCAGCACCGACATTTCATCCTCGTTGTAGCCGACGATGGTTGTATGCTTCCCGACAAGGATCGGGGTCCGCAATACGGTCGGGTGTTGCCTGAACAGTTCAAGCAAGCCGCTGATCGTCAGCTCATCGAACTCCAAACCCTGATCTTTCAGTTCCCGGTACGCCTTTGAACGTGTCGCAAGAATCTCATCCACTCCCCTCGTCGTATACCGCAGAATTACTTGAAGTTGCTCCAAAGTGAGGGGCTTTCCCGGAAGGTAGTGTTCCTTACAGGCAATCCCATTGGTTCTTAGATACTTTTGGACCCTCCGTACATACGGGGTGATCTCCAAGTAGTACATTCTCGTTTCCATTTCATTCAACTCCTTCATAAGGGATTTTTAAAAAGGAATCATTCTATGTTTTCGATCAGCTTCGTCACTTCCGATTTAATTAAGAGAATTCTTTCCCCGAAATGATCGGCCTCGTTCTGAACAATGTTTTTATAGTTGCGATAATCCTTTATGACGGCATTTGCCTGAATTACCAATTCTTTTACTTGGGACTTCCGTAGGTGTTCACTGGATCGGCATTCAAGTAGAATGTTCTCCAAGTGCTCGCTTAGCTTCTTGTTCACCATCTGCTGATTATCATAGGTGTTGACGATTGGCACTTTGAACCCTTCACTGTTTTCAAGGGCGGACGTGAACCGTACCAATTTGTTTAACCCTTCCGTATGGGAATCGGGGATGAAATACACACCGCCATTTGGACGCACAGGCGTCGGGGCAAGTGATTGAAGAATTTTTCCGACCATGACGCGCAACTGTTGGGCGGAATAATAGTCCTTGTACACCTTGAATCTCTTTTCGGCTTCCTCGCACAATTCCTTTGCCAGGTCGTTTGACGTGACGAATATCAGCGAATCGTCCTTCTTGTTCAGGGTGATGATGCCCGCTTGACTGTCGTAATTCAGACGTTTCCCTGTCTGGTCCACTGTCTCCACGACGATGTTCCGTTGTATCTGTTCCTTATCGGCAAACACCTCCCGAATCAGGTAATTTTCAAATACATTAGCTGTCGCAGTAGACTTTTTTGCTTCAATCTCTTTGGTTGCCCGTCTGAACGCATCACTAGGACGTATCGGGTTGGGCATCCAACTCTCCTCTAGGCCGGCTTGTGTGAGTGTAGTCAGCAAATCCCCCCGTTTGACGAGCTGCTTGCCGACGGAGAACCACATCAGATGACCAAGAATTTCTTCCTCTCCAATGTTTTGAACCGCAGTCACGTTTTCTAGATCGAGTGACATACCATTCCATCCTTTCAATTGATATTTTTAAAAACAAAAAAAGTATCCAAACAGTGTTAAGCCGTTGAAACACATTTTGATACCAAACCTATTTATCTTTCAATAGAAAGCGTCACATCTTTAGTAGGCCCTCAAAGTCGAGATCTTTCGGAAGAGGCTGCCCTGTGCGAAGGGATTTCAAAATCTCGAACCGGACAAGTTCCTTCAAATAGATGGAAACGTCCATGTCGTCATATTCCGCATTGCAACTCTTGCAGACATTCAGCGGATAGTTGACAATCTCGATTATCTGTTCCTTTCCATTTATCATCTCGGTGTATTGTTTCGGCTTTTTACGGGTGACAACCGTTTTCTCATCGCAATAGGAACACACCAATGTAGGGATAGTTCCCTGCATCTCGTCGATGGACCGTTTTACCAATTCATCAACCGAAAGATCGTTCAGGCTCGCTTTAAGTTTCGTGATTGTTTTTTCTCGTTCGTCCAACTGCGCCACCAAATATTTTTCAGTCATAAAAACCTTCTCCTTTTGTGTTTTTCTTTCCATCATTCCGCATCATCAGGATTGCAGAAGCAGACACGCTTTTCAAAACGATCGTTCCATTTCCATGCGTGTGAGTTTGGATTGTATGCTGTGACAGCTACCCAAAGATCATCGCTTACCATATCAAAAACAATATGGAGGGGACGGAAATTTCGACCGACATAGCCAAGCAGCACAACGGAGGTTGACTTTGTTGTTTTGTTCCGTTCTACCACCCATCCGTAGGAAATAATTTCTTTCACATCGACTTCCGAAATCGAACGCTCCAGACTTCTTTTTTGAAAGTGCTTGTCGAATACGACTTTCGTTTTTCCTTTTTCGGCTTTTTCAAGAAACCGATCCAATTCCTTCTGACCGAGAGGACAGAACCGCTTTTGTAATTCCTCCCATCGTTCACGCTTTCGCTTGCATTCATATTGATCACTGCATTCGATTGTCATTTTTTTCGCCGTATATGCCACACAGAAGGATAGCCCCTCTGTATAGACTGCATACAGAGGGCTAATCCTCCTTTCATGAATTTTTGAAACACAAAAAAGCCGATCCTTCCCGAAGGAAACAATCGACTTTTCATATATTAACGCGCCAAGACGCGAAAATATCAAACGTATATAGTTTGCACGATGCAATTCCTGCCCCATAGGAGTCTGCCTGACATTTCTCCATAAAGAGAAAAATACAAAGGAAAAAAATTTGTGCCGAATCTCCTTTAAAAAGGTGTGACGACTTCTACTAAGTGTGTAGCATACAGAGCAAATGTTATACGTTAAGTGTAACAAATCCGATAGTTAATTACAAGACTAACCGAGTGATTTTTCGTTCTTATCCGAAAGCAGAAAATACCACCAGTAAGGTATATCCACGACAATCAATCTCTAATCACATCTAAAATTTCTTTAAAGCCATTTTTTTTAATATCTTTAAATGCCCTGCCAATTTTATTTTGCAATAAGCTCATAAAGCTACTTGTTGAGGGGATTATAGATACCAATTTTCTTTTTTCAAGTGCAAATTCTGCAATCATTTCGGAAGGGAGGTCTGCACTTTTAAGGCTCCTCTCCATTTCTTTCCCTTTATTGTTCCAGTACGTGATGTATGATAAACGCTTATTAAAATCATAAATACCCGCTTCAAAATTATCATATATATTCTGTTCCTTATAAAATTTAGCATCATCTTTGTTAACGATAATGAATAATAACTTTTCATTAAAATTAGGGTCTTTCATCAACTCAGTAATTTCATACATACAGTTTAAAGATTCCAAATATTTCCTACTAACAATCGAAACAACAAAATCATGATTTCTAATTGTTTTCATGAATTCATCCAAATCATCTCTGTATTGAGTTATGTTTATGTCTCTACTTACGCTAATATCAACATGTTTATTTAAACTTTTCTCAACAATATTTGCAAGGTCTGCATCAGCATGACAATAAGAAAGGAATACGGTTTTTGTTTTCATTTCTAGCAAATCTCCATCCGTGTTAATTATATAAGGAATATCATTAACTTTGACTAAATCTATTGATTTGTCAATGGAAATAAAACTAAGTTTTTTGCCTTCAAATTGGAAAGGCTCAAATATACAGTTTACATTAACATTTAAAAGTTTTCGTGCATTTTCTACTTGGAAGGGGACTGAATAATTTTTAACTCTCAGCGTTCGCCCATCATCATGTATACCCAAAATAATATCCCCCCCGCTTCCATTTGAAAAAGCAGAAATATATTTAGCTGCTTTTTCAGGAGTCAAAGTCGGGTGTATATATATTTTGTTATTTCTGTCGCTATTTCTTATAGCTTGTATAATTTCATCTTTTGTTCTCAATATTGTTGCACCTCTGACTTTTATAATTTTCTAAGAGGAATCTTTGTGATACCGGTTGTTTTGAGAAGATCACCCAATGTTATACTCTTTTGCTCGGTACCGTTATCTGTCCACAACTCATACTCCAAACTATCAAGAACTTCTAATTCTCCGTCACCATAAAAAATAATTTGGTCTCCATCAGTTGGACGAATGACAATTGTGAGTTCCTTTCCATCTTTTTTAATAGGGAATATCGTTTCTGTATATTGGTTAGCTTGCCATTCTTCCAAAGTTGTTGGAAGGCTATATTGTGGTAAACTTTTCAAATAATTATAGACATTCAAAACGCTTCTTGCCAATATGGCCTCGAAATGCTTTCGCATTTCTGGTGTTGAAGTTACAACATGCTTTAATAATTCCCTTATTTGTTCTGTATTTAATTGAGGGTTTGCTAAAATGTTTTTGATTTGTTGCTGGTTGTTTAAGAGTTCATCTAAACCTTCCATATCTATTCCATTTCGTTCAACCTTTTCGGCAATTTTCATTCTTCGTAAAGTTTCTTCGGGTGAAGATAACAGCATTCTTTTTGATAGAATCTTAGGGAAGAGTTCTTCCGATAATTCAGGTTCCTGTAAAAAAAAGTCGGTCAGTTTATTAAAAGTGGCTTGTACTTCATTTTTTCTCTCTGCTTGATTAACGGTCTCTTCTGAAAGAATAGCAGTCACTTTAATTTCGATTATCCCAGCACAGGACCTAGTATCTTTTAGCTTCAAGGGGCTTTTTTGATAATAAGAATTAAATGCGGTAATATTATGGTCCAACAGTTTCTTTTTATAGGTGGAATCTAACTCAAATAAAATTCCTTTTAATTCGTCGTTGATATTTGAATCGTAAAAGACATTATTAATAATATGAAAATTTTTATCTTGCGTGGGAACAAATGCAGATTTAATTACCTGTTCCATACCTTCATCATCAACCCATAACGAATAAAATTTATTTAACCATTCACATGTTCTGAATTCGTCATTGAAATAACCATTAAATTCAGTAATATTCATTTCCTCGAACATCGAATTAAACTGTTTTAAATAGAAGTTACCACCAAAAATCTTTCTCCAACCAAAGAAGGTTTCTCTTGTAGGTATACTAACGTATCCACCATCAGTGAATAATTCCCAAAATAAAATGTCATTGTATTCCTTTTTTGCTTTTGGTAGATAAATTTGAATGCGTCCAGAATCGTCTAAATAAGACTTTCTTTCGTAACCGTAAGAAGGGTTGCTAATCGGTATAAGTGGCTTTTTCTCTATATACCCTTTAATTTCATCATAGCAATATTTTTGAAGACCGGAATATTGGCAATTTTTTAATAAACATATGTTGAATTCATTTCTAGTAATTACATTATCAGTACAAAAATCTATTAATATTTTATATAAAGAAACAGCCTCTTCAATTATCTTTTTATTCTCTGCATTACCATCCCTTATAGCGTTACGATCTATTTCAACATCAAAAAGGTCAGAATTCACAATGATAGGAAATGAGTATTCCTCGCTTCCTATTAACGGGAAGTTACAAAATAACTTTGGCATATTTTCGGGAATATTAAGAAACGATAATAACTTATTATCGAAATCATATGTTACAGGGCAAGCGATTGTTACGTTGTTCCGTTTTAAAAAGAATATATACTTCAGAGTATCGTTATCCACATTGCTAGTTTTTATAGAGAAAATATTTCTATCCAACGGAGTAGGTATAGAATTGGTAGTTTCTCTTTCATAAATATCACCATTATAAGTTATTGAATTTATATTTTGATTAAATGCTAAAAGATAGGGTATTGTTGCTATTAGATCTTCTACCCCCTGTTTCACTGCTGCTACTGATTCATGAGTTCCGTTAAGATTGTAAATGAATTTTGTTTTATTTATTTTCTCCATAGCCCCATCAGTACTACAGTTTAATGTTTCCAACTTTCTTAACATTTCTTCTGTCTTACTTCTAATTTCAAGATATTCTCCATTAGTACGATCAATGGTAAAACTCATATCAGCCCATGTGCCATTTTCACGAATAAAAGTCCCTTCAATATCAACAATCTCTGACAATAAGAAAGTTGAAATAAATCCTGTACCAAATTTTCCTGTTAATTTTTCTTCAGATAGTTGTTTTTCAGAACACTGAGTTATTAACGAAAATAAATTGTCATATGAAAAAGGTGTTCCATCATGACTGAAGCAAATTCTATCATCCGCAATTTCTAAAGATATGTTAATCGAACTGTCTCTAGGCGTACAATCAGAAGCGTTTTGAATTAATTCCCATATCCACCTGCGCCGAATTTCATTTTTCTTTGCCTCTGAAGATTCTTTTATATTTTTTAATTCATTGAATATTTTACTTGTGCTTGTATTTAATGCAATTTCGAAATATTTATCTTTTGTCAAAACATGACCTTCCTTCTATGTGAATTTATTTGAACCGAAGTATAATAAATGCCATTTGCATGGAGGCTGATTTTAATTGTTTCAAGTGTTCAAATAATACCACTTTTTGCGGCTTTTTTTAGAGAAAGCTCTGATGTAGTTTTTGATTAAGGTTTGATTATTTTTCTACCTATGATTTCCTATAATCGTCAAAATTCTATTGCCATGTGACAACCCATTCCTTCTACCTACTTATTTCGAGTTACTTCTATTATATATAGGTTAAGAAATCATTTTTACCGAATCCCTTTCTAATAATCACTTTTTATACCGCATAAATTTATCTACCGTAGAATCCGCCACAGTTAGGTAATGCTTATCCAACGTTTCAAGCGACTGGTGTCCTGTTTGCTTGGCAATGGTTGACAGATCAGCCCCCGATGAGTGCATGAAGGCAACCATCGTTTTCCGAAAATTATAAGGGGTGTAGCCTGTCCATTTTTTTAACTGCTTCCTATAAGCGGTTTCGGATATTTTTACACCGTCAAACTTTCCGTCCTTCCTCCGGCTCCCTACAAAATAATCATTAGGCCGTAATCCATATTCTTTGATATACGACTGGATTGCCTGCACCGTTTCTGGCTGCATACGTTTATTGTGCCACTTATCTTGTTTTCGCAAATGAACACTCACATATCGGCCTTCCAAATAAAAATCTTCCACCCGAAGACTCACCATTTCATTTGGCCGGTTTGCCGTATCAAGATTCACCAAGCAGATCGCCCTTGCTCTCGCATCGAGCTGATCTATGATGTGTAGCAATTCTTCTATATCGACCGGCGTCTTCCCGGTTTCCCGCACCAGACGTTCGCGCCCTTCCTCCCGGTACAGTTTCCGGGTATTGGCGATTCGAGATTGGACGGCTTCATCGAACTGGATGCCATGCTCAATGTTGAAGTATTTCCGCAAGGCGACCACACGCTTTTCCCAAGTGTTCTTCTTCACACCTTCCTCGGTGACAGAAACAAATAAGTAATCAAGAAAGGATTGACTGGATTCCTCCTGCTGCGTTGCTTCACAATATTTCTGAAACATACGGATGTCACTTTGGTATCCATCCGGGATATGATTTTCAATTTCAGAAATTTTCTTTTCTTGTTCGGCATAGCGCTTCCGATTCTCAAAATCTTTTGCATACACAACATTTCCATTATGCTCCATTTCGCCACCCCTTTGCGAAATATTTACCGCTTACGCTTTTACTCTCTATTCTATCATATTGGTTACGATAACGTGGCAATATCGTAACCTATTTTTAAGTAAAAAACCCCTTATTCAAAACTGGTTTTGTTTGCTTATGAAGTTTAATTACAGGACTATTTGAATTGGATAATAAATAAAGGAAGGGGTATGACGATCAGGACTTTCAGGACACCTGCACAGGCAGAGAAAGACAGAGACAAATTGAAGGACTATATCAATCTAATTGAACATTACTAACCTAAAACATTTGCACAGTATGTCGTATTCGAAAATGCGTTGCGGGGGAATTTACAAAAGATAGTCGGAAACCTGAACAGGCGAGGCGTTCACTTGGATGGCGGTCTGTTCACTCCTGATCCTGTGAAGGAACTTCTTCTGTCAATGCCGCAGAAGGAAGATGAATAAAATAAAAAAGTATGTTCCTGCTATTTGAAAAGGACACTCCCTGTCCGTCAAAAATACTGAACAACAAAAAAACACGCCACTTAAAAGAATGACGTGTCTGCATATTATATCCTATTCACCTTTAAGGACTTCATCGTTGCCCTCACATTTACAATCTTGATGTGAAATCCTCATCCAAAATTTCAAAAACCGTTTCCGTTTTAATTTTTCATGATAACCTCTCCCTATTCACAAGAAACTATTTGATAAGTAGTTTTAATATTGAAGCCTCCAAAGCCCACGCTCGATAGGCACAAAATTATCGTGCATTTGAAGCGTCTGGCGGATTTTCTCTCTCCAATGTTTATTTTTTCTGGCTTTCTTGCTTCCTCCAATCAATTCATATATCTGTTCCAATTTTGCCTTACCACCCAACCATTCCATAGCCCCTTGAACCAAGTCACGCCATGTAATGTTATTGAACTGCCGCAAATCAAATGTCTTTGTCGTCGTACTTTTGAGTTGTACCATCCAGACGTGGTCCTTTTTGAATACAAGAAGATGTTCATGCACGATAGGGATGAAACTGTTATTCGCATACTCCTTGTTATCAGACAGGCAATTATGTTGCATCTTGATGATATGCGACTCCAAATTACCGAACCAGGCCATATCCTTAATGATGGAATAATACCGTCCTTTCCGCCGAACATCCCCCACTAAGAAAGCATGATACCCTCCGTTCAGCAAGGATTGATAGATTTTGGCATTCACCTTGTCCAATTTCTCAATAAATTCCTCATAACTCATGACATTCGAAAGATCGTCCGGGTCATAAGATTTCCTTTGAAATTCATATCGCACGATATCCCAATATGGTGGGTGTGAAAACACAAAATCCGAACCGTATGGAATCTCATCTTTCAAAGCATTCCATCCAATATTCAAATCCAAATGAACACTGTTGGTGATACCTAATTCTCTTACGACATCCTGTCCTGTTCCTCCACCCGAAAAAACTTCGACAAAGCGCTTCGGGGCCGAACGAGGGAAGAACTGTTGCAACAAATCCTTAATGACATGTCCTGAACAATTCCCCCTATAGGAAGCTTTCCCCCACTTACCACGATCCTGGTAACTAATGATAGATTTCAATTCAATTCCCTCCGTCTCCTGTCGCATCTTATCGGGTTATTCCGATCACTTTATAGGAGAATTTATCCTTTTGAATTTGCTCCAAGAGGGCTTCTCTACTTGGGAATCCGACCGTTTCGATTCCCTCCTCCGTCATCACTTGCCTGCCGACCAAAAAAGAACCAACAACTTGCAAACCATTTGGGAATTCGAATACGGGATTACCACTAACAAACAATCCTTCGTCATCCAAAATGAGATCAATCGTGGGATTATACGCCAAGATGTCGATTGTGCTGCAATCAATTGATTTACAGAAAAACGTTAATTTTTCTTTAATTCCGCCACTTGCAAATGAAACGACTTTTGTATTGATTTCCAAAAATCGTTTACCTTCCGTGTCTTTTTCTGCGTCAACCAATAGGAAAAACTCTTTCTTTGAACTCATGTAAACCAATCTCCTTTTCTGGGAAAATTTCAAAAAGAAAAAGACCGGAGCAATGGCTATCACCGCTGCATCCAATCTTTTTTTAAACAACTAATCAATAGAATTTACTTCCAAACATAAAATCCATGAATTCCGGAAATCGTTGTCCTGCAATTCCAGCACCCACGTTCCGATGCTTACCGTGAAATTTCACTTCGATTTATCCGCACCGTGCATGTTGCAAACGGGCAGATATTTACCGTTCCCGAGACCAATGACGATCGTTTCTCTTTGTTCCAAACTGTTAGATTTTGTGATTTTACAATAGTACACTCCTCTTTTTAATAAATGGGCAAAGCCGCCCGATTCGAAAAGATGGATTGTATTTTACGCAAAAATCAGTCAAATCCCTCGGACCCTGTTTTTTTACCTGTTCTTCCGCATTTACGTTCAACCATCCTCGTTGCATCAAGAAATCAGTCATTTCCCTGTCGTTGCTACCTTTTTCAAAACTGTCTTCTCAATCATTCCTACCATTTATTTATAGTTACGATTGAATAACTCACGAACTATTTCCGTTGAAATTCCTAGTTCAGCACCCAATTCACGAAGCAGCATTTCACTTTCCTTTGCAGAAGCCGTCTTTGTCATATCTCCAAGCGTCTTATTTGCATATCGCATCTTATCAGGTTCCGATGAAAAGTCAGTCGATCGCTTTGCCTGTTCCTTGCTGAATGCGGAAAACGAAACAGCTTTTGCAACGATTTCTTTTCGAAACTTCTCAATCTTGTGTTTTGTGATGTAGTCATGTGGATCGACGCCCCTAGGCAAAACCGCGAATCGCAAATCCATCCCTTTCTTTATCAGGGTTTCCCCAATCCGTTTAGCGGACTCCATGCCGGCACTGTCGCCGTCGTAGCACACGACAACTCGGTCTGTCCACTCTTGAAGGCTTTCAATCTGGTCCTCCGTCAAAGAAGTACCCATGACCGACACGACGTTCTCCAAGCCATGCTGCATTGCAGCCATCGTATCGAAATATCCCTCGAATAGGATCGCGAACTCCTTTCCTTTGATGGAAGCCACCGATTTATTCAAATTGTAGAGATGCTTGCCTTTCACGAAAAACGGTGTATCCGGCGTGTTCATATATTTCGCTGGGTAGGTATCGCCCGGAAGGACCCGGCCGGAAAACGCGATGATGTCTCCCTGCAAGTTTCGTATAGGAATGGTGATTCGATTATGAAACAGGCCAGTACGCATCCCGTTCCGCCGCCTGTCAGGTTTCAATAAACCGAATATTTCACACTCATCAAGGTCATAGGCATGTGCAAGAAGTAATTTTCGCAACACATCGCTTTGGTACGACCAACCTATCTGAAAGGTATCAATCGTCTCCCGCGTGAACCCCCGGTCTAGCAGATATTGATGAGCCTGTTCGCCTTCAACCGTGTTGCATAGTAGGTGATGATAAAAGGAAGCGACATAATTGTACAATGCCACATATCGCTTACGTAGCTCTTTTGCTGTGCCTGAAGGCTTCCAATCCGTCATTTTTGTCATTTCAAAACCTCTTTCATTTATATTTTTAAACAAGTGTTGCTAGTCCCCAGAATCCTTTCTTGGTTTCGCCTTCCTGCCGGTTCCTTTCCATATACAGACAGTAGTTGTCCCATCCGTACATATCCATTTTGGTCGCGCGGTCAAAATGAATCTTTTGAATCAATACGTCACATTCGTTGGTTGGCACATAGAAACGCTCGAACCCTTTATGATCCATAGTTGACACCGGGTACGGGCAACACGAGAGGATGTTATAGCGATAGGACAGGTGTTTTTTTCCCTTATGATCGCTGATCCTAATACTGTTGCTGACTCCGTAATCAAGTTTCAAGTAGATACTGTTCGTGCTGTAACTGTCATAGCGTTGAATAATGATCCCTTTCTTCTTCAAACACGCGATAATGTAGTCTACCGTCTCTTGCAGTTTCTTCTCAATCTTCCGGTTGCGGGGAGGTTTCCTTTTAGCCATGAGCCTATCCCCCTTAGCAAACACTCATCTTCTGAACGAACTCTGTAATCAATTCCGTTATCGAATGTCCACTTCTTGAAGTCTTCCTTACAAATGTAATTTTCATGCCGAGCATTGAATCTTGCGTGATTCAAAAACGTCTGCCCGCTGCATCCCTTGCCTTCCACAAGTTCCGCGTCTTCATCAACCCAGTAAAGGACCATACTTACCAACTCCTTTTGTTATTTTGAATGAAGCAAAAGACATTCCGAATGAACCAGAATGTCCTTGTCAGAAACGATAGCAAGGGTTACATGTACCCCTTTTCTTTTAAGGAAATGAACCGGTGATCACCGATGATGATGTGATCGAGACAGTCCACTCCCATGAGTTTTCCCGCTTCGACAAGCCGTTTCGTGACTTCAACGTCTTCCGTGCTTGGACTGGTGTTTTATCAAGAGTAAATTATTAAAAATCCATTAACATCAATGTCTTTACTTTAAGTACATATCTTTAACGTGGTAAATCAAAAAAAAAATACAATGTAATTATTAGATGACAATTGATTACGGTCAGAAGAATGTACAACAAAAAAAACTAATTCCTTTTTATTTTATCGAGGAATTAAGCTTCTGACCTGCAACAATCACGCCCAATTTCGGAATATCTATAATATGATTTCGATCTTAAATTATCTACTTTAACTGACGCTACCTGCTCGTTAAAGAAGACCTATTTAAAAAAGTTTATACTGCACCTGCCTTTATTATGTAAGTAAAAGTAGTGAAGCTTTAAATTGGTTTTCAAAAAAGTAGGGTTGATTATTTCTTTTTCATCAATTATTATTGTGTTATTATCACAATATCAGAAAGGAGGCAAAAAGTAATGGGAATTGATTTCATTAATGTCGAGTTTAAAAAGCATGTAAAAGTTTCAGGGGATTTAGGTACAACGGGATCAGTATGTCCTTTTTCACAAAGACAAAAAATGGAAACACTACCGGAAAACTTTTTGCCTCCTTTTATATAATGGGCAAAAATTTATGAATCTATTGCATTTGTAAAAATGCATACAAATGATTAGGCGCCGGTTGTTAAACTGGTGCCTTTTTTTGTTTGATCAGTTCAGTTAGTTTGGAGAACCGAATCTTTAATCATGCTGTAGAAATATGGTGAGTTCGTTGATTTGGTTTTACAATATAAATAGATATGAGGTGAGGTTTATGGTGAAAGCAGTGGATTTAGCCTCCTAAAATCACAATATATTTTAGGAGGAAATAAAATGAAAAATGATAGTAAATCTAAAGAAATGATTCAATTTGAAAAAAGGGGTTCTACTAGGCTTTTAATGATGGTACTCTCCCTATCTGTACTTGTAGCTGCGATTACGGTTGATTTAGTCAATCCCGTACTTCCACTAATAAGCAAAGATTTAGAAGCTTCGAAATCTCAAGTGAGTTGGATAGTTAGTGGTATTGCACTTGTTCTTGCGATTGGAGTTCCGATTTATGGTCGAATCTCAGACTTTTTTGAGTTACGAAAGCTATATATCTTTGCCATTATGATTCTGGCAAGTGGTAGTCTTTTATGTGCAATTGCCCCGAACCTCCCATTGTTGGTTTTGGGAAGAATGGTTCAGGGTGCTGGGATGTCCGCAATTCCAGTTCTATCAGTCATTGCAATTTCGAAGGTTTTCCCACAAGGAAAACGTGGGGGAGCTTTGGGAATTATCGCAGGAAGTATTGGTGTTGGAACTGCTGCTGGTCCAATATTTGGTGGAGTAGTTGGTCAATATTTAGGGTGGAATGCCTTGTTTTGGTTCACATTTTTGTTAGCCATTATGATTGTTATTGGTGCCTACTACGCGTTACCGACAATTAAACCGGCAGAATCCGTAGGAAGCAATAAGAACTTTGATTTCATTGGTGGTTTATTGCTCGGCCTCACAGTAGGATTACTCCTTTTTGGCATCACTCAAGGAGAAACTTCTGGTTTTTCTTCGTTCTCATCGTTAACTAGCCTAATTGGTTCTGTTGTAGCTTTGGTGGGATTTATTTGGAGAATTGTTACCGCAGAAAATCCATTTGTACCACCTGTCCTGTTCAATAACAAGGATTATGTCAATACGGTCATAATTGCATTTTTTTCGATGTTTGCTTATTTCACTGTTCTTGTGTTCGTCCCATTACTAGTCGTTGAGGTGAATGGACTCTCTTCTGGACAGGCTGGAATGATATTGTTGCCAGGTGGTGTGGCTGTTGCAATCTTATCTCCCTTCGTTGGCCGTCTTTCTGATCGATTTGGGGATAAACGTCTGATAATTACAGGGATGACTCTGATGGGGCTGTCTACCTTATTCTTGTCCACCTATGCATCTGGTGCTTCACCTCTGTTAGTTTCCGTGGGGGTCCTCGGAGTAGGGATTGCTTTTGCATTCACGAATTCTCCCGCAAATAACGCCGCAGTAAGTGCACTCGATGCAGACAAGGTTGGTGTCGGAATGGGGATTTTCCAAGGTGCTTTGTACCTTGGAGCAGGAACTGGAGCAGGTATGATTGGAGCATTATTATCCGCTCGACGTGATGCTACTGAGCCGATAAATCCATTATATATATTGGACGCTATGTCCTACTCAGATGCGTTCCTTGCAGCTACAGGGGCAATACTCATTGCCTTAATAGCTGGATTAGGTTTAAAAAAGCGTGGGTAATAACTTAGTTATGTAAAGATTAGTTATTGTTTAGTTCATCTTCTATAGTTTAAGCTGTAAATAAATAGCTTAGGAATCACGCAAATTTGACTTTCTTAGAATAGAATACTTTTAAGTAACTCAACTTTCGTACACTGTTTTATTGGTGCGAAAGTTGAGTATGTTAAGGATGAAACAATGAAAACATTGGTGATCGTTTCTCACCCAGATATGCCAAATTCTCGAATCAATAAAGTTTGGGTAGAAAAAGCAGCGTCCTATTCAAACGAAATTACCATTCATGATCTTTATAGAGAGTATCCTGATTTTATTATAAATGTAAAAAGAGAGCAGGAATTAGTTGAAAATCATGATAATATTATTTTTCAATTTCCATTATATTGGTATAGTTCTCCTTCATTATTAAAAAAATGGATCGATGAAGTGATTATATATGGATGGGCTTACGGATCAAAGGGTAAAAGAATATTTTATAATCGAAAATTAGGATTAGCTATATCAGCTGGCGTAAAAAAGGTGAATTTACAAGTATGGGTAAAAACAAACATACATTAACCCAGATGTTAACACCATTCAAATCTTTATGTGCATTCATTCATGCTGAATATGTACCAGAGTTTGTACTTTACGGTGCTAATTCGGATATGAAGAGCGAAGAGATACAGAAAAGTGCTAATGAGTATTTGCAATATATTAAAAAGTATTATTTAAGAGCATAAAACACTTCTGCGATCATGCCAACAATACTAGAAGAAAGCCCATTTCCCCTTAACACATTTAGGGAAATGGGCTATTGAAGTTATTGAAGGTTTTAGCGATTTCATTTTAGGTAGCCAATTCAAAGTACCCAATAAATTCCAAGAAACACAAATCTGCTAAAACAGCTTGCCATGTAATTTTTGAACTTGATCCTTTAACCGTTCATTCTCTTCTTCTAACGCCTTTATACGGCTTTTTAAGGTTTTTATTAATACGTCCTCTGAACGAGGGCTTTTACTAGGTTTACGGGGGGTTAACTCACTTATCTGCATACCTCTTAATGTCTCCACTCTAGTTCTAATATCTTTTTGTTTGTAAAGCCATGACTTTGAAACATTTGCTTTTTGTGCAACGGAATTAAAATTAATCTTCTCTTCTTTCAATGCCATCTCTGAAATTGTCTTTTCAACCCTAATTCTTGTTTTCTCCGACTTGTCTTTAGCTAGCTGAACTATGGCAGTTGTGTTACCTTTTCTAATCATTTTAATTCGTCTCCTTTAACGAATGAATAATCTGTTCTAATCTATTTTTAACACGTTCATTGGTTTCAACCTGACGCTGCCATTGGTTTTGTTTAGCCCTATTTAGTATTTCTTTAGTTCGGTCTAAGTGCTCTTCATGTTCATTAAGAAATTGTTTACTTGTACAGAAATTCGTACAATCTAAACATGCATTTGCGTGAGGACATGGTCCTGCAATTACTGGTAACCGACAATAGCCATTAGGAAGTGCCTGTGCATTGATATTCTTTTTAAACCATTGAAGATCTGTATTGTCAGCTTCAGTATTTTCCTCACTTAAATCCAGAATGCTACCGTTATTCGTTACTAAGGTTTCCTTAAATTTCGTAAATTCCTTCTTTAGGGTTTCATCAAAAATATGTGCATATCTTGCCGTCATTTCCGGTGATTCGTGACCCAAGAACTTCTGGACAATATGTTGTGGCACTCCGTTATTTATCATTCTAGTGCCAACTGTATGCCGAAAGGCATGAGCATGAAAACGAAAAATTTCTCCGTTGCTGTCCGTTATCTTTTCTTCATAAGCTAGTTCATTTAATTTAACCCTAAAGGTATCTTGTTTCAATGGTGAGCAATCTTTTCGGGGAAACACATATACACATCCATCATCGAGTTCATCAGCCACCCTTTGCTCTTGAACTAATATCAATGCAGCAATTTCTTTAGAAATAGGAATGATATGCTCTTTCTTCATTTTCCACTGATAATACTTTAAAAAGCAATCCCCTTCTTTATCGGTTATGACGCTCCCTTTTTTCAATGTACAAAGTTCACTGATACGCATCCCGCATTCTTGAAGTACCATAACCATTGTAGCAATATAAGGTTCCAATTTATCTAATTTCCCATTTAATTGTTCAAGTATATGTTCATCAATATAACGTGGTAGTGCCTTCGGCACTTTAGGGTAATCTTCTTGAAAGATAAGGATCTTAGAAGGTGTATCCTTCCAGTCATATCTTTGAATTGTAGTAAAAAAAACGTCTAAAGTAGATATTCGTCCAGTTACAGTACTGGGTTTTAAACCTTTTAAATTAATATAATTAAAATATTGCTCAATTTCATTTCTAGTTAATTGATGAATCCTTTGTATACCTTCACAATTTTTGTTCATGAAATTAAAAAACTCTTTTAATTTTGAAGCTATATCTACTACGTGAGAAAAGCTAGCTGTGTTTAACATTAGTTTACAATATCGCTTAACTATTTCTTTAAAATAATTATTCTTAAAACCCTTAAAGTTGATCGTATATTCGTAGGATGTTGGGTTTACCTTATCTTCCGGTAATGATAATTTTCTTCGATTCCAAACATCTTTTTCCCATTCTTCCCCATCAAAATAGAAGTCCTCATAGAATTCCATAAACTGCTTAAGATGAGTAACGTAATAGGAATTCGCATGTACAGTAACTTTCTGCTGATTTACATCAAGTTTGTAATTAGTAGTCGTAGTTTTTACTTTTTGTTCTGTTAAGTAGGTCCGGTATTCTGTCAAAGCTTTTTTTATAGGCACTTCGGTTATCGATGTAATATTAGGATATTTTAAATTTAAAAATCCCATCATCCGGCTTATCACTGTTCCCTTTCTAATCCAAACGGATTTTGCATTCCAAGCTCCATTATTCAAGTGAAGGTAATAAAAATATTTTAATTCTGTTTTCAACCAGACATTTTCCACCTTATCGAAATTTACCCAGCGATTTCTTAGTGACGGACTCTTACTTAACTCAATTGCACTAGGATGCGGACAAATTCTTATATCCCATCTATCTGCTGCCCAATAACCTTTTAAAACACTTGTCATATTAGCTATTTTTTTATTAATCTCTGTATTAGCGATAAGCTTTCGATTAGTTGCTACACTTGGAAATTTCATTGTCATGTTTCTCTCCCTTGAAGATACTTTTTATATTCATTCTTCATATCTTGATCAGAAAGATGAACATACGTATCAAGTGTTGTTTGTACATGGGCATGCCCTAATCTTTTTTGTACATATGCAGCATCCCATCCACTTCTAATAAGCTCTGTGGCATGCGTATGACGTAATATATGGGCAGTGAAAGTAATCCCTGTCCGTTTTCCTAGTCTTCTTATTAAGTCTAATACACTTTGATATTTTAGAGGGTGGCCAAAATAAGAATCTTTAAGATTAATAAATATATAATCATGATCTAAATCTTCCCCATATTCATGTACTAAGTAATCGGTATATAATGCCATTAATTCCTTACTTACATCAATAGTTCTTTCTTTTTTAAGTTTAATATAAGCTCCATTTTCATTATGATCTCTTGGCCTGATGTTAATCTGGTTATCCCATGTTGAAATATCTTCAATACGAAGGGATAATGCTTCTCCTATCCGAAGTCCCCCTTCATACATAAGCATAATAAGTAACTTATCTCTTTTGGTATGACATGCCTCAATTATTGCTTTGACTTGTCCATGTTCTAATACTTGTACAAGTTTCTTTTTGACCCTAAGCTTTAAAATATTTTTTTTATAGGATCTACCTTTAGTAATATGGTGAAGAAACCCCTTAAAATTTCTTCCTCTTGCTTCTTTAGACATATCTATAGCTTTAAAATTTTCAGTGCGATTTAAATACTCTAAGAAACTAGTTACAGCGTTAAGTATGGAATTAACTGATGTTTCCTCTCTTTTAGCCTTCTTTGGTTGTATATCTATTACCTTTAAATGCCCCGCTGGATTTCTTAACCATCCTACAAAGTTTGCTAAATCCTCAAATTGTAAATCTCCTAATTCGATTCCACTTTGGCTCATAAATTCATAAAACAGCTTGAGATGATAACAATATGTTTTAATGGTATTTGGAGCTTTGCCCGTATTATCCAAGTACTTTATAAATCGCTTAACCGGTTCTATCACTTCAAATTCTTTATCTAGCAGTATGTATAACGGATATGATTTTTCCTCCACAATTACTTTCTGAACCTTCATCTTTCCACCACCTTTAAATACTTTAACTACTATTAATAATACCCTTATATATTTAATAGTTAAAGCACTGTAATTAAAAAATCCTAAACTTCGAGTACTTAGAGTACTCTAGTTTAGGATACTATGTTTAAAGGATGCCCACTGGGATGATTATGACTTACAATTATCGAGGCTGCCGAGTGACGGAATGCTTCTTTGTAAATCTCGCGCGGATGCACGATACTAGCATTCAGGCTTCCGATGAAGATGGTCTTTTTCGCGATAACTTCATTCTTCGTATTCAGCATCAACGCGACAAAATGTTCCTGCGTCAAATCCTTCATTTCATCCATCAGATAACTAGCTGCGTCTTCCGGGCTGCGAATCGTATAGCGTGAAGCCGCCTTGCCGGTGGATCGGAATTTCTTCGAAAGCAGGAATGCTGCATGTAGTTCCAATGCCTTTAATTCGGTCAATCCTTCACTTTTCAACTCTTGCACGCTCATTTCGATCAGTGTACGAATCCCCTTTGAAGCAAGTCTGCCGGACAATTCAGGAGTTGCTTGTCTTCCTAGCAAAACTGCAAGCAATTCCTGCAATTCGACTGCCGATAGATCGCTTCCCATCTTGGGATACATAGATACGGATTCTCGTGCCACCTCGATATATTTTCTGTTTTCCATTTTGTTCTCCTTTCCACACGAGACGGTGCATTGCAGCACCGTCTTTCATGTGCCGCAGTACACTCGCCTATGCGGAAGGCATATTATTTAATTAATCATTTTTATTAAACTAGTTTTGTCTTAATGTAGCTACTCCACCCAGTTGTCATCCTTTACATAAAGTGAATCGTGTAAAATGACAATTAACTTGCGTAGTGATTGAAGCCAATGCACCTGCACAAGAGGTTATCTTTGTCGTTGAAACCTGCTTCGTTAGCATGTTCCTCCGCGAAATCCGAGAGCGCGCCATATCCGCGGTGGATGATGTCCTTGGCGCCCTCCTGATTAAGTCATGTAATTGCGTGAACCATTCGCCGACAAACTTGTTGTACTTCCCAAGATTTCCGATCCATACGCTGATTTCATGTTCGCCATTTAAATGTCCTCTTTCGATTTGCAATTTTAAATAAAAAAAAATCGCCACGTTCCCGGACCGGGGAAACATAACGACTTTTATTGTCAACCATCTTGATTCCTGAGTGTTTTTATTCATTGCTCCATAATGGAACCGTATACCATCACCCGGAATATCTCTTTCCGTTCCGCAGTCATCAACCTCTTTTATATTTGATTTTTTAATAGCGAAATCTAGGTGTTTGCGTACAGCATCTTCCTTGATCGCAAGTGTTGCATGAGCTGCCTTTTCGGACAGTTTCTGCATGTGATCGTTCTCGATCAGGTAGATGCCTTTGATTTCATTCCTGCAATTCGTTAGGATTGCATGAAAATGCGCTTTTGCATCCCAGACTTCGCCTTCCAAGAACTTTTCAGACATCAAGTTGATAAAGTGCGTTCCGTGTTCCCGGACGATCCAAAGGAAAGTTACGTTTTCTGCATTCCGGTACAAGGACACATATGGACGTAAAAATCCACATGATACTGTTTGACATGTCGTTCGACCACTCCCATCATTGATCGAAGGATTGCATCGTTCCCTTTGCGAATTTTATTTCGCATGTAGCGGATATACCTTTTTTCTGTTCCTCCGACTTTTCGTAATAGGCTAGGGTAATGTGTCTACTTACCACTTTTAAAACTCCTTTCATTTTTATTTCGAAACATAAAAAAGCCGATTTTCTCCTGAAGGAAACAATCGACTTATAACTATATTTGACGCGCGAAAGCGTGAAATATCAAACTGATATAGGATGCAGACTTGCAAATTTAGACGAATTACGCCGATCCGGCCATTTCCCGAAACGGGGAATGCGTAGGTGTTGGAATTTATGTCGAATCTCCTTTGAAGGAAACAAAGGTATGACGACTTTCACTGCAATAGTGACACAGGGATTAATTAGTGTATACCCATTATAGCAAACAAACAGATAAATATCAACTTTTCGTGTAACATAAATCAGATAATAACAACACAAAATACAATTGAACATCAAATCAATGAATAATTTTATAACATTCGCTCAAATTCATTTTGTAGGCTAACGTCGAATGGATTCCCTTGGAATTGTTTGAATCTTAATTCACTCTTTTAAAACAACTTTATTAAATTAATATTATATGAAGTTATTCTAATTTTGTTTCCAATACAAAAAAGGAATTAAATCTTCCCCTCATCTTAATACTTCGAATACACAGTTTAGCCTAGGCTATTTTGATTAATAAAAATCTAAATAAATTCATCCTTAAAATTCTAATGTATCAGTGGGTATTTGTTTCAAAAAAATTTAAAAACTCATACTTATTAGATATTGCCATTTTAGTAGATATAAGTTATCCTATTAAATAAATATATATGTGCACATATTCATGTAGGTGATGTTAAAATTGATAGCAAAACCTATAGGAGGATAGAAAAAGTGGAAAACATGAGCTACCCTACTAAAAATGATTTACTATTGTCATGGGACCCCTTGTTACTTATCTTTTTTTTAGCTGTTGTTGTTATTTATTTTTATTTCATAGGGCCTGCTCGGAACAAATTTAAAAATGCCGAACCCGTGAGTTTTTGGAAGAAGTCATTATTTTTATTTGGAATCCTACTATTCTTCCTTGCAAAAGGTAGTCCAATAAATAAATTAGGGCATTACTTATTTTTAGTTCACATGACCCAGCAATCAATTTTATACCTTGCAGCTCCACCACTAATCTTAATTGGTTTACCATCATGGTTAATAAAACCTATTTTCAAGAATCGTTATTTTTACAGAGTTTTTTCTTTATTAACAAAGCCATTCATTGCAATTTTTCTTTTCAATACAATCTTTTCTTTTTATCATATCCCATTTATATTTGATGCAATAATGAGTAATGTGATTTTAATGAAGCTAGCAATTTTTGTTCTTTTACCTACAGCATTTATTATGTGGTGGCCAATTTTATCGCCCATTGAAGAAATTAATACTTTGAAGCCTTTACATAAAATTGCTTATATTTTTGGAATGGGTATCTTATTAACACCTGCTTGTGCTCTTATAATATTCTCGAAGGAATTTTTATATGATACTTATATTGGTCTACCAAGGTTATTTGGAATACCATTGTTAGACGATCAACAATCTGGTGGAATTATAATGAAAATCATGCAAGAAATTATTTATGGCGGGATTATGCTTTTTACTTTCATTCAGTGGATCAAGTATGATAAGAAAAAAACAGAGGAACTTGACAAATATAATATAGAACAAGCATCAAAATATAAATAATAATATAGCCCAAAATACTTCTATTAGAAAAGTATTTTGGGCTTGTTAGTTTTCTACAAACGTCTTTTAAAATTAAAATTCGTTAATTTAATAATTTTTTTAAAAATGGAAAACACAATATATTTCTCTTTTTCATAGAAGCATCTGTGTTTCCAAAATAGTATTATTCCTAAAATTAATTTATGAGTGGTATTTTCACTTTATCGATTTTCTTGATCACTTTCATTATCAAGTTTTTATATAGTAATTATATTTTGTATAAATATTACCTATCGATTTATTTCATGTCAAACTGTTTCTGGCATTTAAATGATGTATGTTTCGGCAGTATGTTTATCATCTTGAATCATTACTCGATACAAATTATGTATAGATAATTATATTTATACATAATTATTGAGCTGTGCTTATAGCGCTAACTGGCAGATTAGCGAAATAAAAAAATTATTATGATAAGATAAAACATAGAAGAGTAAAAAGAAAGTAGAGATGCTTCTTGCAATTTCCGATTAAAGCCAAAAAAGTTTTTTATATAGCCTTACCAGCTATCGGAGAATCTTACTTGCAAAGTTTACTTGGGGTAATTGATTCCTTTTTTGTTGCCAAATTAGGGTTGCTTGCTATTAATTCCATTGGTGTAACCAACATCTACTCCATGACCTATATTGGCGTTTTTACGGCTGTCTCTGCCACACTTTCTGTCTTTTTATCAAGAGCGTTTGGAGCAAAGGACACAAGGAGAAGCAAGTCTGTTATTTTTCACGGCCTTTTTCTTTCTGTTCTTTTGGGTTTGGTTTTCTCTTTTTTTTCCGTTGTTTTCGCCTCGGCCTTATTGGACTGGACTGGTGCTAAAGAACCGTTAAAAGAGAATGCGTCAGTTTATTTTAAAGTGGTTCTTGGATTAACCCCTTTCATTGCCTTATTTACGGCTCAATCTGCGTCGTTTCGTGCCATAGGGGATACAAGGACCCCTTTAAAGGTTGGCATAGAAATGAATATCGTCCATGTTATACTCGATTACCTTTTGATTTTCGGAATCGGCTCATTACATGGACTAGGGTTAACTGGGGCAGCGATAGCCATGATTTTAGCAAGAATTTATGGTTTTGTTCGACTTTTGAAAATTTCTCAACGTATCCCTTCCATTGCGTTAAAATTAAGTGATTTCGGACTTGTATGGGGTTTAGCCTGGAGTATGATTAAGTTTGCGATACCCGCCATGCTAGAAAGGCTGTCGATGAGATTGGGGCAAGTCATATATTTTGGCTTAATTGTACGCATGGGAACAGAAGTCTATGCCACCCATAACATTGCAGGGAATTTAACCACATTCGCTTCGACAATAGGCGGAGGATTTGCTGTAGCAGCCAGTTCTTTAATTGGTCAAGCAATCGGAGAAAAGAATCAATCCGATGTGAAGGAATATCGAAAATGGAGCTATATTCAATCTGCCATTTCCATGACCTTAGTTACGGCAATTCTTGCCTTGGGAAGTCCCTGGATAGGTAAAATTTTTACGACTGAGAAAACCGTTCTTCATTTGTTATTTATCATCTTATTAATTGATACGGTTTCTCAGCCGTTCTTGGCCTCCGTTACCATCGATGCTTCCGTGGCCCAAGCTGGCGGGAACAGTAAATTCCCGATGATTGTCACTTTCGTTGGAATATGGGTAATCCGAACATTAGGCGTTTATATCTTTGCATGGAAACTTGGATTTGGATTACCAGCCGTATGGACTGCCATTGCAGCCGATAATGCACTAAGAGCAGGATTATTTGCATGGTATCGCAAACAGAAAAAAGTAATCAGAGATTTGGCTTAATGTATATTAAGTAATCAACTAACAGCAAGAGTGTGGAATAATTTACTTAAACAAACGGGGGCTTTTGCTCAATATCTCCAAATTATCAATAAGCTGAAAATATGCAAGCTTCCATTCATTCCCTGCATATTCTCGGTTTATTCCATTCAAAAATCATACTGCTATAATTCACTAAACAGCCATATTCCTATTGTTCCGATGGACTTTTACCGCGGGTTGATAGACATAATAAATTACCCCAGGTTGTCAAGAGGTTATTAGCAACTTGGGGTAGTTATAAAAGTAATTAGATGGATTATTTAGAAGCGGTCCCTTTTTTAAGGATCCCTTTTAAGTCGTTATCCATTACCTCTACCTTTGCATCTTTAAGTTCTCTATCCATTACCTGCTGTACTTTATTATTGTCAATTTTAGAGACTTTTACTTTGTATTCAATCTCCTTTTTCATTTCGTCGAACGGTTTTTTCTCTTTTTTATCTGTTACCTGTATGATGTGGTAACCATTTTGGGTTTTTACAGGATCACTAATCTGATTAACGTCAAGTGCATAAGCTGCTTTTTCAAACTCCGGAACCATTTTTCCTGATCCAAACCATCCTAAATCTCCGCCTTTTTCAGCAGAACCCGTATCTTTTGATAATTCTTTTGCAAGATCCTCAAACTTACTTCCAGCATTCAATTTTTCTTTTACTTCTTGAGCCGTTTTCTCATCTTCAACTAAAATGTGTCTTGCCTTTATTTCTGGTTTGTAGTTGTCATAATATTGCTTAAGCTCTTTGTCATTAACCTTAATATCTTTTAGTGCAGCTTTTTCTATGAGTAATTGACTTTCTAAAACTTTTTTTAATTCCTTTTCATCTTTAATATTATTCTGTGCAAGAAGCATATCAAAATTTGGGCCAGCCTGCTCCTTTATTTCTTGTACTTTTTGGTCTAATTCTTCCCTTCGTTACTTTGTATTTTGCTGACAAAACTTTTTCATATAAAATCTCTTGCAATGCTTGTTCACCATATTTTTCTTTCATCACATTATAAAGTTCGTCCTTTGAAATATTGCCTACTTTTGTTTCCGCGACTACATTCGAACTACCGTTTGCAGAACTACATGCACTTAGGCTAATAACTCCCATAGCTAATGCAAGAGATAACATCCAATTTTTCATGAGAACACTCCTCGTATATTAGTCTTTTATAATAAAAATAGGGTAAGGCCTATGAATTTTTCTATTTAAAGTTTCACTAATCATAAAGTTCCCTATGCTTCTGCATATATTTTTCAATGACATTCTAGAACCTGGTTACCAAAGCCTCAATATTAATAATTACCTATATTTTATTATGTGAATATATGCTCTCCCATTCATGTATCTTCTCTTATATTATGAAGTGAACCTACTAAAAGGTCAATTTATTATCATAGAAAGCTCACCTTCTTTTAAATTGTCAAGTCAATTTACAGTAATAACCCCATAGTAACAGTTCTTGCATTAAATCCCATTTTCTCATAAATATTAATTGCAGAGTTACCAACAAATACATTAAGGCGAACTTCAGGGTACCCTTCCTTTTTAAAATGATCAATTGCTCTACTCAGCAACTGCTGTGAAATCCTTTTTCCTCTGAATTTCTCCAAAATATAAAGTTCAAAAATAAATCCAATCTTCTTATCAGTAAATTGGTCTTGGTTTTCCCCAATTAGAATCCATCCCATTAATTTATCGTCTTCCGTTGCTATTAAATAGAAACTTCCATATTTTAAAAGCGGTGTAACAAGCTGCTTTATTTTCCGATTAGTAGGCTTTACTTTACCCAACGTCCCTTCAAACATCACTTGAGGGGAAAGTTTGAAAATCTGTTTTAATTCCCTGTTAGTGGGTTTTCTTATATCCATTTTGCTGAGTTCAAACCTTTCTCATTCTACATTTAATCTATTTAATAATACCATCAAAATAATAATCTAATCCCACAAATATGTCTAATTCTATAGTGTTGTTAAATATTATAAAAACAGGATTAAAATAAATATACTCTTGATTGTAAATGATTCACCCTCAACTGATGAATTTTTATCCTAACCGAAGGACCCAATTTTCCTTCAGCCGGAATATTGATTATTTTTGTAATAGAAGGTATTCAGGATTTGAAATTGAAGGTGTTGTGTAATGACAAGAAGATGGTTTATATTTAAATCTAATTTCTAACAAAAAACCTGTGTCCAATCAGGACACAGGCTACTAGGAGGCTTTCTTTCAGATTTTACTGGTAGGTTAAAGTACTATCCAACAATACCTATCAAATAAACAATAGTAAAAATAAATACCCAAACAACGTCAATAAAATGCCAGTAAAGACTTGCAACATAAAACTTTGGTGCATTATATAAATTCAATCCCCTTCTTGCATTCCTAACCATTAGGGTGATAATCCACAGGAGACCAAAAGCAACGTGAGCACCATGGAATCCGACTAGTGTATAAAATGCTGAACCAAAAGCACTTCCAGTAAAAGTATGTCCTTCCTTAACGTACTCCGAAAATTCAAATATTTCTAACCCTAAAAAGCAAGCACCTAATAGAACCGTAATTCCTAACCATAGTAACATCTTATGGAAACGGAAATTTTTCATATGATGCATTGCATAAACACTTGTCAGCGAGCTAGTTAACAGAAGCATAGTAGAGATAAAAACAATCTCCAAACTGAACAGATCTTTCGATACTGGGACGTCCGAATTAGGAACCCGGTCCCTTAATGCAAGGAATGTTGCGAACAGAGAAGCAAAAAGGACTGTCTCCCCGCCTAAAAATAACCAAAAACCCAAAAATTTATTTTTTGCCTCAAGAGTTGCTTTTTCCGGCTCAGCAGGCCAGGTTTCCGCTGTAAACTTTTCCTCATAATTCATAAAAATTACCTCCAAATGTTTTACCTAATTTACCTTGACTACATCATTTACCCTAAAACCACGAAATCATTAATAAAAAATTATTTGGACAACAAGGATTTTAATCTGATATTCAGGACGCAAATCCCCCCTTAAATATTTAAAATTCCCCCACACTTTCCCTACTCAACAATCTTAGGTAATTTTTTATGTAAAAAGTATAAAACAACTATAATATAGAGACCTGAACGCTTATTTTTGAAAGCGTTATTCTCATCATTATTATATTAAATGAAAGAAGCTAATTAAACAAGGACTACATATCTTATGAGACCACCCTTGAAAATATAAAATCCCCTTAGGAAAAACGCTAGAATTATGCTAAAAGTCCACCTTTCTGTAACCAATTATGTGTAAATTCCCCACTTTTATTTATAGACAACCAAACGAAATATTGAAGTAAACGAAAAAACAATGATGCCAATAATACTTACCAACTGGTGCCATTTGGAAAGGCAATCTTCGACTGCCTGCTCTCCGGGACCAAAGCAACCTACAATTTTCTACACAGCAATATTTTTTCATATTCCAACGGTTCTTTTAAAGTAGCCAGCATGGTAAAATTGTCTGTAGTTATATTCCTAGGTTTAATAGTATGGTTGCTGGAAGTTCTTAACTCAAGTTGAATAACTGGTTCAATTTTTTGTTTCAATGTAAGTTTTGTAACGTTTTTTTCTTCATTAGTGCAGTCCAATTAAATTAGATGAGCCACTAACATCAAAAATATTTCAATTAGGGAAATTATGTTTTTTAAATTAATTGTCGATATAATGAAAATAAGGAGGTCGTTGAATTTTGGATAATAATCAGGAATTCACCCCTAACGTATTAGATGAAGAAACGCTATTTATGGTATCTCAAACCTTCAAGGCATTATCAGATCCAACAAGACTAAAAATACTATATTTACTATTTAAAGGTGAACGTTCTGTTAATGAAATTGCCGAGAGTCTTTCCTTGCTTCAGTCCACGGTGTCGCATCAATTACGTTTCTTAAAGAATTTACGGTTAGTCACGTTCAGACGAGAGGGTACAACACTGTACTACCGTCATGACGATGAGCACATTATGAGTATATTAAAACAAACAATTGAACACGCCAATCATCACTAGTTGGATTAACTCTGGAATGATTTTGGGCATATAAAAATAAAATTATAATGTACTATATGTTGGCTTGTGGACATAGAAATTGTTGTTGTAAGTGAGTTTCAAATGGAGGGGTATTATGCAAAGAAATCAACGTCGACGTAGACTCCTGTTTATAGCCTTTTTTGTTTTGCTTATAATACCGTTTTTTATCAGTTTAATGTATGGCAATTCCCCATTCAAATACCAAATTAATAATGGAAATGGACAGACGGGTATTTTGTACAGTGATCCCAACTATAGTTTCCCAAATTCAAATGGTAAGTCACAAGGAATAATAAACAACACTTTCCCCCCTCATAATTATTCCAGCCTTGAAGCTAAGTATTACGCTTCTAGGACGATGACCTTTACACATATATTTAGGGATACAATAGTTCTTATGGTAATTGCGCTATTATCCATGATATTGGAACGGAAATTCCGCATATTAGATACAATTTTTAGAAGATAAAAATGAGATACATTATGTATCTTTTTTTTGTAAAAAAATCCGCCATTAATCAAAGGCGGATATAGTTAAATTATTTAATGTTGATGGCTATGCTTATGATCTTGCTCATTACTATGGTCATGATTATGGCTGTAATCGTGGTTATGATCACCTTGTTTTCCTTCGCTTAATGAACAAAGTAAAGAATCATCATGAGCATGATCCGCAGTTTCCGGCTGAAGTGTAACATGACCAATACCAATCTCAGCTAACTTCTGAGTTGCCGTTTGTAAAATAGATTGGCTTTCTCTAAAGGCAATCCCATCCTCCAAGACAACATGACAGGAAAGGGCATTCTTACCGCTTGTAATACTCCAAATGTGCAGATCATGAAGATTCATAATCCCTCTAACGGAACGAATGGTCTCGGCAACCTTTTCCAAATCTATTCCTGCTGGCGTACCTTCCATTAATATATGAATGGAATCTTTTGTAATACGGATACCAGAAATAAAAATCAGAATGGCAATGAGAGCACTTGCTAGTGGGTCAGCAATATTCCAGCCGAAAAACATAATTAATAATGATGCCGCAATTGCTCCAACTGAGCCAAGCAAATCCCCCATGACATGAAGTAACGCGGCTCTTACATTAAGATTATCACCTTCAGAGCCCTTCATTAAAATCCAAGCCCCCGCAATGTTAATTAATAATCCCATTACTGCAACACCAAACATCCAGCCACTCAAAATTTCTGGAGGGGATTCCAACCGTTGAAAAGCTTGCCATAAAATCCAAACATTCAATACTAACAAAGTAATTCCGTTTAAGGCAGCTGCAAGGATTTCAAATCGTTTATACCCATAAGTTTTGGCAGCATTCGCTGCTTTCTCGCCAAGCTTCAATGCGATTACCGCAATGAGCAAAGAGGCAGAATCACTTAACATATGTGTTGCATCTGAAAGAAGGGCCAAGCTGTTAGTAATAATTCCACCTATGATTTCTGCCACCATATAGGAAGTGGTTAAAATGAATGTTGTAAACAAAGCCTTCTTGTTCGCACCATGAGAATGGTCATGACCGTGGCCGCCATGACTATGTCCGTGTGAATGTGACATTGACAATTCCTCCTTTAATCTTGTGAATATCTTGCCCTAATTTGTAATTGAAATTCAACCGCTAATATATATGTGTTTATATGTTTATATTAACATATAAACACATATATATTAATTAAATAATTCAACTTATTTTTATAAATATGAAGAAGTAAAGTTCAATGCTAAAAGTAATGATTAATTCATTTGTGTCCAACTTTTATTGACGCATTTAGATTAAGTGCATATAATAAAAGTATCATTATATGAGTAACTGTTCATATGTTCATTGATATTTTTATAAAATTAGATAAAAATAACATTAGTAAAGGGGAGAAATATAGTGGAACGGCAAAATGCGTTAGTTAAACGCGAAATTCTCTTAGAAGGTTTAGATTGCGCGAATTGTGCAATGAAAATCGAAAATGGGGTAAAAAAAGTAAATGGCGTCTCTGCTGCATCTGTTAATTTTGTTAATAAGACACTTACATTAGAAACTGATTTGGAACAAGAAACCGCCGTGGTGACAGAGGTAAAGAAAAAAGTAAAAAGCTTGGAACCACACATCCATCCTCAAGAAAAAGGAAGAACAAGAAAAGGTTCCACAACTCGAACATTATATCTAAAGGGGTTGGATTGTGCAAACTGTGCAGCTAAGATTGAGCATGGAGTAGGACGTCTTGAGGGAGTGACTTCTTCCACAGTGGACTTCGTTTCCAAAAAATTAATTATGGAGACAGTAAAGCCTGAGGAAATGGATCGTTTAGAGGAAGAAGCAACGAAGATTGTAAAACGTCTAGAACCACATATAGAGGTTATTTCGTCAAACAACCATAACAACCATGGACACAGTCACAAACATAGCCATGGGCATGATCATAGCCACGGACACGAACATGGTCATAGCCATGATCACAGCAGCGACAATACGAAAAAAATGTTGATTCGCTTAGGAATTGGGACGATTATAGGGGGAATTGGACTTCTTGCCCCTGTTTCGGGAATGATTGAGCTTGGCCTGTTCATAATCGCCTATCTACTAATAGGCGGAGAAATTGTTTTACGTGCCGTTAGAAATATTATTAGAGGCCAAGTTTTTGATGAGCACTTTTTAATGGCTTTAGCGACAGTTGGCGCTTTTGCCATTCAACAGTATCCAGAAGGCGTAGCCGTTATGCTATTCTACCAAGTAGGAGAACTATTCCAAAGTATCGCCGTGAATCGTTCCCGCAAGTCCATCAGTGCCTTAATGGATATTCGCCCGGATTACGCTAATGTCAGGCACGGAAACGAGGTTGTGAAGGTTTCACCGGAAGAGGTTAAAATTGGAGATATTATTATGGTTAAACCAGGTGAAAAGATTCCGCTAGATGGAAAGGTCATTGAAGGCAGCTCAATGGTTGATACCTCTGCATTAACAGGTGAATCTGTGCCGCGTGAAGTAGAAACAGGAAACGATGTGTTAAGTGGCTTTATAAACAAGAACGGTGTCTTAACCGTTGAAGTAACAAAGGCATTCGGAGAATCTACCGTTTCAAAAATTCTCGAATTGGTTCAAAATGCCAGCAGCCGGAAAGCACCAACAGAAAATTTCATCACCAAATTTGCCCGTTACTATACACCGGTTGTCGTAATTGTTGCAGCAGCATTGGCATTAATACCGCCACTCATTATTGATGGTGCAACCTTTTCAGATTGGATTTACCGTGCGCTTGTGTTCCTAGTAATTTCTTGTCCATGTGCACTAGTGGTGTCTATACCACTTGGATTCTTTGGGGGAATCGGTGCCGCATCAAAATCAGGAATTTTAGTTAAAGGAAGCAACTATTTAGAAGCGTTAAATGATGTTAAATATATTGTGTTTGATAAAACAGGGACCCTCACAAAAGGCGTGTTCGAAGTAACCAGCATCAATCCAAAAGGATCATTGACAAAAGAAGAATTATTGCAATATGCTGCGTTTGCTGAAGTACATTCAAACCATCCAATTGCATTGTCCATTCGAAAGGCATATGGAAAGGAAGTAATTGAAGAAACAATCCAAGATTATAATGAAATCTCTGGTCATGGAATTCAAGTAACAGTGACAGGCAACACTATCTTAGCCGGCAATGCCAAGTTAATGAATAAAGAAAAAATTACCTTTGTTCAGCCTAATGAAATCGGAACACTTGTTCATGTTGCGGTTAACAACGAATACGCCGGATATATTGTGATATCTGACCAGGTAAAGGAAGATTCAGCACAAGCTATACGATCATTAAAAGAACTGGGTATTAAGAAAACAGTCATGTTAACCGGCGATGCGCAAGCAGTTGGAGATGCAGTTGGAAGAAAGCTTGGATTAGATGAGGTTCATGCTGAATTGCTGCCACAGGATAAAGTAGAAGAAATTGAAAAGTTGGATGCTCAAAAAACAGCAAAAGAAAAAATCATCTTTGTCGGTGATGGGATTAATGATACCCCTGTTCTTGCCCGTGCAGACGTGGGGATGGCCATGGGTGGTTTAGGTTCTGATGCGGCGATTGAGGCTGCTGATATCGTAATCATGACGGACGAACCTTCCAAAATCCCAGAAGCTATCGGAATCGCCAAACGTACACGCCGAATAGTCTGGCAGAATATCCTATTTGCTCTTGGTGTAAAAGGGGTTTTCCTTCTATTAGGAGCGTTCGGAATCGCAACGATGTGGGAGGCAGTCTTCTCAGATGTAGGTGTTACCCTCCTTGCTGTCCTTAACGCTATGCGTGTATTAAAAGTTAAAGGCTCAACAATTAATGCTACCAATTCTTCAAGATTGGAAATGAATGCTTAAAAATGGATACTCAAAACAGAAGCCCCTGGTACAATACTGGGGGCTTCTGTTTTGAATTGACCTTTTGTTAGTTTTTTTATATTACAGTTACCGATCCTTGGTTTCTTATCTCCACTGGATCCTTTACTTCAAACGGTTGATTAACTTCTACTATTGGTGAATTAATTTCCACGTTGGTTATGTTTCCAATTGGGCTCATTTCTGCAGGTTCACCCATGTCACTCATAGCCAAAGGAAAGTTTTTTTGCTTTGCCAGAATTACCACCTCCGGTAATAGTATTTCTTTTCCCTGATAATTTAATTTGCCAAACTTCAAACTAAATAATGGTAAAAATTAAAGCAAAAAACAAATTCTTCCCTTCTAATTAATCCCATACCTGACTTTTGGCTACGATAGAGGCTGCAAGTGCAATGCTGATAATCGTGAAAATCATATGAAAAGAAGAAGTAAATGGACTTAATTCGTTTGCTTTCGTTAAAAAACCAAAAATAGTTGTGATAACTAAGGTTAAGATTAGAAACAGAATTCTAAATTTATACTGATTGTCTTTAAAGAATAAAAACATAAGGTTGAGGCTTGAAATTACAATTGCTAGTCCTAAGATGCCATGAATAAAATAGATAAATTCTGCAAGTAAAGGGCTGTTAATCAAGACCTCGCCATTATAATTCGCATAAAGAAGCTTGCTAAATCGTGGATGCTTAAAGAATGCACCTATTACCGTTTCCACCATTATGAATAGAAGCAATAAGAATGCAGGGTCCTTGTAATATGGATTTTTTACTCCCGATTCTTTTGAAACATCTTTATTTACTAAGGCATAATGAAGATATATAACAGATATTAATAAAAGTAGACTGATAGTTACATCGAAAATAGTAAATCCAACTGGAGTCCCTAAAAGGACATTTAATCCACCAACCAAGGACTGTAGACCCAAAAGGAAAAGGGATACAACAGCAAGCCACTTTGCTTTTTTCCTTCTTAACTTAATCCAGGCTAAAATAGCATTAACAAGAATAATAAATCCTAGAACTGTCGTAAAAAGCCGATGGGAATACTCAATCAAAATATTTACGTTGGTTATATCCGGGAAAAGCGTTCCGTTGCATTGGGGCCAGTCAGAGCCGCATGCATCTCCAGAATTGGTTGCAACCACTAAATTTCCAATGATAAGCGCCAAAATTGTTGCAGCTACAGTAAACAGAGAAAATTTATTTTTCAAGTTGATCATCCTATCATTTATATAAAATGTATCCATCATACAATAAGACTTATTATAAAATTTAAAATCGAATTTCAGTATTCTGCAAAGTACATCAGCTTCTCGAACTGTTAAGTCCCTTACTTATAGATTAATGGTGCCCTGCTGCCGACCTTAAAAAGAAATATATAGCGCCCACAGATAGAAAGCCAATTATGAGAAAAATGGCACAAATGGATAAAAATTTCCTTTGATATAGCTTATCTTGAACCAATGTTTCTCCTTGATTTAGTCCTTTTATTTTCTTTGTTAGACTCATAATTCTAGCCAATACCAGGATCATGAACACACCAAGTCCTAACATTATATATAAAAAGATGGAATACGTATTTTTTGAAATTTCAATTGCACCTGAATGATTAGCAAACACAGGCTTTTGGTAACCAAAAAAGCCAACAGCAGAAATCAATAGTAGGATTAGAAAGTTATTTAGTTTTGCCAATAGGATACACCACCTATCTACCATTCTATTATTAAAGATTTAATATGATAACTTTTCCTATTTTGGTACAAATCATATTTTCCAGGTAAAAAAAGGTGAATGCGAAGGACAATCATCCTTCGCATTTCCAAGTCCTGCAAAATTCAACTACTAAAAATTCATTACCCAGGAGGATCCGCCAATAACGGTAACCACAATAAAGATACCAACCGTTAACGTAAGCAATATATAGCCTCGATTTTTGGTCTCATTTAAATGCATAAAATAATAAATTTGAATAACAAATTGGAAGCAAGCAGCGACAAGAATAAAAACAATCAAATAGGATCTCTCCATCAAATCATTTAAGACTAATACGAGAGGAACTATCGTTAATAAGATGGAAATGGTAAAGCCAATAATATAGGACTTTGCAGATGTATGATGATCTTGTTGTTTATGATCTTTCCCCACCTTACATCACCCCCATCAAGTAAACAACAGTAAAGATAAAAATCCACACAACATCGAGAAAATGCCAATATAGACCAACAATGAATACTTTCCGTTCTGTGACTTCATTAATTCCATGGCGCGCCAACTGTATAGTCGCACTTGCCATCCAGATGATACCAGCAGAAACGTGAAGTCCATGTGTTCCAACTAAGACAAAGAAGGCAGAAAGAAAAGCACTTGTTGAAATCGTGGCTCCTTCATTAACCAAGGTTATAAATTCTCGAACTTCTAAGCCTATAAACCCTAAACCAAGTATCATGGTAATGATTAGCCATCCAACCACATTTTGTTTATAACCCTTCTTTAACGCTAAGGTTGCAAGACCGCTTGTAAAGCTGCTCGTTAAAAGAAGGAAGGTCTCTGCTACAAAAATTGGAACTTCAAACAGTTCTTGACCAGTCGGACCTCCATTATATCGGTTCTTTAATATTGCGTACGTAGCAAACAATACGGAAAACAAGATTAAGTCCGTTATCAAGAAAATCCAAAATCCAAATATCTTTAATGAACTTTCATCATGACCATGTTCTTCATGGTCATGATGTTTAGGATGGGACAGTGTGTGTTCCATTAACGTGCACCTCCCGAAATAGCTTCAGTTTGTTTAACTTCTTCTGATGAAATATAGTAATCTGTATTATTTTGAAAATAACGTGTGAGCATTGATCCGGCAACACCGACCAAACCAATAATGCCAATCCAAGTCCATTCAAATACAAAGCCAAACCCTGCAATAAACCAGAATGCGCCCATAATAAATGGAATGCCTGAATCCTTTGGCATATGAATTGGTTTATAGACTTCTCCCTTTTTATACGTCTTAATCCCCTTTTGCTTTTTATACCACCAATCATCTTGTTCTTCGACTTGTGGAATAACCGCAAAATTATAGGCCGGTGCAGGGGATGGTATCGACCATTCTAACGTACGGCCATTCCACGGATCACCAGTTGTATCCTTCTTCCCAAACTTAATACCGTGAAGAATTTGGTACACTTGGAATAAGAATCCGATTCCCATGAGAAAAGCCCCAATAGTCGATACGAAGTTTAAAGACGTCCAGCCCATGTCCCAGCTGTAGGTGTAAACACGGCGCGGCATGCCCATAAATCCTAAAGCATATTGCGGCATAAATGTTCCGTAGAAACCCACTACCCAGAACCAAAAGGCCCATTTCCCAATTTTCTCGCTTAATGAAAAACCAAAGATTTTTGGCCACCAATAATAAATACCTGAAAAGAAGCCGAATACAACCCCACCTATTAACACTTGGTGAAAGTGGGCAATTAGAAAGTAACTGTTGTGGTATTGGAAATCAGCAGGCGCTACCGCAAGCATGACTCCTGTCCCTCCACCAACTAAGAAAGTCGGAATAAAGGCAAATGTCCAAAGCATTGGTGTTTTAAACTCAACCCGCCCCCTAAACATGGTAAAGATCCAATTAAATACCTTAACTCCGGTAGGAATCGCAACAGCCATTGTAGTGACTGCAAAGAATGCATCCACCTTTGAATCTGCCATCGTAAAGAAGTGGTGAACCCAGGTTAGGAATGACAAAATACTGATACTTAGTAAGGCAAAAACCATTGACTTATAACCAAAGATTTTCTTTTTCGAAAACGTACTGACAACTTCCGAAAAAATTCCAAATGCCGGCAGGACAACTAGATATACCTCAGGGTGTCCCCACATCCAAATTAAATTGATGTAATACATTGGATTTCCCCCGCCATCTAACGTAAAGAAATGTGCTCCAAAGTATCGATCAACGAAAAGCAAAGCTAAAGTTACTGTTAAAATCGGGAATGCAAAGATGATAATGATACAGCTTGAAAGAACAGACCAAGAAAACATTGGCATCTTCATAAGCTTCATCCCTGGTGCACGCATTTTTAAAATGGTCACCAAAAAGTTAATTCCAGTTGCTAAACTTCCAATTCCGGAGATTTGGATACCCCAAATATAGAAGTTTTGGCCGGGACCCGGACTAAACTTTTCCCCAGATAATGGTGGATAGCTTAGCCATCCTGCATCCGGAGATCCGCCAATAACAAAAGATAAGTTAAAGAGCATCGCTCCAAAGAAGAATAGCCAAAAACTTACTGCGTTTAAAAATGGATATGCAACATCACGAGCACCTAATTGAAGTGGTACTACCATATTAAACAATGCAAACATTAATGGCATCGCCATGAATAAGATCATAATTGTTCCATGGGTAGTGAAAATTTGATTGTAATGCTCAGAATTCAATAATTTCATATCCGGTAATGCCAGCTGGGTTCTCATTAGAAGGGCATCAATGCCCCCGCGGAATAGCATTAATAGCGAGGCAATCAAGTACATGATACCAATTTTTTTATGGTCAACAGTTGTCAGCCATTCCCGCCATAGCCAGCCCCATTTTTTATAATAGGTTAGAACAAAGACAATCGCGATCATGGTTAAAGCAATCGACACATCAGCCGCATAAATCATTGGGTTTCCTGTCACAAAAAAATCTTCTGCAAAGGATTTAATTTCATCTAACAATTTTAACTCCTCCTTCCTATAAACCTATTTATTTTCCTCTTGTTGATTGCTTTTGTAATACTGACCGCCATTTTTGTTGATAATATAGTTAAACAATTCTTTTGGATAAGACGTAAATTCCTGTTTCTTTACAACACCAGGATTGCTAAGCTTCTCATATCCTTCCATTGTTAATGAATTCGAACCAGCCTTTACCTCTTTTACCCAACTATTAAAGTCTTTTTCTGATTTGGCAATCACATCAAATTTCATATCCGTAAAACCTTCCCCGCTGAAATTATTGGCAGTACCATAATACTTACCCTCTGCTTCAGCCTCTAACCAAAGTTCAAGTGCTTTACCTGGTATTGTATATTTTTGACCTCCCAATTGGGGAACCCAAAACGAATTGATTGGGGCATCTGTTGTTAATTCAAACTTGACAGGGCGGTCGGTTGGTATTTCTGCATAGTTAACCGTTGCAATTCCTTGCTCAGGGTATAAAAACAGCCATTTCCAATCAAGGGAAGTAACTTGAATTGTCATTGGTTTTACTTCTGGTGATGGTGATTTAGCAAGTGCAAAGGTATCTCTAACTGTGTAAATACTTAGTACTACAATAACCAAAACAGGAATTCCCCACCAAACAATTTCCATCCACTTATTATCATCCCACTCTGGTTTATAAGATGCCTTATTTCCTTTTTTATCCCGATATCGAAAAATGACATAAAAGAAAAAAAGCAATACAGGGATAATGAAAACCCCTAAAATAACGGTGGACAATATAATCAGATTTAGTTGCGTTTCACCGACAGGTCCTTTAGGATCTAAGACAATATAATTCTCACTGCACCCCGATAAAACACCGATTAAAACTGCCATCAAACTTACTAGTGAGAACTTTTTTATATTCGTCAACTTCATTAACTTTATACACCCTCTCCTTATTCACATAAAAATTAATCTTTTTTAATTATGACGATTTATATTCCACTCCCTTTATTCTATTTAAAACATTACAACGTTGGAAAGCCAGGATAATAAGTTTTAATAAAATGTTCATAATCTATTCAAATTTCTGTCACCTAATCGACAAAATTAATCTCCAATTTTGTTATATTTGAACTTGAAAATTATTTGGCTATATGATAAAAAAGTTATTTTTCAATGTAAATGGTGTTTTCTGAAAAACCCATCCTTCTTATGAGTAACGGGTTCGGATTTTGAAGTACCCCCCCTTTTTAACAATGCATTAGTTTATTAAATCGCAAATTTATTAATTACCAAGCACCAAAAAATGCCCAAAGGTATCCTCTGGGCATTTCTTTTTCATCAGTTGAACTGAGATAGGCTTTACTTTATAGAAATAATAATTAAATAAAGGATCGAAGTTTTAAGATTTCTGATTCAGGTATCTTTAGTTTTATACAGTTCGCTTATATTCAACTTTCCAACTAAGCATTGTATTTAAGAGGCATTTTGCTAAAAAAAATTCACAAGATGAAACCGTTATCTACGAGGGACTGACTTAAATACAGCTACCAAAATTCATTGTTTTCTACTCTCAACATATTTATACGTTGAATGAAGGACGGCACCAATAATAAAAATTTGTAAACTTGCAATAATAAAACCACAGGTGAGGACTGCTACAAGACCATGATTTAAACCGCTTACAAAAAGTAGTAGCAACACGATTCCAATAAGAAGATAAATTAATGCAATTCTACTCATCAAAACTGCTGGTTTGAGATATTCATTTTTCTTAACAACAAACTTTTTAAAAGAAAATACGTTGGATATGATCATCACACCCCAATAAGATAAAAATCAATTGTGAATATTAGGAAAATTGCAAATAAAGCCTTCACTTTTATTGTTATATTTTATCATATTATTGGCTATTTATTCTTATTTTTTTGAGGGTTTTATATAACGGCTTTTTTGAGTATGGAAAATAGAAAAGATCCAACCTTTGGTTTGGATCTTAAATAGAGGGTTTTGAATAAGCATGTAGTTGTCCTAGCTACAATTGTTATTGTAGTTCAAAATTATTACCATTATATGAACAAATTTTTATAATAAAATTAAATTCAACTTTTTAAGCTGCTTGATCTAGCTATAGGTTAACCACTGTTTGGCTCCCTCGAATTATAATTAAAGGTAAAGGGTAGATGTCATACAATCAAACATGCCACCAAAAACAATTATTGTAGATAGGAAAGATACGGAAGAAATTTTTATTGTTTTTCCCTTCCTTATTTTAATAAGTTAAAGTAAATCAAAAAAAAACAAAATTAATACCCATTAAAAAGAGATTCCCTGCTAATTTTGCTGAGAAACAATAAATAACAGCCCTTTTGTAGAAGAGCTGTTACATTGAAACTTATTCAATTTTTTCGGAGCTAAGTTTTATTTATTGTTCATGCGTCCAAGTAATTGATTCTCCTGTTTTGGGACAGTTTGGGAACTTATCTCCTTGTTGCAGTACCACATGCTCACCATCTGCATCTACATAATGACCTGATTCCATAACAGTTTCCCCGGTTCTATGAGTGTGGCTTGCATGAGTCCAGGTTGTTGAGTCTCCTGTGGATGGACAAACAGGAAATGTTTCTCCTTGATGCAGTTCTTTTTTTTCTCCGGTAGCACAAATGTAGGTACCAGCTTCTGATACAGTTTCTCCTGTGTGGTGATGGTCTGCCATATGAGTCATAAGAATTCCTCCTTTTTTACTAAACAATTGTTAGTCTCTCACAGACCCATTAAATTATTCTATTGATGAAATGGAAGAAAACGTAAGAAATAATGAATTCCAATCATCCCCAAAACCGTGATTAATACCACTTTGCTTTTCGGTAGGTGTTTGGATTTCTTCCAAAGTAATTCATAAAATGTGACATAACCCATTGTCCCAAGTGTCATTCCCATCATAACGGTATTCCATTTAATTGAATCCATTCTTATATTCTTACCTATAAAAATATTCGCCACGATAACAATGGATAGAATAATGCAATAAAATGCAAATAAACTATTTTTCCGTTTAATACTAGGAATTGATGACATTATAATCATGCCTTCAGGAATATGATGAAAAACAAAAGTGGCTAATAATCCATAGTTATCCGGGTTTTGAAGACTCAGTCCAAAGCTAACCCCTGTGGGAATACTGTGAATAATTAATGCAATCAATAAAAGATAAAGTGTTTCATGATTTCCATGGTGAAGTTGGGATTTATTATGTAAAATAAACTCCATTGAAATCATGATAAAAACACCAATTGAAATGCCAGTAAAAATGCCGATGGATTGAAAATGGCTAAATGCATCAGGTAGTAATTCAAATGCAAACATCCCTGCCAATAATCCCCCGCAAAGGATTTGTAAATAAAGGGAATTTTTATTTAGAAAATGAAACATAAGTCGAATTAAGTATCCACCTAGAAACATCGCTCCCAAAATAAGTAGAATTAAAAAACCACTTAATTTTAATTCTTCAATCATTCCTTACCCCCATTTAATGACCTTAATCATTGGTCAAAGGTTTATCAATTAAGGATATGTGTTCTAGCCATTAAATAGAAGAAGTTACTATAACTTCACTTTACTCCCATAAAAAAACAGCACTCCTATTTATGAAGAATGCTGACGTCCAGCGATGAAAACCGCTGTATTGCCTCCAAAAAAAGCGCTTGAACCAATGGTTACCAATCAGGAAACTGCATGAATATTGCTGCTAGAATAGAATTTCTTTTATATACATATCTCCTTTTTGTGGTTCTTTTTTGGCTCACAAACGGCAATCCAAACAATAATTAAACCAAGCACATAACATTTTGACCTTGCATCTGCAAGTAGCACGGCAATTTGCCCCCGACTGCCCTTTAGATTCCACATCACGGTGAATACCCTCGCCACTAGCTAACAGTTCCTTCCCCAAGCCTTTTATAGACTTTCAAGATATAGCCCAACCGGGCGTGTACAAAAAAGTAGCCAATTTTATTATATGGCTACTCACTTTTATATTCTCGTATTTCATTTATTCGCTTTCTTATCTACATGATCCAGCTTCAACATGATAAAAGTCAGTATACCTGATAGGAGTGCCCCTCCTATAGCTATCAGTATACGCAATTGTAGTTGTACTGCTGCATGATACTTTCCTAGCATCCAAGTAGCTATAACTGCGACAACAATCATAATGGGTATGACGATTTTGAAACGTTTCATGATGTCCCCTTTCATTTACGTTATTTTTTATAGTATTTTTACAACGTATATTTTTTGTTTTCCCTTAATCAAAGTATACTGTTTTTATTTCAGTCCCAAAAATATATACTTTATATGTTTTAAGATTTAAATGGACAAAGACAGCATCAAACCTATATATAAAACAATGATAAAAATCACTCCAAATGTTACCGATAGTATAGGTCTTCTCTGCTTAAAGCTGAACAAAATCAGTAACAAAAATAGTATTGAAAGAATGACCAATATTATCGATTGGAATGAAGGTACTAAATGCATTTGTATGGTCGAAAGGATATTTTTCCCTAATAACCATTCCACCCACTTAGATGCACCCTCCGACTTCACGGTAAATTCAACTTCATGTGGCGGCGATAACGTCCCCATCACCGAAGTGAAATAAAAAACAATAAATAAAATAATGCTTTCTCCTCTTATCCACGGTTTAGGATTGAATGATGAAATATTTAACGATTTTCTTGAAAGTATACCGTTTATTAAGGCAAAAGCGATAACGGGAATTATACTAATATGCTTTAAAAGCAACATTTGCCCATAAGGCAATGCCCATGACTTTACATAATCTTTCGGTTCAACAACAAATAACATCAGATAGATTCCACTAAGGATGATTATTATTAAAGAAAAAGCCGCAAATGGAGTAAACCAGCGTAAAAATTTTGACCAATTATTATGATCCTTAGAGAACCAAGCAATATGAATTAAAATTCCTGTCCATAATGTTACCATTAAAAAATGAGTGCTGTGAGACCATAAGCCTGCCCAAAATGACAATGATGCCACATGACTGGAATAACCGACACCTAATATCATTAACAGTAGTAATAGTGATTGTAGATATTTAGAGCCATTTAGGATGATGGCAATCCATAATAAAGTTGCCATAAATCCAATAAAAATCCAAGCCTTTCCAACTTGGAAATCTAATAAAACAGATTTAGTAGCTAGAGCGAGACCAATTCCATCTTGAAAATAGGAAATGGTCTGAACAATAGGCCCTAACGTAAAAATAATAATCCCAAGTGTAGAAAGCAGTAAGACCGGTTTTGCAATTGTGATTTTAGGCTTAGTTGCTTCAGGTACAAATTGTAAGGCAACGTGTCCTATTAAAATTGAAAACACGAGATAATTTCCAAATTCAGCAAAAGGAATTACAAAACCCATAATTAACGCTTCCTTCTAAATAAGAGAAACAAACCGATAACCAAAATTAGGACAACTGCCACAATGATAATGTTTTTCAAGTCTGAAGAGGAATCCTTATCTTGCATATTAATTTGATCTTGTTTTGTATTCTCTATTTTAGTTTCTTCTTTTTTAACTTTCACAGGCTCTTTCGTTTCTGACTTTTGGTCCAACTTCACTTCTTCTTTTTCTACAGTAAAAGGAATTTCACCTGTTATCGGGTGACCGTCTTCGCCAGCAATACTCCACGTAAGTGTATAAGAACCATTTTCTAAGGGGGCAGATAATGTACCTATTAATTGATTTTCTTTTGGTGTAACACTTACTTCTGGCCCTTCTTGTCCATCTTTTATTAATGTCATTGTGCTTAAGGATTCAATCTTACCTCCATATGTTAAGACGATTTCTTTTAGGTCTTCTGTCACCACTTGATTTTCAGCAGGGTTAGAAGAAGTTAATTCCGTATGTGCACTTGCGATGGTCGGTATCATCACCAATAGGCAAATTAATAAAAATAGTATTTTTTTCATTTTGTTTCTCCTCTCTTAATACCTATAATTTTCCTATACAATCCATTCATCATAACATTTTTATCTTGTATTAAAATGCAATTATTTTCAACCAATTTGTATATCTCATAAAAATCCAACCCTATATCTGTTCCGAAAAATTTAACGATTGGACGAAGGATTTTTTGTTTCTTTGTCATTTTTTTATTTTGAGTGACAAACTTATCAAAAATAAGAAAGCTGCCATTTTTCTTCAAAACCCTTACTATCTCATCCAGCGTTTTTACAGGATCCGGGACCACACTTAGAATTAAACTTGCAACAATAAAATCAAAGGACTCTTCAGAGAAATTCATTTTTTGTGCATCCATTTCAAAAAAATGTACGGTTGATCCGGGATATTTTTGTTTTGCCACCTTCAACATATCATCAGAATAATCAATAGCCGTTATATCGTATCCTTTGTTCAAAAAGAAAGGAATATCAGCTCCTGTGCCAACGCCGACAAAAAGTATTTTACTTCCTTTTTCGAGAGGCAAATCGTTGAATATTTCTTTTCTGGCCTTCAAGAATACACCTGAATTAAAAAAACGATCATAAATAGGTGACCAGCATTTATATATCATGCGATTCCAACCATTATTCATGAATTCTCCCCTATTCATTTAATAATCCTAGTTTCTGTTTCCATTAAAAACCTGTAAAACCCCCAAATAAATAATTGGTTAAGAAAGAGATGAGAATTGTCATCCAATCAAAATACAAAACAATTCCCATAATAATCATTCCATAACCACCAAACATTATAATTTTAGGTGTCCATCTCTTCATTCCATTTATTTTCCCGATAAAGAAAGCCATTATAATAAAGGGAATTGAGAAACCTAGGGTGTACATCACCATATAAAACAATCCACCAGAAGGATTGGAAACCCCCATTGCGATAACAGCAGCAAGGATGGGTCCTGTGCAAGGTGTCCATCCTGCTGCAAAAGCCAACCCTATAAATAATGAACCAAAATAACCAGATGGCTTACTCTTAAATGCAATTTTTTTGTCCTTCATTAAAAATCGTGGATTAAGAATACCACTAACCACTAAACCAAAAAATACAATTAAAATTGCCCCTAACTGTCTTAGTAAATCATTATATCGAGTAAACAAACTTCCAATTAATGACGTAGAGAAACCAAGTGCCAGGAAAATAATCGAAAATCCCAATAAAAAAAAGAGTGTATGGAATATAGCACGTTTTTGAAACATCCCCTTGTTCCCTTTTAAATCATCAATAGAAACTCCTGTTATGTAAGAAATAAACGAAGGATATAATGGCAGACAACACGGCGAGATAAATGATAAAAAGCCCGCTCCAAATGCTAATAAGATATTTACATCAGACATTCATTAGTTCCTACTTTCCTTATTGCGATTTAATTTTTACTATATTCATCAAAAGAGCTCCCCGTTAAGGAAAGCCCTATTGATTATTTATCTTTCACTCGGAGGAGCCTTAGACCATTAAGCGTAACAATCAACGTGGCACCCATATCAGCAAAAATAGCAATCCAAAGGGTTAACCATCCTGGGATGACTAGTAATAAAGCTAAAAGTTTAATCCCTAAAGAGAAGGTGATATTCTGTTTAATGATAAATAAGGCTTTTCTGCTTAGTTTTAATGTGAATGGCAGTTTACCCAAGTCATCCGCCATTAAAGCAATATCAGCTGTCTCAAGGGCTGTATCCGTTCCTGCTCCGCCCATGGCAATACCGACAGTAGATGCAGCTAAAGCTGGTGCATCATTTACACCGTCTCCTACCATTGCCACATGGTCATATTTATTTCTTAATTCTTTAATGAAGGTTAATTTATCTTGAGGCAAAAGTTCAGCTTGTATTTCAGATACTCCTACCTGCTGACCGATAGCACCAGCTGTCCCTTTATTATCACCCGTTAACATGATGGTTTTTTGAATACCTAACGAGTGAAGTTTCTGAATAACTGATTTGCTGTTTCCTCTCACCTCGTCCGCAACTGCAAGTAATGCCAATATTTCTGTTGCGGTACCAACCACCATTACAGTTTTACCTTTATTTTGGAGGTCATTTATAGTTCCTTTTAGATTGGGTGGAATCCCATCCGCTAAAAATTCATCGAATAAATTAGGACTACCAACATAATACATTTTATCATTGACTCTGCCTTTGATTCCTTTACCTGTAATGGAAGAGAAGTCTTCAATAACAAGGTCTTGATAAGATAATCCTTCTTGTTCAGCCTTTTTCATGATTGCTGAAGCCAATGGATGTTGAGAACCATTTTCTAATGCAGCGATAACCATTAGAAGCTCTTTCGAATTTGAAGTTGTTTGGGTAAGATAATCTGTTACAACGGGAATTCCTTCTGTTAAAGTACCTGTTTTATCAAAAGCAATGGCTTTAATAGCCCCCATCTCTTCTAAATGGACCCCGCCTTTTATTAAAACACCATTTCTAGCAGCATTTCCTATGGCCGTCACAATCGACACAGGAGTGGAAATAACCAGAGCACAAGGACAACCGACCACAAGAACAGCTAGACCTTGGTAAATCCATTTACTCCAATCGCCATCAAATAATAGTGGAGGAATTACAGCCACTAACAACGAAATCAACATGATAACAGGCGTATAATACTTAGCAAAACGATCAACAAACGCTTGAGATGGTGCTCGTTCTGCTTGAGCTTCTTCAACTAGATGAATGATTTTTGCAATGGTGGTATCATCCACATGCTTGGTAACTTTAACTTCAAGAAGACCTTCTTCATTTAGAGTTCCAGCAAATACTTCATTATCCACTGATTTGGAAACAGGAACAGATTCCCCTGTAATCGCAGCTTGATTTACAGAAGATAATCCTTTTACAACCGTTCCATCCATGGCTATTTTCTGTCCAGGTTTTACGATTAATATATCGCCAATTTGAATATCGTCCACTTCCACTGTAATTTCTTGATTACCTCTTCGAATTAAAGCATCTTTTGGAGCAATATCCATTAAGGAACGAATCGATTGCCTTGCTTTATCCATCGAGTAGGATTCTAGAACCTCACTGATGGCGAACAAAATGACAACCGTTGCTCCTTCTCCCCACTCACCTATAATAGCAGCACCAATAACCGCTATTGTCATCAAGGTTCTCATATCAAAATCTAAACGGAATAAGTTTTTCAATCCCGTAATAAAAAGGCGATAACCACCTACTAAAATAGCAAAACAATACGCTAAAATCGATGAGATGCTTTCTTCGCCATTTATTTGTGCTGAAAACCATCCTATAAGCAAGAAAACAACTGAGGCAATGACCGTTGAATGCTTCTGTAAAAATGGTTCCTTTGTCTCTTCAAATCGTTGTTTTTCAGGAATGACTTTTATATTTTCAAAAGCCCCTGCTTTTTCTAATTCCTCTATTGTTGTTTCACCATAGATCGTAAGTTTTGAAGCCCCGAAATTTACACTTGCATTGACAACACCATCCAGGTGTTGGACGTTCTTTTCGAACTTTGTTGCACAGCCTGCTCAGGTGAATCCCTGTACACGGTATACTGTTTTTTCATTTGATTTTTCTAAAGCCTCGCTCATAGTTTTCAACCCACCTTTGATGCGTAATTGCGATTTTAATCAGTTGTCTCGTATGATCATCATCCAATGAATAAAAGACTAATTTACCTTCTTTACGGTATTTAGCTAAGCCTAAATTACGAAGAAATCGTAAATGATGAGATGCGGTGGCGGTCGTACTTCCTACAATGTTGGCTACATCACAGACACATAGTTCATCTTCTTCACTTAGTGCATAAGCAATCTTAATTCTAGTGTCATCGGCTAAAGCTTTAAATATTTGTGAGGCAGCCATTGTATTTTGCTTAGAAATAGATTCCTTTACCCGCTTCACTTTCTCTTCATCTACACAGGTTACTTCACATACATCATCGTGTTTCATTTTTTCACCCCCTTTTTATTCAAACACCTATTTGATTATAAGTATATGTCAATTAATAAAAATGGGCAAACGATTATTTGAATGTTTTGGTATGTGCTGTTAATCCCTTTGAATATTAGAATGTTGCATTCCTCTCTTGTTAACTTTCTGAAAGTAACAAAAAAGAACAACGAATTCGATGTTCTTTTTTGTTACTACTTATTCTGTTGGTGCCTTTTCTGATCCAACTGTTATTTCCTTTTTAGGCATATTGTGCATATCCCTTGCTGTTACATGAGCGACAATATAATATTTACCCTCTTCCGAAAATGTATTGTTAATAGAATAAATACCTTTGCCCTGTGATTTTCCTATATACCTTGCATGTTTTTCTTGACCTTCTTTCCATATTTCAAAATTCACTTCCTCGGCATCATTTACTTTATCTTCACCTTGTGTGACAATTGCTTCAATTTTTACCTCTTCCTTAGCGTTTACAATGTCAGGGGTTTTAATGGCCACCTCTAATAGTGCAGGAACTTCATCTTTTTGAGCAGTATTATCTGTTTTAGAACAACCTTCCAAGGCGATTAATAAACATAGCAGTAAAAAAAGATTTTTTTTCATAAGATCAATTCCACTCCTAGTGATTTAGGTTTTTATAAGTCAAAGTTTATTATACCGATTAATTTAACTGAAATTGTGTCAAATTAATGAACCTACTTTAAAATAAAAGATATTATTTTATGCTTGAACCATTGATTCTATACATAGAATTCGTTATCCTAATAATGAATTATGAAGAATTTTACCTATAAATAAGTTGATAATAGAACTTTGAAAGGAAGGTTAAATGAAGAAGTATTTATTTCCTATATTCACTATCTTCGCATTAGTTGCTGGTTGTTCTTCATCAGGAGATCAGTCTTCCAAGGAGGAGCAGTCAAACAGTAAAACCACAGAGCAAAGTGCTCCTGTTTTAACTTATAAAATAGGCAGTGATGATTGGTCTGCAATCACTACTTATAGTGACAGTCCAAAAGTATTAGAAGCCTACCAGTTTGCTGTCGAGCATCCCGAAGTGCTTAACTATATGCCTTGCTATTGTGGGTGCTACGAAGAAGATGGTCATACAAGCAATACAAATTGTTTTGTGGATAATGTAAAAGGAAGTACCGTTACCCTTGATACAATGGGCTTTGGCTGAGGGGTTTGTGTAGACATAGCCCGTGAGGCTAAATCAGAGTTTGAAAAAGGTACACCTTTAAAAGACATTCGAAATATGATTGATGAAAAATACAAGGGGACTGGAACACCGCCAACTCCCACACCTATGCCACAAGACTAAGAAAATTTAATAAACCGAAAGCAAGGGTTCAACTGAATAAGTTGAACCTTTTAAATTTGGATTTACATATGATTATTTTTAAAGGTCGGAGGAAAGAAATTATTTTGTTAAAATTAAATTTATTCTTAAGGGAGAGGAATAAATGAGGACAGTTGCTGATAGTAATTCCACTTATATTAACAATTAAATGTTAGGATTAATTGAACGGTTACACATCCCCTAAGCATTTATTTGCATAAATAATAAAGGTGTTCTCCCACTAGGAAAAAACAGTTACAACTACTTAAGTTTGATTTGCCTTTTGTGGATTACGCTAAGGCCAACTTTGTTTCCTCAGTTACAGCAGTAGGAATATTACCCGTTTTATTTATCATTGCTGGAGGATTTTTTAACGATTTTGTTAATATCTTTTGGAAACCTTAAAGAATTCCCGTTATTTTACCAATGATATTCTTTTAGCTATAACTATATTGACAAGAGTAATGGTATATAATAAAATTAGCATAATTTTTTATTTGAATAATTGTTCATATATTCAACAAAAAGATTTATTAGTCTTTTCCTTTTCTCTTCTTCGTGTTAATTGTTTTGTAAATTGGAGAATTTTATAAATATAAAGGAATAAAAAATAGGTTAAAAGGTGATGGTGATTGAAATGTTAGGGATCCAACTGGCCGGGGCAGCACCTGGTTTAGCCTTATTATTATTCTTCTATTTAAAAGATCGGTATGAACCAGAACCTCTCATCATGGTATTTCGAACATTTATTTTTGGTGCATTACTTGTATTTCCCATTGCCTTTATTGAATATGTACTTGAAGTAGAAAATATGGTTATGAATGAATTAAGCGTTGCCTTTTCTACAGGACTGATAGAAGAATTTTTTAAATGGTCTATTCTATATTTGGCCGCTTACAGGCATAGGGAATTTGATGAGCCTTTTGATGGAATTGTTTATGGAACCTCTTTATCGTTGGGATTTGCAACAGCTGAAAATATAATGTATTTGATGATAAATGGGATGGAATACGCTCTTATCCGTGCACTTTTGCCTGTATCGAGCCATGCATTGTTTGGTGTTATGATGGGATTTTACATTAGCAAGGCAAAGTTTACCAACGGACCAAAATGGCCTTGGATGGGGTTGTCATTCGTACTTCCATCCTTAATGCATGGGATATTTAATTATTTATTGTTAAGCCAGGAATCCTGGTTGGTGACTTTAATTCCTTTTATGATTTTCATATGGTGGTTTGGGATGAAAAAGGTACAAAAAGCGGAACTTTTGAGTAAAAATCATTTCAATAGGCAAGACAAACATTCATCCAGGACCTAATCAAATCAGGATACCAGTGTAATATAATAGTTATCTTCATTTTCAATTGATTTGCTTGGATAGTAATATAAACCATATAAAAGGGATACTTCATCAATCATTGAAATATGAATGAATCCCTTTTCATTATCCTCTCCCCCTATTAACCAAAAGTTAATAAAATAAATGTTTCCAATACAAACTTGTTATCCTTATTCAATTTAATACTCCTCTAAAATTGGTGTTAATAATTTTTAATTTATTATCACTTTTATTCATGGAATTCTTTTTTTATCGGTTGACTCTTAGCGATATTTTCAATTGCCTTAATATGAATATCCATCACAAGTTTACCGTTTTCAATCTTTTTGCTTAATATATAAGTATCTTTTATACTAGCATCTTTATTTAAATTGCTTTTCAGTTCTTCTTTAGCCATCTCAACTGCAACTTTTTCTGCTTGTTTATATGTGTACGTCCGAGTAATTTCTTCACTCTCTCGAATCGTTTTACTAACGTAGTATATAGGTAAATCCCACTTTAAGAAATGAATTTTCCTAACGCTCTTATCTGTCTCAAAGTTCTTAAATTTTGGATTTCCAAACCCTACAATCGGAATTTCAACTTTTCCTACAAGAATAGAATTTTTTTGCTTTACTTTCCCACTAAATACTTTTAAGTTTGTTTTTAGTGGCAAATTAACATGACTTTTATACCATGTTTCTCCCCAAACTTCACCTTTGGCTGGTACAAGTTTTGTTTGGCCATTCTCTCCTATTTCCCCTGAAACAAGTAATTGCCCTGGTTCAACATGTTCATTTTTATCTATAACCTTTTGTCCATTCTCAATATAATAATTTATAATTGTTGCTTCTTTTTTCGCCACCAGATGACGAGGAGATAATTTTTTACGTTTTTTTGTTTCATTTTTTTCTACCACTTGAAAGTGATAGGTTGTCCCTCTTAATTCCACACCAACCCAAGTTAATGTTCCAATGTTATTTATTAATTTCCTTTGAATCGTTTCAACATCACCAACTAAGAATTGGAATTCCCCGGGCTCCAGTCCCATCTTTTCCAATTCTTTGCGAATTTGATACTCTGTTGAGGGTTTTGCACCTTTAATTTCTATCTCCCAAATAACATTCGATAATAACATGATAATTAATAAAAAAAGGGCTGCACCTATCAAAAATCCACTATTTTTAAAGAGTCTTTTTATTAATAATGGGATTCCTTTGCGCTCTAAAAATGAAATTGAGCACCCACTATTTCTTGCATGATGCCTGATATCTTTTGCATCTTGAAACTTCATTTTGAATGTTAAGGTTTCAGTTCCATGCCGTTTTACATCCCAAAGTAGAAAACCATTCCTAGTAAGAATATTTAAAAACCTCTCAATTCCCCTTCCTGTTACTTTAACAGTTACCTTTCCAAATAAAACTTCAAACCACTGGTTTTTCATTTAGCTCCTCCCAAATTCATTTAAAACTGTTTATCTCATAACTATGAAATAATTGGAATTTCAAGCACTAGTTTTTTGGAAATTCCGATTTATTATTACATTATTTAAATAGTTAATTTCGTCCTAAAAAATAAAAAGGCTACCGTTTATAATGGCAACCAGTTCGAAATTCACAATATAAGTTTGTTTATTATATTTCAAGCATCAATCGTATACTTGCTACGAAATCGAACCTTTACTCGTTTTATTTTATCTTCATCCACACAGGTAACTTCATATACATCACCATATTTCAAACTTATTTTATTATTGGAATATTAAATATTATTCTAATGGGCAAATGTTTTATTTAATTGCATTTATTCAAGAGTTTGGACTTATTTTACTTTCTAGGGGTTAATTTACCTTTGGTACAATCGAATCCATATATTTCTTCACGTCATATTCAGTCATTGAACCCGTTATAATTTTTAATATCTTCCCATTTTCATCTATTAAAAAAGTGGTAGGGATTGGTCCAATGTTGTAAAGTTTAGTTACTTCACTTTTACGGTCCATTAAAATTGGAAAAGTTAAATTGTAACGTTTAACAAATTGATTAACAGCAAGATCGCTTTCCTCAATATTGACTGCTAGGATTTCAATATTTTTGTCTTTATAAAAGTGATACTGATTCTCCATATATGGCATTTCCTTTTCACATGGTTTGCACCAACTTCCCCAAAAATTTAGGAAAATACCTTTTCCTCTCATGTCCGAAAGTTGAACTTTTTTACCATCCAATGTTTCTAATGCAAAATCAGGAGCCGTAGATCCCACCTTTATGGGTAACTTATCCTTTGTGAAATTTGCATATAAAGTGTATACAACAGCTGTTAAAAGAAGAAATAAAATAACTGTCCTCATAACTAACCTTTTTCTTTTCAAGTAACTTCACCTACAGTCAAATGGAAATTAGAATAACCATTTTCATTATAGGAGATTTCTTCAGTTTATTCAAACATTAGTTTGTGTATATGAATATTTTTGTGACCTGTTGACTTCCAGGGGAATTATAATTCCCCCCCTTCTAAAAAGTTCCCTAAAACCAACTTTATTGCATGTTGTCAATCCACTTTTTATTGGATATAGTTTTTGTGGATCCTTAATTTTTTTCCTGGTCATAAAGTGTCATTTTCTTAAAAGGTTTGAAATTAAATCAAACAGTCAGTTAATGTAAGAAAAATGATTTTATTAAATAGAGCATTTTCCTAATCTGACTTTTAGATTTTACCAAGAAAATGTATATATTCAAGTGTATATTTGAAGAGTCGGAGATTTTCCAATGGCAGATTAATCTTAGAGTGTAAATTGATTTCAGCAAAAAATAAGTATTTAGAAAACTGGCCATGGAAAAGGCCATTTCCAGCCTAAGTTCAGGGGTTAAAACACCTAAGATATTGATAAAAAACAATTTTTAACTTTAGATATCTATTTTGTCTCGCATTTTTATAAAGGTACAATCCCTACTGGATTAATAGCATTTGTCTTGTTTGCATTCCATGAACCCCTATGAAGTTCGAAGTGCAAGTGTTGTCCAAAAGATTGTCCTGTGTTCCCCATATACCCAACTTGCTGACCTTTAGAAACCACTTGACCTGTACTTACAGAACGACTATTCATATGAGCATAAACGGTTGTGTAAATTTGCCCATTAATAGAGTGGGAAATAAAAACAACATTACCGTAGCTTGATGAGTAATAAGAACGGATGACAACGCCGTCAGCTGATGCAACAATTGGCACAGTTCCACTTTTGGCGATATCTGTACCATAGTGAGTTCCGCCACTTCGACCACCAAAACTAGAAGTGATGGTTCCACTAGTTGGTCTTGTAAAGTTCCCACTAGTAACAGGAGGAGATGATACAGAATTTTCTCCCTTTTCGCCAGCACTACTTACCGGTTTTACTTGGCGTTGTTGTTCTAACTGAATAGCTTTTTGCATTGCTGATTCCTGTGATGATAAAAGCTCTGCTTCATCTTCAAGATCCAGCTTCTCAACATGCATTTGCTCCTCTTGTGTTTTTAAAGAAGCCATTAATTTATCCTTTTCTGCTTTTTCAGAGTTTAAGCTTTGTTTTAGTTGTTCCAGTTCACTTAGCATCGTTTGAAAGCTTATCAGTTTATTCTCAACATCTACCCGACTTTTCTCCAAAAGCTCTTTATCCGCTTGGTGTTCACGGAGTATATCTTGGTCTGCATCTACAATCGTAGCAACTGCTGCAACTCGAGAAACGAAGTCGCTGAAACTATCTGCACCCAATAATACATCTATATAGTTGATCATGGTTCCATTTTCTTGTAGGGAACGCGCACGATCTTTTAACAACTCATTTCGCTTTTCAATTCGTTTCTCTAGTCCTTTAATTTCCTCTTTTAAATTAACAATTTCTGTTTCTGTTTCTTTAATTTCAGCTTGCTTCTGCATCATTTTTTTCTCAGCATCGCCGATGGCTAAATCTAATCGTTCAATATCCTTATTTATCATTGTTTGTTTTTCTTTTAATTTATTAATCTCTATATTTGTACTGTTAATTTTAGAATTAACGGTAGAACGCTTTTCTTCAATTTCACTTTTTTGATTTTTTAAATCCTCTAATTTAGATGCCGCAACTGCAATGTTAGCTGGATTCTCAGCTATTAAACTCCCAAATCCTAAAGCAGCGGCAAAGGTTAATGTTACCAGTGACTTTTTCAATAACTACTCTCCTTTCAAATAGACCACATGTATAGGTGTGTATATTATTCTTTTTATAGAGAAGAAACCTAAAACTTGGTGAATAAAGTATTTTTTATATGCATCTTTCATTTCGACTATCTGTATCACCAAGGTTGTTTATGAGAGAAATATTCGTTGGAAAACGACAAATTTTAACTTTATATACGCTGCTTTTTAGCACAAATCCAATTATAATATCTTATTTTGTCAAATTCATCTACTTTTTGTATTTTTAATTACTATGAAATAATTTGTTCATAGATTATTAATAATTATAATCCAGTATGAGTGGGTAACGAGGACAAATAGAAATTTGTTTTTTCCTATATTTAAAGGTAAGGTGAATAGCAGATCTTTTCCTTCAGGGAAAAAATAAAGCACTCTTGTAAGTAAATATTGTGCCATACAGCATTCGTTACTTCATAATTTATTAGAATTGAAAGTTGTTAAAGCTTAGCACACTTGTATGAATTATGGTAAACTGACATGGTATGATCACAATAGCAAAAAGGGACGATATAAATGAAAAGTGAAGTAAAGATTGGACAAAGTATTCAAAAAGCCTCTCTAAAGATTCCTAAACAGGAATCGCCAAAAATTCTGGCAGAAACCATTAAGATAGGTATTATTAAATCAAATTTGATTGCAATGCTTGCGGGATCGGCACTTGCCTTATATACAAATCATATTAGCCCTTTCGAGAAACTCCCAGAAATTATTTTTGCTATAATTGGATCAACATTAGTCATTGGTGCGGCAGGTACTTTTAATAACTTGTATGATCGCGACATCGATTCGATTATGGATCGTACAAAAAATCGCCCAACCGTTACCGGTGTAATGCCACAAAAGTTTGGACTTATTTTTGGAACCTCTATGGCTTTGTTTGGACTAGCAGCCCTTGCAATAGCAATGCCTCTCGCTTCATTCTTTGGCTTGTTAGGCTTATTTATCTACGTAGTCCCCTACACAATGTGGTCTAAACGCCGAACAATTTTCAATACTGAAATTGGAAGTATTTCTGGCGCCATGCCGCCCCTTATTGGTTGGACAGCTATCACTTCAGACATGACCCATCTTGGACTTCTTGGACTTTTTACGGTTATGGTCCTTTGGCAAATGCCACACTTTTATTCCATCGCTATTCGTAGGCACGATGAATATAAATCTGCAAAAGTTCCGATGCTTCCAGTTGTTAAAGGTTATAAGCGAACTTATATACAAACTAATATATATTTATTTGCATTAGTAGCTGCAAGCTTTCTTTTTGCTTCCGTAAGCATTGGAATTACGTTAGTCGCACTGCTTTTAAGTTTAGGATGGTTCATTTTAAGTATTGTCGGTTATAAAAAAATGCCGCCTGAAAAATGGGCGAGAATGATGTTTATTTTTTCACTTAACCATATTAGCATTTTATTTATTACTATCGTTATTTACGGGTTTATTGGCACTTTTTTCAGATTGTAAAATGCGGTTTTATTTAAATGGAGAGTTCGTTGATGTAATTGGCGGAGGTATTTGGCAAACATCTTCAACTTTATTTAATGCTGTTGATCAACTAGGGGTTAGTTATATCGAAAGGAATCATCACTTTTTTAAGCGTTGGCTATGTACCAATAGGCAGAGATGCAACCGTATCCTAGGACGGCTTAGACTTTAGATTTAAAAATACCACTGGTGTACCGTTGATATTAAAAACAAATGTAAGAAAATAATCCCTTACAGTAGAGGTCAGAACATCCAAAGCTTACAAAAGTCTCATTAAGAAACCTGAATAAATATCTTTTAAAACGGTTAAAGAAACATTGAGAACATATACGGAATGACAAAAAGACGTTTTTCCTTTCTAAGTAATCTTTAGTGCTGCTGACCATAGCAAGTTCATCATTTTACAATGAAATCTAATAAAAAAGACAGCCTTCGTTTTAAGGCTATCTATAACTGAAACAATATTCTAGATAAAAAACATATAAATAGCTGCTGCCAATACAATTCGGTAGATTGCAAACGGCAGCAGTCTAACTCTGTTAATCAGTTTTAAAAAAAAGCGAATTGAGAGAAGAGCAAATATAAAGGAACTGATAAAACCCGCAGCAAAGATAGGAAGTGCCTCCATCGTCAAATAACCCCAATTTTTCAATAACGATAAAAAGCTCGCACCAGCCATTATAGGTACCGCCATGATAAATGTAAAATCGGTAGCAACCCTGTGGCTCACCCCTAACAGAACTCCCCCCGAAATCGTAGAACCAGATCGAGAGAATCCTGGCCAAAGCGAAAAACATTGGAACAAACCAATAACGAATGCCTGTTTATAAGTTATCTCGTCCACAGATTTAGTCTTCGGGTTTTTAGGTCCTAGGAAATCAGCCAAAATCATAAAGACTGCTCCAATTACCAAGCCGATTAGTACAGTCGATGTCGAAAATAAATTCTCATCGATATAGTCTTCAAAAAGGACTCCTAATACCCCGGCGGGGAGTAAACCAACAATTACTTGGGACAATTTTAGACGCCCATTTCCATGGACAGTTTGTTTGTTGAAACGGCCTAAACTCAATAAATTAATGAAGCGATCTTTAAAAGTAACAACAACTGCTAAAATTGATCCTAACTGAATGACAACTTTAAAAGTATTTGCTCCATTCTTTGTTAAAAAATTTTCAGATTGCAGCCATATATCATCAACAATGATCATGTGCCCTGTTGAGGAAACAGGTGCAAATTCTGTTAGACCTTCTACTAATCCTAAAGTAATCACTTTTAAAATTATTTGTAAATCCATACTGTAAATTCTCCTAAATTTCTTGCATAAAAATATTAAGCCTGATTTCGCCTTCCTGATTTTCTCATTAACTAGCAGGGTTGTTAATTTATTTTATTATTATCCCAAATCTATTTTTGAACAATACTTTAAAGATATGATTTCTAAAGTTAGATTTTGAATACATTAGAATAATGTAGAATATGACGAGATTTGAACTAATCAGTTATAGACACAACTAATAAAAGTTAAATCGTCACTTTTTTGAATTTTTTAGCTTACAAAAGTTTTCTTTATGTTGATACAACGCTTATGGAATTAACATCAAGAACCAGCATATGAATGCAAACCCGCTATAACAAGATTTACTACAACAAGATTGAACATTATAATTACAAAACCTATTACAGCGAGCCAGGCTGATTTCTCTCCGTGCCATCCTTTTGACAACCGCAGATGTAAAAATGCAGCATAAAACAACCATGTGATTAAAGCCCATACCTCTTTAGGATCCCACCCCCAGAATCGGGTCCAAGCCATTTGTGCCCAAATCATTGCAAAAATTAGGGCACCCAATGTAAATACTGGAAAACCTATTAACACAGATCGATAGCCAATTTCGTCTACAAAGTCAAGTTTTATATTTTTAACTAATGGCTGAATGGCAGCGGCAATACGTTTTCTTAAACATAGGCGAATTAAACCATATAATAACAATCCCCCAATTAACGACCAAATGACAGAATTCAATTTTTTAGCATTAATAATTGCCGGCATTTCAACGAGTGGCTTAAATCCGCCCTTTGTCTCTAATTCATAATTGTGCGGGCCTGTAATAGCAGGCATTGTATATTCAACAATAGCTTTATTTTTGTTTTTATCAATCCAAGTGAACCTTTCTTGATAGTCTATTGCGGAAAATACAGATGATACTAGAACAAAACCAAGAGTCATAATTAATCCAAATAAAACTATTTCTAGCCAAAAGGTTCGTTTACTAGCTTTTGACTGATTAATTGTTTTCACTAGATAGATAAGGCCTGCTACGAAACTAATGGAAAGAATGGCTTCCCCAATGGCTGCTGTTGTTACATGAATTTTCAACCAGTCACTCTGCAACGCAGGTATTAAAGGAGTAACTTCCCGTGGAAACATACTTGCATAAGCAATAACTAGAATAGCCACAGGCATTGTAAATAATCCGAGAAGTACAGTTCTATAAAGATAATAAAGAACAAGGAATGCACCTACCAAAGCCATTCCAAAAAAGGTTGTAAATTCAAACATATTACTAACCGGTGCATGTCCAGCTACTAGCCATCTAGTAATAAAATAGCCTAGTTGGGAGATAAACCCAATTATTGTTAAGGAAACGGCAATTTTCCCCCATCTATTGGTACCTGTTTTTTTATCAGGATTTTTCTTTGACTTAATGGAACCACCAAAAAAAAGAGTAGCTACTAAATATAAAATAAAGGCAGTATAAAGTAAATTGCTACTTAATATTATCAACTAGACCTCCTCCTTCTCCAGGTTTTCCTTTTGAACCTGATCTTCCGGGACTACAAAATTTGTATCAGACGAAATTTTTTCAATTTCTCTCTTCAGACCGTGCCAATTTTTATTGGTATGGGCAGCAATCCATATTTCTCCATTTTTGTGTTGAATCCAAATTCTACGATGATTCCAATATGCCCCTTGAACAACCCCAATCATAAAAATAATGCCACCCAAAATAATCACCCATAAGGTTAAATCTTTCCGAACGGTAAGACCAGTAACATTTTTTGTTTCAATTCCATTAAAGGCCATTTTATACTCATTGTTTCCTAAAGGTTCGATTGTTTGTTTGATTGCAACGAAACTTGTTTCTCCTTTTGGTTTCTCGGGTGAAAACATACGAAATACAAACGCTGGATTATTTGGAATCCGCGATTTAGTTGTTGGATCTCCGTTTTTCGCAAATTCAAAATCAGGAAAATAGCTAAGTAGTTCAACAGAATAACCATTACCAAGATTATATTTTGACTTTGGATCATAAAGGTTAATTTTAATATTCCCGTGTGTTTGACCGGTTTTTTTATCCAATAAAGAAAATGACATAGAGTTTAATTCATCTAGCCTGTAACTTACTTGATAGATAGAAAATTTACCAAAACTTAAGGGATGATTAACCTGAATTTTAAAATCTTTTACTTTTTTTAGTTTTGGATTCTCACCAGGCAGAGAGTTTCCTTCCTTTTTATAAAGAATAGCATTCGTTTGGTAATTTTTCACCACATTTCCAACGCGGTCTATAGCTTGTTCAAAAGTTTTGTCTTTATTTTTATCATAGAATTGCAACATAAATTGATTGTTTTGGAGGAAATATTCACCGTCAGTTCCGGGAATAACCGCAGTTTCCCCTTCTCGGATCCATAGGACCTTATCTACATACATACCTGGAAAAAAGCGTAGCATACCTCCAATTAGAAAAATTATTAAACCAATATGGTTTACATATGGACCCCAGCGGGAAAATCGTCCTTTTTCAGCCAGTAAATCTCCGTTTTCTTCGCGTATTTTGTAGTGCCTTTCGATTAAATTTTTCTTGATAATTGAGAGTTCGTTATCATTTACGAACTGATTCACACCAAAAAGTCTTTGACGTCTTAAAAATCCTTCATGCCTTGTTACACGTTGAGCTTTCAAAGCTTTATATAAAGGTACAACCCGATCCAGACTACAAATAACAAGAGAAATACCGATCATGGAAATTAGCAATAAATACCACCATGAGCTATATAAATTATTAAAACCTAATTGATAATATAATTTTCCGAACCAGCCATATTGCTGCTGATAATACTCTCCGGGAGGCATGATTGGTGGTATATACATTTCTTGAGGAAGTATCGTTCCTATTGATGAAGCGATTAAGGTAATAACAATCAGCCAAACCCCTACTTTAACAGAAGAAAAAAAGCTCCAAATCTTATCAATAACTGTTCTATTATAGACTTGTGAGCGGCGAGCACTACCTTCATAACGCATATCTAAAAGATGTTTTTTATTTTCTTGCTCATCCAGTACTTTTCCACATGCTTCGCACAACACAGTACCATGTGGATTCACATGACCGCATTCACATTTAATGTCTTTCATTATAAATAACTCCCTATAAAAATATGGTTTTATTTTCTCTATACAATCTCTAATCGTTTGTTCAGTATGTTTTGTTATAATATTTAATCACTTTTTATCTATATAAGTAGCTTGAACCTACCACATACATCCATTACCGTTGTATCTTTACAGGAACCATAATTGAAAAGGAAGTTTTGCCTTTTGATAAATCTATCCACGGCTATAGGCTTTCAGCAATATTTGCTGCTAGCCTGAACCTTTTAAACTTTAAATTAATTGTATTGATTATCTATGTATATGGTTACACTATGTTCCGCAGAAATTAAGAAATCTCTCAAGCCTTTATATTTAGATAACGGTGTTTTTTTCCTTTCATATCAGTCAAATAAGAAATCGGGATCTTTTTTACCAATAGCAACCTTTGATTTTTTAGCCTCTGTAAAATTGGAATATGGCATAAGAAACCGTAATTCCTAAAAAAAATCTTCGTTTCTTCATTGAATTAATTGTTATTTACTGGTTTACCAAGTCAATAGTCAATCGGTAATTACTGAAGTCATATTTTTTACTAGTCAAACCATATCTTTAGTTATGCTGATATTTTATTACAAACTTAAAGAAATAATTATCTATAAAGATTGGTAGGATTGAATATACCAGCATGCATAATAATACCAACAACATATGTATAAATTGTGAATTTTTTGTTAATAAATCTTATGCAGTCTTTGTTGGACCAATCTGCAAATTTCCTCCACTTTGTTCTCTAAAAAATAATTAAGGAACAAACACCATTTTAATACCTGTCAGGGTCTTATTTCTAAGGTTAATTTAAAATCATAAGTATTTAAAAAAAGTAGTGAATCGAAATCAAAATTATCAATTATACTAGTGCGTTTTTAGAAATGGGCAGTTAGCCCTGTATAAATTGAACTTAGACGTATTCTTAAGACTAAACAGGGTACTAGCTACACCTTTTTAACATTAATGTTACTTAAGCAATTAACAAGATAAAAGGGGCTGACTCTTAATTGTCAGCCCCTTTTATCTTTAATCCATTGTATTGTCCTTTGCAGAGTAGCTGTATTTAGCAAGTCCTTTTGACCTTCTAAACCATAGTAAGAATAGCGCTACTTCTAGAAGGAATAGGGATATGACCTGAGCTATTCTCAATTTATCAGTCACCATTAAGCTATCTGTTCGAAGTCCTTCAACAAAAAACCTTCCAACAGAATACCAAATCATATAGGAAAGAAATAATTCCCCTCGCCGAAGAAATGGCATCCTTCTAAGAACTAACAAAATAACAAAACCCATAGTATTCCAAATTGATTCATAAAGGAAGGTTGGGTGATAGTATACACCTTTTATATACATCTGATCAATGATAAACTTCGGCAAATGGAGGTTTTCTAAAAAGGACCTTGTTACTTCGGTACCATGTGCCTCTTGGTTCATAAAATTGCCCCACCGGCCTATCGCTTGTCCTAAAATAAGACTTGGCGCTATAAGATCAGCAATTTTCCAGAATGAAACACCCTTCTTTTTCGCAAAAATAATGGTAGTGATTAGACCTCCAATTATAGCTCCATGAATAGCTATACCTCCATGCCAAATGGCAATGATCTCTATAGGGTTTTCTTTATATTGATCCCATGTAAAAAGAACATAATAAATTCTTGCAAAGATGATAGCTATAGGGATTGCCCATAATAACAAATCCGACAAAATATCTTTACTCAAATCCAACTTTTTTGACTCTCTTGTTGCAAGAAGCAACCCTAAAATTAACCCCGTTCCTATAATAATTCCATACCAATATACGGTTATCGGTCCGAATGTAAAAGCGACCCTATCAAGTTGTTGAATTTTATCCATAAAATATTTCCCTCATTAAATTTTCTAGTTAAAACATTCTTAGTTTGACTGATTTACCCACAGTACTAACTCTAACTATTTTGTTATTCCTATATAACTGGCTACATTGCAATCCTTTTCCAGTAAATATAAAATCTTTTAAGTAAAAAGCAGATCTCATGTGACGGCCAGTTTCATATGCTTCTTTTAAAACTTATCTTTCCCTATTTTTATTATTAATCAAATGAATAGTAAGCTTGGGATTTATATAAACATATAATGCTATGCTTCTTAATTTATGAGACATTGCTTATTACCATAATTAAGTGAAAATAGGAAAGATCCGACTGTAGTCGGATCTTAAATAAGAGAGGTATTGAATAAGCTTGTAGTTTGTCCTAGCTACACTATTTAAATTAGCTCATTTTTATTATCATTTTATGAATAAACTCTTACAATTTAGTTAAATTTACTCCGAATCTTTTCTATCTCCTTATTCTTAAAGGTTACATAAACAAAAAAAGTATGTAAAAAATGTATTTGGTAAAAAGTAAATAAAGAAATATACATAAGAAATGAGATGATTGAATGGAGAATTGGTTCTCTATTGTTCCATTTGTCGTTGCTGTTATTGTGGCGATGGCGACCCGGCAGGTTTTAGTAGGGCTGGCATTAGGGCTTCTGATTGGTTCCTATTCACTAAATCCCGGGCTATATACTGCGATTGCTAAAATGAGCAATTATTTGTTTACCGCTATTGCTAACAAGGAAAATCTTCGGATCATCATTTTCCTTTTCGTATTCGGCGGTCTTGTAGGCATGATGCATGTTGCAGGCGGCATTAAAGGGTTTTCTAAAGTTGTTCAAAAACGTATAAAAACCGAAAGAAGCGCTTTAATTGTCACCTGGGCAACAATTCTTGTTACCTTTATGGATTGTGAGTTCAGAATTATGACAACGGGCCCTGTTATGAAGGCGATAAAAACGAATGTTGACATAGTGAGATCGAAACTTGCTTATACCATTGACGTTTCCACTGTCCCTATAATTGTACTCATGCCCGTAGCAACAACATATGCCGGCTACATGGTTTCCGTAGTTGGTGGTGCTGTAAATCAAGCAGATATTAACCGTACACCCTATCAGTTATTTTTGACAAGTATTCCTTTTAATTTTTGGGCAATAACCATTGTGATTATTGGACTATTTTCTGTTTTAACAGGACGGTATATTGGAAAAGGAATAAAAACAAATAATAATCAAGAAAATCTAAAACGGAATAACGTAGATGAGGAAGAGGTGCATAGAGAAAGCATTGAAGCAGAATTAGAAAATGTGCAACCAAAAGCTTTGAATCTTGTCCTTCCTTTGCTTCTTTTACTTATAACCACTTTTTATTTGATTGGAAAAGATGGATTTCGTAAAGGGGCAAATACTGTTTTAAAGGCATTCCAGCAAGCAGATGCAACCCAGGCTATGCTAATCGCTCTCTTTCTCACTGTTATTTTTTCATCCATTCTGTTCCTTCTCCGGAAAGGAAAACTCTCAGAGCTTATGTTTCATTTCGTAGATGGTGGAAACCAGTTAATGATGGCGATCATCCTCCTCGTTCTTGTTTGGGCACTTGCCGATATGGCGGATGATTTAGGTTTTTCTCAATTTATTACTGGAACAGCAGGGACAGTCATACCAAAGTCCTTTGTTCCGGTATCTGTTTTTCTATTTGGATCAGTCATTGCCTATTTTATAGGCTCCTCTTGGGGAACATGGGGTTTGCTTATGCCTTTAGCCATATCCTTAGCTGATGCAACAGGGGCTTCATTCCCTATGACAATCGGTGCCGTCTTTGCCGCAGGTTCCTTTGGTGACTTCACTTCTCCATTAGGGGAAACCACAGTTACGACTGCCTCTGTATTTGATTTACCTGTCGTCGATTATGCAAAGGCCAAATTTGCTTCCTCCATTTTAGCTGTGGGCATATCAACAGTTTTGTTTATTATTGCTGGGTTGTTTTTTTAATCTGATATAATAACACATACTTTTTAACCAGCACCCAAAGGGCTGACTTCAAAGGGACTGAAATAGTCATTAAAAAATAACCAAAGGAAAGCTCTTATATTATTGGGAGCTTCCCCTTCCTTCGCTATTTTCTTCCTTTTATTTCACTTAAAATTAACTAACCTATAATATTTATTTTGCAAATTCGATATCATGGTCATAATACAGAACAAGAATGGATTAAAGTAAAGATGATAATGACCTATTCAAGCGGATTTTCTTTTCTATGGGTAATAGAGCAAATACGCGCTATTAGCTCATTAAATTCAAATGGTTTTATGATATAATCATCCGCCCCTGAATCCCGTGCGGATTTAATGTCTTTAATTCCATCCTTTGCAGTCATAAATAAAATTCCACTTCGAATCCTTTTTTCACGAAGTTTTTGGCAGACAGAAAGCCCGCTTTCCTTTGGTAACATCCAATCTAAAATAATCACATCATAATCAGAGTTGCAGGCAAGTTCATAAGCATCCTTGCCATTTTTAACCCAATCCACAAAATGAAGTTCCTTTGTTAGTAAATGGGTAATCAGCCTACCCAACTGAACATTATCCTCAGCTAGTAAAATATTCACCTTATCCACTCCATTTCAAAAAAATTTTCAGAAGACCTTCAGCCTCTTTTTCCGTGAGACACGTAATTTTTTCATGCTCCTTAACAGTTGACTTGATATTTGAATTTTATCAATAGGGTTATACTGGCCCCGTTCCTTCGATAAAAAAACGTCCAATTGAATACCACAGAGATACGACAAGAATAGTTCTCCACGACGAAGATTAACTTTTCGTAATAAAATTAGAATGATAACTCCAATTAAACTCCATAAAGATTCATATAAAAATGTAGGATGATAACAAATACCGTTAATATTCATTTTGTTAATTTTAAACGTAGGAAGATGTAGGCTTTCAAGAAAAGTTCTTGAAAGAGGACCCCCGTGAATAGCTATTCCTCCATTCCATTGGCCGAGATTTCATTTAGATGATTCTTAAAATAGCCCCATTCAAACAAGACGTAATAAGCTCTAGCTGAAATAATGGCAATTGGAAGAGTAAATACAAGGGGTGAAACTCCCCTTTTTTTACATTCTTGTGTTGCTATGTATAAACCTAACAAAGCACCTAAACCACTGATAACACCATACCAGTGGACGCTTATGGGACATAATTCAAACGCAATAGGGTTTATAGGGGTAAGGTTTGTATTCAAAATATTATCCTCCCTTTACTTTTGATCATTTCAATTGATACCATTTCTTGAATTACATTATTTGAGAGTTTTATACCGACACGGATAAGCTAATCGGCTCTACGTGGATATGAACATGGTATACACCGTTATCTTTTATCAAGACATTTTCGATATGGGTTGCTATTTCATGTGCATCCCTAATATCTAAAGTAGAATTTACAACAATCACAACATCTATCACTTCATTATTGCCGTAGTTCCTCCCTCTAATTTCCTTTATTCCTTTAACTCCATTTACTTTTAAAATGACATCCCGATAAAGTTGAATTTTATTTTCATCGAATCCGTCTGAAAGTTCATGAGATGCCTGTGTAAAGATTCCCCAAGCCGTTTTGCATATTAATAGTCCTACAATTATAGCAGTTACCGTGTCTAGCCAAGGCATATTTAATTGGGAACCAAATATACCTACAGCTGTTCCTATACTTACCCAAGCATCGGAAATATTATCCTTTGCAGCTGCCATTACAGCCTTACTATTAATCTTAATTGCCAATTTTTTATTATATCGATAAACGAAAAACATAGATAAAGCAGCAAAAATACCAACATAAGCAGCAATGATATCTGGCGACTCTTTTCCAACTTGAAACACAGAGGTGACAGCATCAATCAACACCTGTATACCTACGGCTAACATAATAAATGAAGCGATCATTGATGCAATACTTTCGCTTTTCCAATGACCATAACCATGGTCTTCATCAGGTGGTCTTTGTGAAAGCTTCAATCCGATTAGTACAGCAATAGATGCAATAATATCAGTTGTATTGTTTAAACCGTCCGCCTTCAAAGCAGCGGAGTCACTTGAATAGCCCATACCTAGTTTTATAATGGAAAGAACAACATAGGCAATAATACTAATGATTGCCCCTCGTTCGCCTAATTTAAGATCTTCGTACTTTTGATTTTCCATCTTACTTATCCCCCAAAAATTAGGTCTACTTAAAAAGTATAGCAACTAAAATATAGTTGGGTCTACAACAACCTTTTTGCATTGTTCTACATAACTAAGCTATATATATAAATGTTTCGCTAGGGAAAAACACTATGACATTTTGCTCTATGATAATTAATATCAGAATTTCCTATACGTTGTAAAATGTCTTTTTCTGACGCTGCCCCTTCTAGCACCTTTACGTGATTATTCCTCTTACAAGCAAGTCCTGTTTGACATAATCAGCAAATACATTAATTAAAACACTAGATAATATCAATCCTAATGTAAGAAGCAATACAACAAAAATTCCTCTGAATAATAGCCCCAACTTCGTTGATATACTCTTTATTTCTTTTATTTTTCATTTAATGCTCCTTGGTTTTCAAAAAAAGTAACCATTTTTTCCATCTATATAATTGGAGAATTCTATTTAGTATTGAATCTAGAATATTACAGCTAAAAACCAAAACTTGGTACTTTTTGCTTGTCCTCATCTAGATTGAATTTCTTTATAAATTTTTTCCAAAATGAAAAGGAGATTGGCAAGTTGCCAATCCCCTTTTCATTAATTCTAGCCTATTTTATTGCAAAATTATTTCACAGATCAAAGCTTACTTTCTGTTTTGATCTGCTATCTTTTCTCCAGTTTTTATATCCGTGTAATCAACTATATAAACGGTTGTTTGTTCATTCGTTTCAATTGTTTGCTTTTGCACCATCCATTACTGCATATGTTAAGTATGAATAATCTCTTTACTCCCAACAGGGTGTTACCTCTGCTAAAACCTTAGGGGACCTCAGCTGATCCAGTGTGATTTATTTCTGAATCATTCATTCCTTCTAGATAGGCGTCTTTACGATTTTCTAATTCACGAATAACGGAATCACTCCCATCATTTTTTCCGAGAAGCGAACCGTTTTACGATGGTCTTCTTGCCGAGATTTGCAAGAAATGCTTCGTCCCATCCGAGTTTTTTAAGATTGGTAGCGTTGATTCCGAGGTAGTCCCAGGGATTGTCCCCACCTAAGGCGATATGCTGTGCGATATTTTTGAGTTGTGAAGCATCGAACTTGTAGGACACTGCTTCATTGATGTCCCAGATCGTATCCGCCGTTTCAACCGGGCCATTTTGTTCGACGAACTTCCGCAGATCAGTTTTCATGAGTTTAGCCGCGGCTTCAATCCGTTCGATTTCATTTGCGAGCTTCACCGCTCCCTCCTTCGTCATGCCGTTTTCAATCACCTTGTTTGCTGCTGTCGCCATGTTACATTACCTCTTTCTTTTCGTTATTTTTAAAAATGGAATTACCATATTGTCCAATGCCTTCGACTTTGTACATGCCGTTCGCGCTCCCTACACACAAATGAAGGAACTTCTGATGAGAAATCACGGTTATCACCAAAGATTTGCCATCAACACGGTAGAATGTGCCATTCTCAATGACAACAAAAAAACGCATGTTGGTGACAGGCGTTTTTAGACAAAGATAGGAACAATCCTTTAACAACGTTTGAAACGCATTTCTTTTTACTGTTGACACTCCGAACCTCTCCTTTTTAGTTAAGTTTAAACCCAAACAATGTCCTTTTGATTTTTAGAATTACTGGTTCGTTGGCGAAACTATGCCACAAAAGCGTAACCAACGTAACAATATCCGTTTCATTCATCAGAATCTCACTACACGAACACTAGAACAAACACACAAGCGCAACAAGCGACATCGAAATCGTAAATCTACCTTTGCAGTGTAGAAGAAATCCTCAAATTCTATTCATTTCATCACATCCTTTCAATATTTTTTAAACACAAAAAAGCCGATGATCCCCATACAAGTATGGAAACAATCGACTTTTTATCTATTTGTCGCACAAGTGCGCAAAAAAACAACCTGGGTATTGTGTACCATGCAAATTTAGACGAAGAACGTCAATCCCGCTTTTCCACAAGGGGGAAATGTAAAGGGAGAATTTATGCCGAATCTCCTTTTGAATCAATAGAAATAAAGGTACGACGGCTTCTACACAGTGTGTAGCTTAATGATAATAATTATACAATTAGTGTAACAAACGACATTCAATTATACAACTAAACAACATCATATTCACTCATACTTTTTTTTGTTTTCTGTTTTTAGATTGTTGCAAACGTCCGCAAGCACTCTCTCGCGAACGGGCAATGCTTGCAATGGCCTGACGGGTTGGCCGGGAAGATGCGTGTTGCTTCCCCAGGGACCATTCCGTAAAGTTCCATGCGTGCGTTAACCTCTTTCGCAAGCCCGAGCGCCCACAGTCTGGCCCGTTCCATATCCGCGGGCATAAAGCAATGGCTGCTTCTCTTCCTGAAACGCAGGAAATATAGCGTACCCACGACATGTGGGACATTGTACAACTCGCCCATCACCCATGCGTACAGGCCAACCTGATGATTGTCGAGGACGTGATACGGGACGCGGTTTGTCTTCCAGTCCGTGATTGCCATGCCGGAATTGCTGACTACATCTATATAGCCTTGTAATAGTGGACCATCCTGTGAATCGTTAAGTGGTAGTTTAAAGTGGAGTTCTGTTTTTCCCATACCGGGCGCGGCATTGGAACGCGATGTGAGAAATGAAACGTCTTCTGCTCTCACTTCGGGATGAAAGTCCGCTTCGATCAATCCATTCAAAACAGCTTCTCTATGCTCCACTCCGTTTATTTTATCTTCTATCGCTTTATGGACCGATTTTCCTAATGCAAGGGGAAGAGTCATTGGTTCTTCGTAGCCTAAAACGTACTTCTTGTAGAAACGGAACGGGCAGCTTTGGAACAGATTCAAACGGGAAAATGAAAAAATCATCATTCTTTACCTCTACTCTCAATTAACTTTCATAGGGATTAAAAAAGCAAAAGCCGAACCTCTGAAAAGAAGTCCGGCTTTCACATCATGCACTTTCATTCGGGTTTATCTAAAATGGAAGATCGTTATCCGAAACTTGAATTGGTCCATTATTCGCAAACGGATCATTGAAGTTTCCGTTTTGCGGTGGTTGGTTGAATCCGCCTTGCGGTTGCCCTTGACCATAGCCTTGGTTCTGCTGTCCTCCATAACCGCCTTGTGGCCGCTGATTATAGCCTTGACCGCCTTGATTGTAGCCTCGCTGTTGATTTTGGTTGTACCCTTGCTGATTGTTATTGTATCCTTGGTTCCGCGGCCCTTGCCCCTGTTGCCCCTGACCTTGTCCATTTCCTTTCGGGTCGAGGAATTGGACGCTGTCCGCGACAATTTCCGTCACATACACCCGCTGTCCTTGCTGATTTTCATAATTCCGCGTCTGGACACGCCCGACAACTGCGGCTTGGCTTCCTTTACGAAGGAAGTTCGCCGAGTTCTCTGCCGTCTTGCCCCATGCCTGAATCATGATGAAATCCGCTTCGTTTTCGCCACTTTGTTTTTTGAATGGACGATTGACGGCAAGCGTGAAGCTTACGACCGCCTTGCCTGCCGGTGTGTATTTGAGGTCGGGGTCCTTTGTAAGCCTTCCAATCAAGTTTACAGTGTTCATCATAATAGTCTCTCCATTCATTTTTTAGTTATTTAGATTCCCGATAGCACTAACCTACTGTGTAACAACCATTTTATTTTGTGTAAGCTGTTTCTGCTTTCGTTCGGTTCTTTCTAGTTTCCACTGATAATGAAAGAACGGAACATAGAGAACAATCTTTTCAAGCTCGAAATCATCCGTCTGATAACAAGCCTTCCATGCCATCCGTGCAAGTTTCGTACCTTCTTTCGCCCATTCTGAGCGGAATTCTTCATCCTTCACATATTCTTTAAGCAGCTTTGAGAAGCCCAGATGAATCTGCGTGCCTTTCGCTCGGTCCATGAGATATCTCATCAACTCCTCCTGTCGCACCTTTGGCGTATTAAGAAACGCAATCAACATAAATTCAGCAAACAATCCGACCAGTTCCGTATACTCATATTCCTTCCAGTCGAGAAACACGTCTTCCCGCCTTTGTGCGAACGCCTTGCGATCTTTGCGCTTTTTGTCCTTCCACCCGATTGCATCAAGTTGTTTCGGATTAAGTCGTTCCGCGGGATGCAAAGGTTTCCGCAGCTTGCCGAGCCGTTTTTCCTTCACCTGATTGTATGGCAGGCCGGTCAGCTTTGCCTCGAATTGAATGACACCGCCCGATTCCCCGCAGTACCAGCAGCGGAAAATCTGCTCATTCGTATTTAGGGAAAGATAGAACCTTTTTTCTTTGCCCGGTTTGCTGTCCTCTTGGCAAAACGGGCATTTGCATAGAACCTGTCGCTTTCCATAGGTATTCAGCTTGATTGTTACGCCGTTTTCCTCTGCCACGTCCAAAATCTTAGGAAGCATGTTGAGCACCTACACTAGTAAGGAATGTCCATCCATTTTCCTCGCGTATCTGCAAGTTCACTTGTGTTCCATCCTGTAACCCTTCTGTTGCTTGGAATGCCTGTGGATCGTTTGCAAACACGACAAACTCATCTTGACTACCGGAAGGCGTCACATACAGTTTCGCATAAGGAACATTGCTTGGGGATACACCACGCTCCACTTTATTCAAAATGAATTGCCTGAACGGGGTTCCGCTCGTTTGTTGCGGTGCGGCATTCGATTCCGATTGGGCTGGTTCCGGCTGTTTCAATCCGTTCTGCTTCGCATTTCCGCCTGCATCCCCTGAATAGCTTTGAAGGAAATAGAATCCGTTTTGCATATTCATGGCCAGCTGTAATTCCGTGTTCGGCTCTACACCATTCAAGGAAGAGATCAGTTGTTGATCATCCTTTACAAGAATTGTGAGCGTTTCTCCTGAATCTTTCCGCACAACATCAAGTTTCCCAAACGGCACATTTTGAGGGTTCACACCGACCGTGTAATTGTGCACAATAAACACACCCCTTACTTCGCCCGTTTCTGATGTAGCTTGTTCTTGTCTCGGTTGCTTGGTTGCTCCTTGTTGCCCCTCTAGATTGCCTTGATTAGCCGGTTGTGTATTCGGGGCGGCTTGACCTTGACTTTGCGAGTGCAGCCTGGCACCATTCAGCATCATAAGCAACTGATCGCGCACACCGAAATACATTTCCACAGGCACTTTATCGAGACTTCTCATGTTCACAGTCGCAAGCACGCTATCGAAAGGAACATTTCGAAGCTGACTGATTTCTCGTGCGAACCCTTCAAGCTCATTGATCTGTTCCTTGCTGATAAAACGCGGAACGGAATGGTCGATGCGGTTCTGGAAGCTGTCTGGATCATCTTGATCGGTTGCGATATTGAATTGCTTCAATAGAAAATATTTTTCCGCGTAGCTAAGGGCTTTTCCTACTCCCTTTTCGCCTGCGAGGTCAATCCCTTGTGCATAGAATGGAATGACAACCTGGTCCCACGAATCTTGATCAACCCATGTGAAGTCAATATCGAGTTCAGTAAAATAGTTGTTCCGTCCTTTTTGATCGATTGTGACCGTGCATTTTTTATTCACCACCCGCGGAAACAACATCAAGCCGAGTTCATCCATCTTCTCACGCAATGCGCCAAGAACAGCGGAGGAGCTGACGTACTGGAACTGTGGTCCGATGGCATCCTTCTGCAGGTATGTTACTGTTTTCCGCAATTCCACCAACTTCTGAATGATGTTTGAGTTTTCATTCGGTTGTACATCGCTTTTGATAATGAAAGCCATTTTGAATCAATCTCCTGTCTGTAAGTATTTTTAAAAAGAAAAAAGCCGAAACGACACAAATTGTGACCCTCGACTTCCAGCCAAAACCCATCTGCAACAAAAAATATTTTGTTTTCTTTCTTCTACATAACATCGCTCCTTTTATTTTTTGAACACAAAAAAGCCGATGAATCCCGAAGGAAACAATCGACTTTTATATACTGACGCTTTTCCGAAAAAAAGGTAATTTTCGTAAGCGTGAGTATCAAACTGAAAATAGTATGCACATGCAATCTCTTGACAATATTTCGTCTACCTAGCGTTTCCAAAGAGGAATCCAAAGGCGGTAATTTTGCGCCGAATCTTTCCTGCGAAAGCAAGAATGTGACGACTTCCACTGAAAGAGTGACGTAAAAATGATTGGTATAGGGTTAGTATAGCAAACCTACTTACCCGTTTCAACAAAGTATATTTATTTTTCATTCAAATTGTGTAAGTATTCCGTTTGTAGCAGAGCGGGCTCCCTTTGTCCTGCTAGGAAGCCTGTTCCGAATTATAGGCATCCGGCCAGTTTGAACGGATATCGTTTGACATGGAAATAATCAGTTACATAAATACTTCCGTTTTGCATCAGCATCGTAATGAGGGACAGATAATAAAGGACGAAGGCGGGCAAATAGAACACAGTTGATTCACCTTCCATTCGTGCCAAATAAGAAAAGTTCTGGATCATCAACTCTCCATTAACCAAATCCCGAAGTTCAATTGTGTCATTCATTAATAGCAATATGGCAGAACTCATCGACAGGTAATCCCATGACTACTCGCAGGGCTTGAACACTTGCGACAATTCCATTTCTCCCCTTTCTTGCATGTAACTGCTTATTTTCACAGACCCTTCATAGACGTACGGAAATATCAACAGCCTTTTTCTGCATGAAATGCATCAAGATAAGATTGAACACGTAGAACGAGCAAATAATCGACACGCCCGCCACTTTAAAGGTGAGAAAGTCAGCCCACAGATTCGGTAGCATCATTGCCATCATAACTGCGATTCCTAGCACCATGATAACCATCATCATAATGTTCATCTTCATGCCTTTTCGTTTACCGAGCAGTTCATCCCGTTTCTGGATTTCACTCACCATCCGCTTCTGAATCAGATCGAACAATTCCTTCGCATCGCCCCCCCGGTCATATTTGACGGCTAGGTTCTGATGGAACTGGTCCAGGGAGGGGAAATCGTATTTCTCGAAATGCGACGTATCAAGCATCGTTTTTTCTTTCATAATCTCAATGGTTTTTTCAATATCCTTTCCAATTTCATCATTAACGGAATTGATGGAGGATTCAAGCGAGCGCATGACGTTCTCCCCGGAATTCAGCATGAAACTCATGTTGTTGACGTATTTCAATAAATACCGTAAGTTTCCCTGATAAGCTTTGAGTTTCCGGTCCTTATATGAAAAGACAAGGAAGAAGAACACCAAACCGATGATGCCGAAGATGGCACTGACGAACGGTTCTCTCGTCAGGTAATAAATGTATGCTGTGTTCCCGCCAAAGAAAAGAATGAACAGGACGATCAGCTCAACAGACGAATATAGGTTATAAAAGTTGTACCAGAACCGCTTCAGGCGTTTGGAAAGAGGTTCCTTTTCAAGACCCGCCGCGGGCGATCTTTTGCTTTTCCGCTTCTTCAGCTTTTTGGGACGTCTCTTCTTTTCTTCCTTAACGGTTCTGCCTCCTTTAAAAATTGTCATTGCGCGAGCACCACCTTTTCATCCGTATTCGGCACATAGAGTTCCGGCAGCTGGTGATAGAGTTTTGCGTCCTCAACTTTGGAAAGTAACCGTTTCGTCAGCGGATTCGTTTCTTCCGAAAGTGTGTACTCCTTTGTCTGTCGATTGAATTTGTTCGCCTGCCTGTACAGGTAATTGCCCTGCGCCCCGTATACATCATCGAAACCCGTGAACTCGACAATCTCCTTGATGCCCCGGATGACACCAACACCTTCCACTTCCTTCACATCGAGATGTACGCCGATTGGCAGGAATTCGATCAATTCACGGGCGATTAGCGTGTCGCTCATGTTGGCGTAGGAACCACCCTGCCGTATCATCGACATCAGACGAGATGGAATATTCATTGCGCCACTCGCGTGAAGGGTAGTGATGAGGGAATGGTTCGTCTTTACCGCATCGAGCATATCTGCCGCTTCTGCTCCCCGCGTTTCTGACACGATGAGCCAGTTCGGTAGATTCCGCAAACCGGACTTGACGAGGACTTGCTGCGTAATTTTCCGTTCCCGCTCATCGGACATGAGTACCTGCGTACTCTTGATATTCTTTTCGGGGTATAGGGACTTAATATGACTATCTCTTGTATCTTCGATGAGGAATATCTGCTGCTTGTCGTCAATGTAGCCGACGAGCAGCTTCTGCAATTCCGTTTTCCCCGATCCTGTTGCACCACTGATGATGATGTTGCATTTTGATTTAATCAACACTGACAGCAATTCTTCAATGGACGAGCAGATCTCCTCATTGTTGCTCATGATGGAGTCGGCAATGGAACTGACCGCTAGCCGCGGTCTTGACACACGGAATGAGAACGTCATGCCATCCGGGCTGACGGCCTCGTGCATGGCATTCAGTCGCAGGAAGCCGATTTCTGTATCGAGAATCGGGTTACTGACCGTGAACTCCTTCCCTTGAATGTCCGCAATCTGTTTGATAAGGTTGCGAACCGCCTCGATTGAGGGATGCTCGTGATTCTTTAAATTAATGGACCCTTTCCGGTTATGCTTGATGGAAAGTTTTACCCCATCGAAGTTTATATCAGTAACTCCTTCATCTTGTAAATATTCGTTCAGAAAACTCTTTCCTAGTATTTCGCTTGTCCGCTTTTCGATAAACTCTTTGTCTTTAAACAAAAGCACGCACACCTTTTCTAATTTTTATTGTTTTTATCCAATGTTCAGGTTTCCCATGACTGGTCCAAGCAATTTGATCACCATGATGACGAGGAATCCAATAACAAGGTACATCGAAATAAAAATCGGGATAAAACCGAGAAATTCCATGTCGTTTATCTTTTTCGCAATGACTTCGTTCTGCTTGTTCGCTTCAAGGTCCATGACGAACCGCTCCAATTCTTTCAACGGCTCCTTCTTGATCCCGAACTCGCTGAACTGATAGATCATATCCATCACCATGTATGCTTCACTTGTGCCAATATAATCGGCAAAATCCATGTAATGCTCCCGCCGGTTGTCATCCTCAATTTTTGCAATCAATTCTTCAAGGCCCGTGCGCAGCGGATCTTTCGTATATGGCATTGTTGCGACTAATGTCTGATATACGTTACCGGAAGATGGAATCAAGCCGATGAAACTTCCAAGAAAATCCGGGAACAGATACGAGTTGTCATTGTCGATCCGTTTCTTATTCTTCACCAGATTGTAGTAGGGATATTTGAAGGCAAGTACAAACAGAAACGGAACCGCAATGAAGTACAGCAGATTCCCCATCCTGTAAATAACCATAGCGCCAATAAGGGTAAGGAGAAGCCCGTAAATGATACGGACTTTCATAAAATCTTTTTTCTCTTTCTTGAAGTAGGCCAAATGTTCATTCAATCTGCTCTCGTTTATCAATTCGAAGAACAATCAATCTCACTCCTTTTCTATGAGTCTTTCAACCTTTTTACGGTATTCAAATAGCAGATTATACTGATAGCGGTTTTCACAGGTTCGGGGATCCCTACTTTTTTTGTGACCTATCCACGAACTGTGTCCTGTTTTCTCTCACTATCACGACTCGGAACTTACTGATTCAATCCAGGATGTTGGAAAGTCTGTTCTTGTGTGGAATTGCCGAGATAGCAAGGTTCGCCCTATCTGTGTTATTAATCATCCACCGTCTTCCATAATTGTTTTAACCGTCCGCTCATCCAACGGTATTCGTTCCATTCCGTTTCATGATGAAGGCTTTGTTCGTCGATTTAAGGGTTTGATCTTTAAACACGCTCTTAAATGTGTATTCGTATGTGACATATACCGTATCGCCATAATTGACGATGCTGTTCACGGACTGCCCATGCTGATCCTTGAACGTGATCACATAGCCTTTTTGCTTGTAACCATTTACGACCGACTTCACCCGGTCACTGACGCCTGCATCTTCCTGCACGAGTTCCGTGATTTCCTTAGTCGCTTTCATAAAGGCGTTCTGATTCAGGCTGTCGATGCCGAACATAAGAAGTCCCGGAACAATGAAACCAATGAAGAACAGAAGCGCAAACAAAGCTGATTTCATTTCCGACAAGTTGGCTTTCCTCCTTTTCTATTATTTCACCGTGATTTTAATTGCTCAGATAGTTCAGGGCGAGCCTGCGTTCCGCCGTGGCCTTTACTTTTCCCTTATCATCCACGTACTGTACCCGGAACTGGATACCACGGATCAGGTTATCGTCCTCCGTCACATTCCCCTGATTATCGAGGAACACATAGTCGAGTTTCACATCGAACCCAAGTGTCTTTTGTACGGTGGATACGTTCGTGATGAGGTTTGCTACCAGTTCATCCTTGTCAAAATGCGGGAAATCGTCGGTTCCTTCTTCGACTTCTCCCCGAATAATGCCGGCACTGACGCTTTCCGTCAGCACCTGGACTTCCGATGTCGTGGTCGTTGCCGAGTTCTGTATAAGCCCTCTGTAGACGATGAAGAACACAACGACCGCAAGTGTTGCGGAAATAACGAACCATTTTAATGGAGTGGCCATATCACTCCCTCCCTTTTTCAAAACTCATTTCTTTTTATTTTTAAAACGAACGCTCGTTTTAAAAATGCCCCCTCGCGCATAAGGGAGGGGGCAAAGATTAGGATGAAGATTCGGTTTTAATTAACAAGATAGAGAATGGTCTAGGCGTTTCAAACCTGCATGTGAGATTGTTTTTTTCTCTTCAATTCTTCGGTCCACTACCTTGCGTTCAGGTAGATAATCGGTAGAGTGATTGACCGCCAACTCACGGCTGTGTCGGTGTGTTTGGCGTCACACTAAAAACGTTGTCAACCATTGTAGTGAATCCGTCACCGATACTCGTTAGGATCGGGGAGATGTAGTTTTCTCCGAAGAAGATCCATAGTGAGAACAAGAGTAGAACCGCGATAAGTAGTGTGATGGCTCCCTTATGCTCTGCCAACAGCTTTCCCTCCTTTTTTTGTTATTGGCGAAACTCGCCATAAAGGAATCATCCGATGCTTGTTGCTTCTTTTAAAAAGCATTAGGTTGAAACGAGGGAGTTAACTTCTTTTGTGTTGTACGCCCTTGTCTTTCCTTGTAACTTAATAATACCAAGCCTGATGGATGGCAAAGTCCGCAAAACGTCCACGGAATGTCCGTGAAAAGTCCACGATCAAAAAAGAAGCATGGGACCTGAAAAGGCCTTCATGCTTCTCCCTTTCTTTCTATAAAAAGATCAGTGGAATAAATCCGCAATCTTGTCTTTAAATGACCGATCAAGCAGCCGGAATTTGTGCACCCTTTCTTTCGGCCGTTTAGCTTCCTCCGCTGCGATCCGCTTCAAATCTTCATATTTGATAAGCACTGTATGGATCTCTTCGGTGTTGACCGGAACGCGTGATTCCACTTGTTCGATCATCCATGCGTCATCTGCTCCTGACCCAAATAGATACCGCTCAAACTGAAATGATTGATTAAACCGAATTGATACATCACTTAGCCCCATATTTGAAAGGATGTAATGATTCTGATATTTCTCGCCCGGATGCAGGATGGAGTCCGCCGATACCGGCAACAGATAGCGTTGCAGTTTGTTCCGATTGGTCTTGCTGTCCGTGTCCGTGTAGAGGACATCGTCCTCCAAACTATATCCCGTCTCATGCTTGAAATTCAAAAAAAGTTTTGTTTTCCCTTCATTCGCCATTTGTGAAAAACTAGGAGATTCTTTGTTTGCAAGAATTGCATCTTTAACTGCCTTCGCGTTCGGATAACCGACGACATAGCCTGTATGCTTCCCCATAAAGAAGAAGTCACCCACATAGTCCATATTGAAAGATCGAGTATTTCCTGACCCCCCTCGATCGTTCATGATACTTTGCTGCAAAGGGAACATGTATTTGTATTCCGTATAGGAAGTTGTATTTCTATAGTCGTTTTTCAGACTGTCGTCAATGTCCGGCGGGAAGAAGTAACCAGCACTTAACTGACGTTTCATCGGGTGGAACGCGGGCGATAACTGCAAACCGGAAGGAAGCGAGACTTCATAGATCAGACCACCAACCGAGACCGGTATGGTAGATTGTGTTTTCAAAACGTATTCTGATTGATAACGACTGTTTTCCGCTTTCCTCCACCGTTCGAAGAAATCGTTCCTTGAAAGTTTCGCTGTCCCATTCCAACGGTCTTCCTGTCCGACAAGCAACTTCTGGTTCAGTGCATCCTCCAACGTCGGTAGGCTCAATGTGTCACCCTGCCTGTGATCTATCGTGAAGGTATCCATGACCGCGAAAGTCTTGCCAAGTTCCCAAGCAGGCGTCCGCTCCTTGAACTGCCACTTGAAGCAATCCTTCCCCTGCTGTTCGACGCATATATAATGATCGTAATAGAAATTTGTATATTCATAAGAGAAGCCGTATTTATAGGGTTCCCCTTTGACACGCATTCCTGCTTCGGCATCCTCAATTGGCCTTTTTTGTTCGATGAAGCGTCCCGCAAAATCAATTTGGTGTTTCTCATTCCGCACGGCATAGTGTTTTCCTGTGACATTGAACTGGTTGCTAACAGCCACATCACTTGCCCTTGACTGGTCGTTCCTCCGCAGCTCCCAATAGGCAATCCCATCTGCCCTTCCAGGGGTCATCCCTTTTTCTTCATAATTCTTACTAGGATCAGGGAGTGACCGGCGATACGTGAAGTCTAACGTTGTTTCCTTCTTAATGATGCCTTTGAAATTTTGATTCGCCGGTGAAGGAATATACAGATTCCCGTCCTTGTCCTTGAAGTGGCCCGAAGGTTTCGGTTTTGCCTCAAACTCATGATTGATGATGACTTTATCCTTTTCGGTTCCGAGAATCTTACCGGTATCCGCGTCTACATGCCGGATGGTCACATCCACTTCCTTAAAACGATAGCTTAATTTTGCTGTCGCCCCTCCGAATGTCCAATAACTAGAGGACGTCCACCGCACGGCATTTCCGTCATGCGGACTTCGCACGCCATACCACACTGCAACACCCGTGCTTTCGTCCTGTTCAACCCGTTGATATGTCTGGCCCAGCGTGAAGTATTTGCCGTTTTCATTCGGGTTCACCCCTCTCGGCACGGATCTGCGGATTGCACTGGATACATTCATCTTCAATTTATTTGTGTCCTTACCGCTTTCCAGACTCAATTCGCCATTAAGGAAGTCCAAACGATCGAATGCAAACGGCATGATGAGTTCATCGTATACGATATGCCCGTCTATGTTTTTCAGGATATAGAGAATCCAGTTTTCCTCTTTATCGGGATTAGGGAACAGTTCATCAAGGGGAAGCCATGCTTTGAATCCGACCCATTTGTATTCCATGTTACAGACATCGGACGGCGCATTTCTAACACTGCTGGCACATAGATTGTTAATAGGTCCCCCCGCTGACGTCTTACCGAACTCCATGTCCTTTCCCGCATCTAGGTTCGTCATTTCCGTTTTCACGATAACTTCCTTGCGTGTCCGTTCGTTGACCGCGACAATGTATGTCGCCTGATTGTCCTGGGAATGATGCTGCCTACCTTCGATTGCACTCCATCCGTAGAATTGAAGGAAGGATTCCGTCCCGCGCCCCTTGTTTGCCTTTGTGATGTTCCAACTCTGTTTTAGGGGATCGCTTGACGCACCAGAATACACGTCATAGACAAGTTTTCTTCCGGTTCCTGGCAGATGTTCTTTTCCTCCCTTCGTTTTTTTCCAATTTTGTTTGACTGCGGCATCGACAACAAATGGATTGAAGCCGGCACCCGTTGCATTCCCATCCGAAATTGCGGCTTCCGTATGGCGATTTGCCGGCCATATGACCATCCCCAAAAGACAAAGCAGCAGGAGAAAATGAGCAAAACCCCTTTTGTTTCCCACTTCATTTCCCCTTCCTATTCAATTCCCGCATATCATGGATCGCTTCATATTCCCAATGTGATTTCAAAACGTCTTTGAATGGAGGAATCTGTTCGTTGTTCCAAAGGGCAAGCCCTAGCCAATAGAGGGCTTTCCTTTTTCCGTTCGTAGTAATTAGTCCGTCCGATATGCATTTCGCTATAAACAAAATCATCCAAAGGATAGCTTCCCGATGCTTTGATTTGCAGGTATTTCCGCGCAATGATCTCCCGATGCAATTCGGGTAGTTCATTTAACTTGCTTTGGAAGAGGTCAAGCCATTGCTCCGCCTGCCTGCATTTCTCATTTTGCCTATCGGGCCCGCCCGCAGACATGGGTTTCTTTTTCGCTTTCAATTTCATTACGAAATACTTGGCAATCCATTCGTCCAAGACGTATTTTACAAACCTATCCTTTTCTTCATTGAACTTCTTTCTTGCCTTCTTTTTGTCTGAATCAGTCGTCATGTGTGTCTTGACCATGTTGAAATGCTGATAATCAAATTCGCCCTCGTTATGCATGTGCATATACTTAAAGATGTGGGATAATTGAAACAACACTTCGTATGGAATGAATCCCGTCTCGTCATTATCGTCGCTTGGAAAATAAGGCACATTGAAGACTTTTAGATTCCCATTGTAGAACGTCTTGAATGCGACTTGTTTTCTAGACATCACTTGAAACACCGATACGTCTCCTTTTTGCGTAATCATCAAACCGAATTTCCCCCTAATCTCTTGTTGTATCCTTTACCGCCCGTCCACTAACAAACATTGGTAAAGAATCGGCTGCTGTACCACCCCCTGCATCCCTTGATCCGGCAAAAACTACTGGTCTTTCACGAATTCACCGTCCTTCAGGAAATAGAAGATGTTCTGTACATGCGCTTCATCCGCAAGCAGGTCGGAATCGAGCACGACCCTCGCCTTCAATGGAAGCAAAGCGTGTTTCAATAGTTTCAGATGCCGGATGTCCTCCGCGATGATGATGAGCCGTTCGTTGAAACTTTCTCCTTTCCATTTCATGTGCATAAGAAAATCATTTATTTCTCCCCTCACAACGTATACATACAGGAAGGATCGCCTAAACTGGATGGCCCCGATGAACGGGTTTGGCGTCGGTAGGATGGCGGGACCCGTTTTTCCGTCTTCCGCCTCCCTACCTTGGAATCGCTCGTATAGCTTGAAGAACAGCATCCGTTTCAAAACGTCTTCTGTCTTATATCGCACCCAATAATTGAGTTCATACGCATCTTCCATTCCGGCGATCAAAGCTCCGTTCAGCCCAAGCGTAAAAATGGGGATGATATTCCCGTCAAGCCGCATTTCGTGGCGAACGACCTTCTGCTCCGCAATCATGCGTTTTAGCCTTTTCTTGTCGATGCCGAACAACTGATGAAGCTGTTGCCCGCCGATAACGCCGACTTTGCCAATTGCATCAATCGCCTGTTTTTCCTTGCTCGACTTCGAACCGAAATGCTCAATGCGCTTCAGATTGGACGGCTTTCGATCCCAATGCAAGGTCCATGCGTGTGAAAGTGAAAACGGACTAGTGGCTTTCACTGCATTCATTTTCCTCACCCCTTTCATACGACGATCAGTGCCCGCCGTTTTTATTTATGCAAATAAAAATAATTGAATAGCGCGACAGCGCAATTCTGATATATGAATATCCGAAATAATCTCCAATAAAAGTGATGTAAAGATTGAACCACCCGTCATGTATCTTTTCGGAAAAGAGGATTGTGTAATCACCACACAATCCGCTCCCCCCTTCAAATCACACGGACGATTTTCGCACGTACTTGTTGTTCCTTTTCATCAATACCGTTAATCCGCACGAGTACCCGGTCGCCCCGCTTTAGGTTCTGATATTTCAAGTGGCTGGCGAAGAATCCACGCCGGCCTCAAGGTTGATAAACACACCGAACTCCCGGACGCCCGACACCGTACCGACATATTCCGCTCCGCGCTTATACCTCGCCTTGCAGTCCTCCCACGGATTCTTCATGAGCGCCTTTGCACTCACCTTCACGTCCTTCTTCTCCGCATCAATGCCTAACACCTTGACACGCAGATGGTCCCCCGGCTTCACTTCCTCCGTTAAATCATCGATCCAACCGTACCGGATCTGGTCGAGTGGCAGCCTTACTTCGATGCCGCCGATGTCGGCACGGACAAGCGACGGGCTAACCGTACGGACGACTGCGATAATATCGTCCCCTGTCTTAATCCGTCTCAGCGTGATTTCCGCCATTTCTTCCAGCGCTGCCGTCCGGGACGCCATGAAAATCTGCTTTTCCGCGTCCTCTATGTATTCAAGTACCTTGTAGGCAACTTTCTTCCCCGTCAAGGCCCGTAGTTGCCGCAGGTTCTCGACTCCTGTAAATTCAATGGGGATGTATCCTTTAATCCTGCCGACATGGACGACCGCGCATTCCTTGCTGCCGATGCTTTCGATCCCGACAATCTCTGATTGGAGAATCTTGTCATTCTGTTTTGCGCCGACAACCTGTTGCCAATCCTTGTCATATTGTTCTTCCTGCGCGAGCCTCCGCGTGTCAAACCCCTCAATCAACATGGACGTAACATTCAATTCTTCCGCCATTCTGTAGCACTCCTTTTTTATTATGATGTAAGAGTAAGCCCCCACGAACCGAATCATAGGAGCCTGCATATAAGATGTAATTGTTATTTGAAAACCCTATTTCTAATTGTTCATGCGGATGTACCTACACCCTCCTTTCCTCTGTTTTGACCTTTTTTGCAGTTATACACAGTGGGAGTAGATAATGAATTACATACACATATTGTATATAAAGAGAAATTCCAATTCAACAGTTTGTGGAATCGGAACACGAAAAAACCTACTGCTGTTCTCTCGCTTCATTGCAAGAAAACCTCCACGGGTTATTTTCCGTCAGAATAACTTAATACTAGGGATTGAGGGTAGAGGTAGGTGGAATAGCCTCTCGTTTTTCTTTTGTATGGCATAGCTTATTTGCATTCAATACCATAATCAGGAAACCTAGAGATACTCCTTTTGTGTAGGATTGTGCTGATTACGCATTTATTCTACACAAAACAAAAAATGGGTTAACAGTTTGTGTACATTTTTTTCAATCCCAGAATCCGTCATCGGAACACAGGACGATATTCGGGGTTTCTTCCTCGGTTTTCGGCGAAATGATTGTGGCATCCTGCTTATGTTTTGGCAAGACTCCCCCACCCCTCTTGCTGTCAATCCTCAGTTTATTCGTAACAAGCAGGCGGTTTTCCGCTTTCTTTTCTGGTTCTGGCTTCGCGGACGGTAGTTTTCGATTTGCAGGCGGTTGATCCACCCTTTGTCCAGACTTTTCTTCCTTCCTTTCGTATAAGGTGGTCAAGTTTGGCTCCTGTCCTTGCGTATCAAAAGGCGCGGCAAGTTCTTCAGGGACTGCATGCATAGAGGGCACTTTTATCTCTTTCTTTGGCGCTTCTATATATCCGCTGATGACCAGTTCCCTCCCTTTGCCTTTCCATCTGCGTAGCAACAGATTCAAAACGCGTTTCATATCCATACTACTTCTTTTGACCAAGCTACCGGATTCCCATTCCTTTCGTTCCTTCCAGTCGCGGGGGATGAACTTTCCCTGCCCGAGCGCCGGCTTTTGAAGCGCGCCACCCTGCATGAGCTGATGGACGAAGTTGAAGCGCGGCAAGCCGTCAATTAAATCGGTAGGGTCGAACCGATATTCCTCGTTTTCGGTATCCCGGTAAGAATCTGGGAATAGGTTTGGCAGAAAAATCCGGTTCTTGTACGTCGATTGGCGCATGATGATTTTATCCTTCCCAAACATCTCCGCGAACTCTTTTGCGTCCTCCGCCCCGACGCCGCCGAATGCGATCTTGTTCCGGCAGTTGGCTAAAATCGACCGTTTCATGGCTTTCGCACTCACTTTCCCCGATTCAAGTTCAAGCTGTCCGAGCGATTGCGTCGCGAATATCCCTGCCACCCGGTACTCCGCCGCGAGCGACAGGAAAATCTCGACATCCGGGTTGATATAACGGGAGTATTCATCTACGATCAGGTAATGAGGAACCCGAGAGCTTTCTGTGCCAGGCCTTCTGAATGTGCCGTTTTGAAGGTGCATCGTCACGAATTGACCGAAGGCGTCACCGGACGAGCGTAACATCCCAAGCGCGGTGTTCACCGCAAGGATGCCGCCATTTTCGAAATGCTCATCAATGCTGATGCTGCTTTTCCCGGTCATGATCCGGCGAAGAGCATCGTTCGATACGACATTTTCAAGCTGCGCCCGAAGTCCAATGATGAATTGGCGGTATTTGTCGCGCATGCTACCGAGTAATTCCGACTCGAAGAAATGCACAAGGTCAGTCATGCCGTCCCGCTGTTTCAGTTCTGCCACTTTTGCCTCAAGCACAGCCTGATCCCGAAGCGTGTTCATCACATCAATAATATCCATGTGGTCGCCGTGCAGTTCCTTCAGTAGTTTGGTGACATTTCGCGCGGACAATTCCTGAACCGTCGCAAAGAAAGCATCCTGCTTTCCGAACAGCCCTTTCAGGACGACCACGGTTGCTTCCGCCACGTCATTGATTTCCCCCTCCATCGGATTGAACCGGTCCGTGTCAGGCTTCATCGGGTCGATATGGATGTACGGAAGGCCCATTTCCTCGCTCATTTCCGCGACCATCGCCGCCACGTCCCCTTTCGGTTCGACAACGGACAAGCCAAGTGGGATGCCACGTTTCTTCTGCAATAACAACTGGTAGATAATCGGCTTCAGGATTGTAGCCGTCTTCCCACACCGGGTCGGCCCAACGACAAGCATATGGGTGAAACAATCACTGCCGCCCCAAGTGATGGGAACGGTAGCAGTACTAGCCAGTCTCATATTTCCAAACTCCTTTTCGTATCTTTTTCCTTCACGAGGACACCTATTCCCGCCTTTTCTTGCGTTTCTGCTTTCATCTTCCAATTTCATTTCCTCCTGTTTCGTAATTATTTGTACACGACATATGTCTTAGTGATGAAATCATGCAGTGCATGCTTTCTTTCGGTGAACGCAACCATGATATCGCCGATATAAAGAATCGCCGAGAGGAACTTCCCTATATATCGCAGGAGCACCCGCCTAAGGGAAAGACGGCCACCGTTTTCGTCTGCGACCTTGACGCCGATAACCATCTTGTCGTGGGTTGCCTGCTGCGATGAACTTTCCATCATCCCGTAATAGACGATCGCTACCACGGTGGATAATACTCCGTTTACAAACATCACTGCCATGTTGGCTGTAATCATCTGGGCTTGATTCCCTATGACAGGAGCCAAAATCAGCAGATTGATGAACATCTGTAAGAAGAACAAAGGGATTCCAAGGACAAAGCCGTCGATCAGAGATGCAACAAAGCGAATCCAGAATCCCGCGTATTTCCTTTCCGTTAAAACCATACTCTCCATTCAAATAAAACCCCTTTTGTTTAGTTTTCCATGCAATTACACATTTTGAGTATAATGTAAGCAAAAAAATAATACCTGGCTCACTCGCCTTCCACCATGGTGAATTTTCCTTCCCGATTCTCCTTCGTTTCCACGTTCCCCCATACCGTTTCCTCGTACAACAACTTGATACTTTCCCGCACTTCCTTCGGGTTCGCGTCTGGGTTCACGGTCACAATCAGTTTTTGTAACAGAAACCGGTCGATCAATTTGACGTTACATACCTGTGCGAGAAGGCGGGCATTCTCCGTGAAGACCGTGTTGGTGATGAGCCACGCTTCGTTTGCACCATGGTACATCCGCGCTGCAACGATCTCCTGCACCGCACGAACGCCGACCCGTGTGTTCACGCCGAGGCGGTTGATCTGTAAAACGGCTTTTGTTTCCCCTTCAAGAATAAAATCCGCCCCGAACAGGACTTCCAGTTCCTCGACTTCTGTTGTTTTGAATCCAACTTCCCCGAACAGCAGCCTGATGAATGCACCAAACTCATTTTCATCCATCCGGTCAATATCGTGTATCCCGGCGTCCCGCAATCTCTGCTCGTCCTGCCTTGTCCGAATGACGCGAACCAGACTTGGAACGGCGAGGGAAAGAACGAGCACCGTTACTGTCCATCCAATCAGTTGTGACAAACCTCTATCTCCTTTCCATAATTTTAATTTCAGGCTTTCCATCTATGACGTTTCAGGGAACCCCGAGATTTCTTTCTAGCACAGAACACAAATCCGTATAGATGTCCTCCCTCAAAAATGGTTGATAATACATAAGACTGATAATTTCATTGCATGCCCGCATATATTTTTCCTCGTGAAATGCAGCTTCAATATCCCGCATCCGCCGACCGTACCGCTCCGTCTTTTCTTTTTCTGGCCTATTATCGACTGGACCGACCTTAACGAGCTGTCCATAATACGATTGCAGGGCTACTTTCGCTTCCATATTCTTACGTTTTTGTTCCAGCGGATTGCAGTTTTGCGCATTCCACCAGTCATCGTGATTGGTAAGCACGGTATAGAGCTGGAATAATTCCATATCGACTGAACGCTCCCTTTCTTGCTCTTTTCGCCGCTCCTTTCGGCCCAATAGTTTACGGACGAAATTCATTACGTTTCACTCCTTCCCTTCATATTCATCGCTCACCAGTTCTTAAAACAGGAATCGAACAGTGACTGCGAATACGATGACAATTTCGCCTTCTCGCAATCTAACATCTGCCGGATGACAAGGTTCGCGCTCCCTAATTTTCGGTGTTTTGATACCACGAAAGCAATCTTGTGCTCCATCCGATCCACTGTCTTGATAGTGATGAGTTTGACAATCTTTCCTCTTGGTGTTGTGGATAATACTGTGGATAACTCTATTGACAAAATAGCTGACTTCCTTTCTCTTTATCTAGCTTTCTCTTCCATTTCAAAACAAGTTTCATTTTCTCGACTGATTGTCCACTGGATGAACCATGTAGACGTTCGTTTTTTCCTCATACACGTCCATCATGTCGTCCATTGGACTTTGTGCCATCCTAACAGAAAAGAAGACGGTCAAGATCATCACGAGAAAAACAAAACGAGGATGATATTCATGAAATATCGTCCTCGCATATCCCCGTCCTTGCTTTGCGCCCGAAGTCTCCCGAAATACCGCTCCTTGCTGTCAAGTGGATTATTCTCCATTTTCAGTCGATTCCCCCAATACAATCATGACTTCCTGCTTCGGCTCCTGCTTGCGGTTCTTCCATTTCTCATACATGCTTTCCTGGGCCGGCTCCTTGATCCGTTGGTTCCCCCTCTTCTTCTTGTAGGAAGACTCTGCGCGCATGTACAGGAAATTTCCGTATGTGCTAAGCAGAAGAAGCATGAACAGAATCGCCTTCATCATCATCGCCGCGCTGAATATCTTATCGAATGTCCAGGCCGAATACAGATAGCTTGAAAGCAAAAGCGATATATAAACCGTGAGCGAAAATACGAGCAGCCGCCTTATTTTTTTACTTCTCCCCTTCGTCACGAACGATGCCGCGTAATAGACTAGCGTAAGCGCCGATCCTGCGAGCATTATTAGCTTCGGTGACGGGATATACTCACCTCCCATCATCAAGGCGACACCGATCCCCCCTGCCACGAAATGCAGCAGGGCTACCATTAGTTGAATCAAAAGCTATCCCCTCCTTCCTGACTAATTGAATTCGCCAACCATCCGATTCCCCGTATAAGGTTCCGATCCGTGAGTCTCTTTGAATGCCTTCCTGCGAATCTCCACTTCGAGAATAAGTGCAACTTCATCCGAAAGGACATCCTTCACAATGTCGTACATCCTCCCCTGCTCCTCCTTATCCAAATGATGCGAAACCGCATCCGCAAGCTCCTTTCCATTGTTAAGTAATGAAAATAACTGGTTTAATTCCGGTGTAACTCTGTACTGTGTCAATGTGAAATACCATCCTTTCCATTCCGATTCTTTCTTCAACCGGGGCAAGACCACCCTCCCCGCATACTCACTACTTGTTCCGACTTTTTTGCGACCCCCTAAAACAAAACGTCTTTTGAAGGGCGAAACGTCTCTTTGTCAAGGAGGCAGGCAAATTATTGCTTGTCCTGCCGCTCCATTCCTTGCATGATGAATCTATAGTTCAACTCAAATTCAAAACGTGTTTTGAAGGACAACCTGTATTCGAGTTCTTTTAATTCAAAACTGCCAGATAGTCCACGACCCGGCTCGGATGCACTGCCAGATAATCGATATGGAAGATTTCCTTCAGCAACTTGCTATGCAGATCGACATGTGTTAGGACAAGCAGTTTTCGCCCATCTTCCCGATAACTCTCTTTCCGATATCGAAGCATATGATGGATTTTCTTCAAGTCCGTATCAAGTAGATTCACGAAATACTTTTCCTCTCCTTCATGCCAAACGATTGTGTCGAGACCATCGTGGCAAATGGAGGGACCTTTGAGCCTTTCCTTAAATGATACACCGAGTTCCGATACCGCGAACCTAAGTACCTTGTCCTCGTCATCGAAATGGCTTAGATACTTTCTTCCGAACACATGGGGTAATACTTTGATGCTATGCCGCTTCGCAACTACCTTGCCGTCGTCTCCTTCTAATAGCGCCTTTACAATGGTTTCAAATGTCTGGCTCCCGCTCGTAAATAACAAAAAGTCGTTAATCTGATCGTAGTCCCCAACTTCACGGATGGTCTTTTGCAAATTTTTTGGACCCATGTTGGCATTCAGGATGTAAATTCCATATTCGTTCCGGGTGTGCGTATTCAGTAGCATCCCCTGTATGTTGTCGCTTCGGTTCAGGCGGAATCTCGCTTTCGTATCTCGGCTGTCCGATAACTCCCATCCGTGCGGTTCCAAATCAACGAGCAAGTCATTCGTCATCAAAACGTAGGGCAAGTGGTACTTATCTATTTTCAGTTGGTACGCCTGCCGCTCGACAAACATCCCCTGTTTTTTCAAACAGGAGATGCCCGTCTCGCTAATCCGGTGATATTTCCCCTGGCTCCGTTGCTTATTCAAATAACCGGAAATCGGTTCGCTATGCAGCAGTTTCTTCTTCCGCATCATGTACAGTTTCTTATATGTGTACGGCATCGAAATCCCAAACTTGCGCGCAATCTGCTCTGTCGTAAGCGCGCGGTACTCGTAAAGCCCCGTGAGAATTTCTGTATCCAATTTGCATAGGCGTTTGCTTCCTTCCAAAGGCATTTCCCCCTCCTGCTCCCCCGAAAGGAGTCTGTATTCCTGTTTTTAAGTGATCGCTAGCCATGCGGAGCGTACGGATTGTTTCGTTACGCAATATTGTCATGACTTCCAACATGGCTAACAAAACTTCGTGGATTTTTTAGATTTTTGCCACCTTGCTGGTAAACCTACGAAACTCCGAAGAATCAAGGTTCGAATTATCCCGAACAGGTATAATCCATCTGTGAAAAACCAAAAAATAAAGGTAAGAATTAAGGTCTCCGCAACCTAGTTTAGTTCTTACCTTTCGAGAAAGGTATAATCTAAAAAAAGCCGGGTATAAATGAAGCGAAAATCAGTTCCAAAAGTCATTTGCTCCATCAGATACCAAAACATCGATCTCCTCTCCTGCCATCATCTTTTCGACCGCATTTATATTCACTTCACTGAAAATTTTCCCGTCATGAATTTCTCTGTTATTTGCGCCTCGCCAAGTCAGAAAAGGGAAAAGGTTCTCCCGTTCCAACACAAAAACATCGATATAGGGTTCCGTATCCGTCAGGTGTGCCTCCTCTAACAACGTTAGTACATGCGCGTTATCATCGGGAATCAATCCGGTCGCCCGTACCGCATCAATCAAATATTTCCGGTTCCGATTATCGAGATCACGAATACCGGCTTCCTTGAAATGATGCTCAATTATGATGGTTGCCTTGTCAAAACGGGTTTCAATTGCATTGAAATCATAGAGATTGAACGTCGCTTCGAGGTACATCCTTCGAATAACAGCTTGAAATTCCTTGTCATGGGAATCATATAGTGGCAATGTTCCGGGATATGAAAAGCGAAACACCGGAAAACCATTAATTTGCAAAGGCTTCGATTGCTTGTTGCGGAAACTAGTTTCTGCAACATAACTTACATCCTCTGATAAATAGCCGGTTTCTCTTATCAATCGCACGCGAAATTCCTCCAAACTTTTTAGCAACAAGTTCATTTCTTTCGGCAAAGCGAAACCTCCTTGGTTATGACGTTGTTTATCCATGTGAACCCCTGTAATAAAGGGAATTGGCAATTAGGCGTCAGACGCATTTTTCATATTGATTCAGCGTTTATTCCATCCGTCTGACAAATGAAGAAGAAGCAAGGTCGGAAACATTGATGTGAAAGGGCTTTGCTCGTTTCGGTCACGTCCGACACGTCACTTTCACTTGGTCCGACGTAAGGGGATTGCCTGTATCGTCTTTCGTTGAAATGAAGGCATTTATCGCTTATTCGCTCCGTCAGACAAACCCATTCCAATGAAATTAGCTGCTCACTTATCCGAAAACACCCTTTCTAATCCTTCGAATTCATTGACAAGCCAATGATTATTCGTCTTGATAACATCGGCATAATACATCTTCCTTTGCGTGCTAATGGTCTTCACCCCGTCTAGAAGCTGCCAGTCGGCGAAGATGACAAAACGCATTTCGTTTTCATTCTTCGGTTCGGTTGCAAAAATTTCTAGATTGGAAATATCCCGCTTCTTGTCATCACGACTAATTTTGATGTCCTTGATCGCCTTCTTATAAAAATGCTCGGTTGCATATGTCTGCCACTCCGCCTTGTTTGTTTCGTCTAGCACCCAGATCGCCATTGTTTTTCCGACAGTTGACCGTGCTTGATTCACCTGTTCCTTGCCGTGTTTCTTGATGAACTCAGCTTCGAAATCAGGCTCTGTCGGTTGCTCGGCCGTTCCACCTCTCTCGTCTTCTCCTTGAACCCCACCCTTTGTCTCGTCCTTTTCGATAGTAGGCGTAGCCACCTTATCCGGCCTTTTTGCTGGCCGTTCATCCCCCGAATCCTTCGGAATCACTTCGGCTTGTTTTGGTGGTTCCTCCTGCACATTCGGCTCCTGCTTTCCTTTTATAAGTGAAAAAACGACAAAGATTAGAGCCAATGCCATTGCGACGATACCGATAATTTTCGTCTTATCCATATTCAAAAATCCTCCTCATTTTTATTCCGAGAAGTCGGCTACTCTGCCGAATCCTACAATTTTCGGTCCCCAATAGGAATCGAAGGGATTGGAATACATGACACCTGAATTGTTGGAGTTATACATCTTCCCATTTCCGACAAACATGCCGACATGCGTAACCGGCGCGTAAGAAGCGGTGCTAAAAAAAATCAGGTCGCCTGGCTGTAATTCATCCTGTGTGATGCGTTGGCTAAACCTGTATTGTTCATAGGAAGTGCGGGGAAGCTGAATTCCTGCCCTTGCATACGCCCATTGCATCAATCCCGAGCAGTCGAAACCGGCGGAAGGGCTTGCCCCCGCCCAGACATACGACCATCCTTGATATTTCAACATTTCTTCATAAATGATCTGGAAGGCTTCATTTCCAACCGCCAGAACACCTTCACAGTTCATAATAAGCCCACCGAAATCAGCTGCAATTTCGGTCACTCTTGAGACCCAGTATTGATTCAATCCGTTCGGATCGTTCGCGGCTCCGATTGGCGCATATACAGCACCGAGTTTTTCAATCGTGTCAAGCCCATCATCAATAATCCGCCGTTTTATATTTGCCATCGTATAGCGCAGGCCTTCTTCCATGTTAGGGAAGCGCATGAGACTAGACCAACCGGAAGCCGGATCCATGATCCCCCCCGGATTGTTGTAATTCTTTACAGCGTTCGATGTACCGCTCCCTGTTTCATGCAGCATGATTGCGGAAGCAAGCACAGGGTCAATCCCGTATTCGCTTGCTAGGCTGATAATGGTATCTCCGTATCCCACAAGTGCCCCCACTTTGGATGGGTCCGCAAAGTTCGCATCCCATATATTGAAATCTACCTCACCTTCAAGCCGGCAGAAGGAACCGAAGCTGTTTGAGCGCTCCTGCTCTTCATCATCCACGATGATGATGAACATGCCTGCTGCGATAAGGAGGAACAGGCTAATCATCAGCAACGGAAGACAGCCTAGTGACGCACCGATGCCGATAAGCCAACCCTTTCCACCCTTTTTGTTATGTTCGTTTTCCATACATCAAACTCCTTACATCCGTACTTGTGTTTGAAAACAACAGGAAAAAGCGTGAAGACATGCCTTCACGCTTTTTTGTTACTGATTCGTATTTCTGTCTTCCGTGCCAGGTTCGGGGTTCAATTGCTCTGTTTGGTGAATCCGTGGTTGCGCCCCGCGGTTTGTTTCGTTTGGAACCAAATTTGTTGGCGTGTTGCCAGTTTCCTTCTTCGGCTGAACCGGTTCCTCCTTTGTCTGCCCGCTCTCAAAAGGTGTGTTTTCAATTGGTGCCGTTTCGATGGAACTGCCACCGAAGGAACTCTGTTCAAGCGGTTTCGCATCCATCCCTTTTCCTTGTAGAGGACTGTTGTCAAAGGATGAGCCTTCCATCGACGAGCCTTTCATTTCACTGCCGCCCATCGGGGAAGCGTCTATCTTTGAACTATCAAGATGGATAGAACCAAGCGGCTTCGTTTCCATATTATTGCCACCGATTGGGTTGTCCTCCATCGGTTTTGAATCCATGCCGCCGCCCTTCATTTCGTTTCCGCTGATAGGCTTGCTTTCCAACTGGCTTCCGCCTACTGGATTATTGCCGATTGGGTTTGTATCCATTTTTTCGCCCGATAGCGCATCATTTTGAAGCGGTGTTGTATCCATAGAACCGCCTTCCAAGGGTGTGTCTCCTATTGGTTTTGCATCCAACCTATTTGAGCCCATTGAATTGCCATCAAGACGACCGCCGTCAATCGGCCTGGTTTCTAAGCCTCCACCCGTTGCGGCATTTCCGCTTAAAGGACTAGAATCCATGCCGGTTCGGTACTTATCCGCCCCTTGGAGTAAACTGTTATCCATATGAGAAGCCTCTGTCCGAGCATAAGCATCCATCGAACGGATGTCTGACTGTTGGCTCCCGAATGCTGCAGTCTGTATCGGGCCGCCTCCAATCGGGGTATTTTCTACCAGGTTGAAAGGATCCTGCCCACCGTACAGGGAATTCAAATTCATATCCGTGTTCTCCATTGGAATGGAAGAAACATGGGCATATTCCGCCCCTATCCCGTGATTATTGAAATCATTCGGTTCAAATTCTGGCCCCATTTTCCGGAAAATCCGTTCGTTTTCCTCGTAATTCGAATTTTGAACACGTTGCGCCTTGATGCCCCTCGCAAACTCATCCGCAAAGTTTCCTTGAAGTTGCCCTTTTTCGAACTGGCTCTGCATCTTGCTGTATTGCGCTTCCATCTCCGCCATACTTACGTCTTGGAGACCTGCTTTTTCTAGCGACGTTACAACGTCGTGTGTTGCATGGTGCGCCCCTTTTTCATGGAAGAACCGGGTAGCGTTTTCCGATGTTTCTGTTGGTCGCTGATCTCGTCGCAAAATACGCTCCTGTTCGCTCAACCGGTTTTCCACCCGCTGTTCTTTGATTCCGGAAATCATAGATTGGGAGAAATCTTTGTTCATCTCGCCCGTACGGGATTTCTGCACCATTTTGTCGTATTGTTCTTCGAATTCCTCCGGCGTCACGTCATGTAAACCGTTCTTTTCAAAGGCTTCCATCGTTTCGTCGATTGTGTCTGTGCCGAAGCCCTTCTCCTTCATGAAGCTCACAAGCGTCCCTTTCTCTTGAATAGCAAGTTCAGGAGCGTTCTTCGTAGAACCAAGTTTACTCAATCGGCTGAAATTCGCTGCACGTGCCGATGCAGATGCTACTTCTGCGATGCCCGCTTCCCCTGTCACCGCTCTGCCTGCTGTACTGCCGATGGAAGCGCCCATCGCCGCTCCTGCAGGTCCTCCGAGAAACGCACCAACTGCCGTGCCTGCGACCGTTGCCGTGCCTTGCACGCCTTTTTTCGCTATACTGAACGGATTCACCGGACCGGACGCTTCCCGCAAGCCTGCAATCATCTGCGAGCCGGATGCAAATACATTGGAAATCCGTTTCCGCAACAGGAACAGCGTGATAAACAATACAAAGTGGAATACGCCGACTGCGATATAATCCACGATAGATTGTGCGTTAAAACGTTGCGCCACACTCATGGAGAATAATGCTTCCGACAATACCAACAACAATACGGTGAAAAAGGCAAAAAATATTTTTAATGCTAGCGGAATGACAAACTCAATTGCATAACGTTTCAACACCCCAAAGAATCCCGGAATCGAAGCGATTAACAATGCGAACGGAGCGATAGCCGCGATAATAAGGAACCAGAATTGCAGCACAATCAACAAAACTGCAAGCATGAAGATTGGCATGGAAACGATTCCGTTTACTACTAGATAAAATGCACTGAACGATAATCGGTCAAGGACGGAACTGTGAACCATCAGCCCGTTATTATGATCCACTACCTCCTTTGTCAAAACCTTCTCATATCGGTCTTCCCCGGTTGGCGTCTTCAATAAATCCCTTATCCGACTTTCTCCAATTTGGCCTGTATCATGCGTGCCATATTGCATGTACAAATACGGACGATCGACGAACATTGTCCATAAGGAATCCTTCATCGTTGTCTTCGTATCAGCATTGACGGTAACGTTGCTATTCTCATTCCATGTCGTCAATCCGATAATATGACGTGTTGCATCATGTGTAATGCTTTGCGCTCCATTGATAAAAGTTGCGTAGTTGGAGAACAACAACAATGACAAAGTGAGTGTCAAAACCGTTTTCATCAAAGCACCGATAGATTCAAGGAACGCACGGCGAATGACGAAGACATACAACATATTCAAAACCGCAAGGATAATGACCATTTTAATCAAGCCACCGAACAAGCCACCGCCAAGGAACTTGCCTCCGGAAATACCGGCCATATTTTGAATGCTGTCCTGTAGTTGTTGCACCAATGCACTGATAATATCGATATCGAAAGCGAAATCAAGCACCATAATCATCGTGTTCGTCAAAAAAAGATTCATTTTGAATGCCATGTTGACGATCATATTTAGGAAGGTGTTGAACTTATCCATAAAGTTGCCGCTGAAGTCGGTCCAACCGAACAGCTTATCTTTGATGTTCTCCCAGCCGCTGTCCTCTCTCGCTTTTTTCGCATCACGTTCCGTGACTGAATCTAAATAGTAATAGTTTTTCCCTCCCCCTTAAATTCCCCCATCTGCTCCCGCTCAAAGGCATCCACAATTCCTTGATCGACCCGTTGGGAATCCGTTTCTGCAAACACGGGTGCAGGGGACGATGCCCCAATCCCCCCGACGAAAAAAAGCAGCGTAAGTATTAGAAATGACCGCTTCAAAATAGATATTTTCTTTTGTTTCATAGATTAAGGGGAAAAAAGAATCTCCCTAGCATGTAGGGAGATTCTTCTTCCGCACCTTTTACCTCCTTTCTAAAAACACAGAAGTATAAAAGTCAGTTATTTTTTGTTAAATTGCCTTTTCCATCAAAGTAAAGTTTTGAAACAGTCCCTCCATTTTTCTCCATTGTTTGAGGGAAAACCTCACTACTGCTTAATCCATTGTTCTCAATCTTCCATATATCATTTTCATCCTTTGCAAGTGCGACATTCATGGATACAGCGGTACTTGAACCCTTTTTGTATACATATGTTTGATAGTACAATTTTCCGGTTTTATCATATTCAGATGAATACCGGATGAAATAGTATTCATCAACGTTTTGAACGAACGCCCCATTTTGTTGGGCCTCCAGTGTTTGGCGACCGCTTCCCATGAACTTTTCATATCCAGCTTCATTCGGAAGATACATAGCTTCCAATGTATCAAGATCGCTTTCGAAATTAGCAACAAGGAATTCGTGAATCACTTTATCCGCATCCTTGAATTTTTCATTCAACTTAGCTCTCATTTCTTTGTCAAGCTGCAATTCGTCTTTTGTTTCATCCTTTCCGGGTTTGGCTGTTTTCTCCGCCTTTGGAGCAGACTGCTGACTGCCGTTTGAACCGGAACAGCCGCTAATAATAAGGGCGCACCCTGCAATTAGGGCAATTCCGAAAGTTCGTAAACTGATTTTCTTTTTATCCATCCCAATCATTCCTTTTCTTGTTTTCTAGTTTACAAGAATTATAGGACACTTCTATACAGACGGACAATGAATTAGCAGGAAGGATTTACCTCGCCCGCTCTTTTTCACGTTCCCGTTCTTCCTCAGTGGACGTGGACGAGTCGAACGCATTCAACAATTCCTCGAACACCGGATTGATACGGATAACGGCAGAGCGACCGTAGATATCCTGAAACAGGGCTTCCCCGCGGTCAAGCCTTTTGAGTGTATCAATGTTTTCCTGTGTCCTCGGTAGATTCAGATAGTCGAGCATTTCTTCACATTCACTCGTCTTCCGCAAACCGAAACTGAATTTCATTCCGATGTTTGCGACATCCTGCCCGTGGTCAGACGCATTCTGTGAACCTTTCATCAGCGTGGTGTTGTAGTAACGGCCCATCCGCACGATGAAGTTCATGAGTTCCGCACCGATCGGGCTTCGCTCAATCGCACTTGCTTCGTCTTGGAGAATGTACTTGTGCACGCCGCGTTCACTGTTGAACATGTATTGCTTCGTCCACGCGGTAATTGAAATCATGATCGCTTCCGAAATCATATGGATCGGACGCTTTTGTTTTTCCTCGCCCGAAGGCAGGTTCAGGTTCTGGATCATCAGCACTTGAATCGGTTTTTCATGTTCAAGCACCTTGAATTTCTGTCCAACTTCACCGAATAATAGCAATGACAACTGGTTTCGTTTAAGAGTGGTGAGCGTATTTAGCAGACTTTCTAACGCTTGGTAGCGCTGGTCCGACATGTTGGCCAGCCTGTTGTCGTAAAGATTCTGCAAATGGCTCATGGCAACTCCTATGCATGGATCGTCGTGCTTTGGCACTTCCTCGACTGCTTCGCTCAATATGCTGTATGCCACGTCGTCAATATTGATCTGTGCCAGATACGAAAGGATGTCCATTGTCACATCCTTTGCTTCCTCTGTGCTTGTACTCGTACGGAACGGGTCGAGGGAACCGGCGTCGTCCGGGTCCTTCCCGAGCGTCCAGACGGAAATATATTCCGGTGGGATAAACGGCAAGCCTTTGTTCCAATCTTTCCGGTCGCCTTTCGGGTCAATGATAAGCCCTTTGGAACCGGTCAGCGTCGCAAGATAGGTAAACAGGTTCATGAAAAACGATTTACCTTTTCCAGTCATCCCTGCAACAAGAACCGAGATGGAATCAACCACATTGCCAAGGCCGTCAAAGGCTTTCGCAGCAAGGTCTGGTTGCACGAACACCGGCTTCGACAAACGGGATGTATGTCCAATATAGAAGCCCCGGTTATCCCCGATGTTGGTCGTTGCTCCGAACATCATCCCGCCTAGAATGCCTGGCGCCACTTCCATCCTGTAATCTTCATGGATTTTCCTCGATCCGGGAATCGTTTCAAGCAGTAAGGGGATCTGATAGCCGTATGGAGATAGGATTTTCAGACCGAACTTACTCATTTCGTTTATCAGCAAATCCACCCGCGTTTTTAACTGTTCCTCGTTTTCTGCCGTCACTTTCAGGACGAACGAGCAGGCGTAACCGGGATACCCGGTCTGTTGGAAATAGTTCTCCATCTGGACCGTCCCCTGCTCCGACACTTCAACGTTCATGTCAATTCCCTGTCCGCCCTTCCACGCTTCATTGCGTTGATCTTGAATTTCAAGTTTCGCATTCCCGAGCCGCTTCCGCACCATTTCGTTCGGTTGATGATCAGCCCGGATGGAAATAGTGACAGGGAACGGCATCCGCAGCTTGATGTAGTACAGCCATTCATAGCCCGGATGAAAATGGATGTCGCCCATGTCGGCGATGACAAGATGCTGGCAGTACAATTCCTCGATATTGTTGTCGTCCGTGATGCGGCTTAACAGGAGTTTCTTTGGGTTGATTTCCTCAATATTGGTCCCTTGCAGGTCGATGAACTCCTTCCTGTCGCACCGAACCGCTTTATGCTTGACTCCCTTCTTATCCACCCCCTCGATGGCTTTGCCGGACGCAAAGCCGCTCCGCATTTTTATGTCCGAATTGTTGTTCCGTGTGCTAAACATCTTTTCCGCGATGTATACCGTCTCCGCTGTTGAGACGCGCGTTATACGTGAGGAGAAAGCATTCACAAGAGTTGTCTCAATCGTTGACGCTTGACTCCGGTACGCCTGAATCTCACTATCTAGGATGTCATCCGGGTACAGGCCGACCGCTTGATACAAGGGAGAATTTAAGCCGTTCATGAAACTCTTGAAAGCATTGATCGCGTCAATCCCCATGTTGCCGGACGTATATCGGTTCCGTTCCTTGTTCAGTTGAATGCCGATATAATCATGGTATTCGCTTGATTCATTCAGTTCCTTTTGGTCTTCCAGCGCCGCCTTCACTCGTTGGATGAACGTGATGCCATTTTCTCGAAGGGGATAGTTCTTCCGCTCCATCACCGCGATTGTTTCATCCAGAATGCCCGATATGTCCGTCGGGTTCGGAATCGAAAGGAAATGCAAATCAAGTCCAATATTCGTAAAGAGAGACATTTGTTGCTGAAACGGGATGATTTTTTCATCGTCATCCAAAAAATCATAGTTGAAACCATCGATTTTGTAGTACGCCCACACGGTATTGTCTTGGGCAAATACAAGGTTTCCTTCGATATGCTTAATCGGAAATTCAATCTTCAAAGACCCCACACTCCTTTTTTGAAACAGTCTTATTTTTTTCTTCATCTGTTTGCGTTCTGTACGCGATCCGACACCGATTAGCTCTTTTCTTCGGACGATGTTTCCGATTTTATCGGACTCAGGCTAAGGAGCTCGAACACTTCCTTTTTGACTTCCCTCCTTTCTTTTTTCCTTTTTCCGCCTAGCGATCAGGGGATTAGGTGGTTTGAGTGTTGGCAGGAAGGCTTTGCCTACCGATTCCTGTTCCTTCGCCTGTTCCCGCATGTTACCTTCCATCAGCTTTTGAAGAGACATAACTTTCTGTTCCAGTTCCGTCAGACGCTGCGATTCCTTTTCCGCGGCCTCATCGATAACAGTTTCCGCCATGCGGGCCGCATCCGGTTGCTTCGGTTCTTCATAGTAAGGGGTTTGTACAGGCAATTCAGATTCTTCACAGTAGATCGGCGAGTGTGTCCTGAACGCTGACGGTTTTTCCTGTACATCCTTTGTTTTGACTTGTACGAATACTTCGTTCACTTGCGCAGGTGCTTCTTCTGGATGAACCTCGACTTCATCCGTTGATTCTTGTTTCAACTGAATGCCAATCGTTTCCTCACGGCTCGTTTCTGGTATAAAAGATGTTTTGTTTTCCCCCGGCTTCCTGTGACGTTGCCTTTGTCTCGCGAACACTTCCTTCGCTTCTTTCATGCGTTTCCACACAGATGGTTTGCTCTCCTTATTTTTGGGAGTTACGCTTGCGGAATGTTCCTGCTCGTTTGCTTTCGGAAGAGCGGCAGTCATCTCTTCAAGCATGTTTACTTCTCCGTTCGATACGGTATAGGTGAAGTAGTTGCGGAATTGGTAGACCGTCTCCTTCGGGATTTCTTTCCCGCGATAATATGTCTTCTTCGAGACGCGGTTTCTCACCTGATACCCGATGAACGACCGGAAGAAGAAGATCGGTGATCGGTTCTCCGTTCCCACATCCGCGAGCAGCCATGCAAGCCCAATCGGAAGAAGGACAAGAACGCCCTTCGGCATCCAGTTGATGAGGTTCCCAAGATACGGAAGGTTATAAAAGACAATCGTTCCGACACCGAAGACGATCCCATACAAAACAGCTTTCATCCGCAACGGTCGTCCTAGCTTCAATCCAAAAACTTGATAGATTTTCTTTTCGAATTTCAAATAGTTGTTCAGGACATATAACGGGATTTTGTTAATCACCATTCACCACCTGTTTTAAATTTCGAAAAACAAAACAATGGGAATCCATAACGGCTGCCACCGATACAGACCCCCATTGTTAAGAGATGACTGTTACCTACCACCAAAGTTAAGCAAGTTCGTCAGCCATTCGGCAAGTGTGATAATCAAATCAGGCTTCACGATAAACATACCGATAAATGCAAGTCCAATGACAACCCCGACCATCGCAATCCAAGCACGCTTGAATGCTGTGACGATGAGCAGAACCAGGAGGGCGATGAACAAAGCCCATTTGACTTCCCCCGCGAACCAATCGAATAAACTTTCTATCGACATATACCAACTAACTCCTTTCAGTTGTTTTCGTTATGTTGTTTTACTGTTCAAAGACCCGTACCTTACCGGTGGTAGGGAAAATGCATTTTCTTGATAACACCACCCCCAACAGGGCAATCCCGGGATCACCTCTTGCCGGATTGTGATTCCTGTTCTTTTTCTCCTTGCTTGTCTTTTTTGCTTTTATCGCCACCGGTTTCATCAGACGATTGCTCTGTAGCCCGAAGTAATTCGTCGATATATTTCTTGCTGTTTAGATGCTTCACCACGAAACGATCCTGCCGCTCCGCAAGGACAATTTGATAATAGGAAGAATATTCAATGCCAGTATCCGGTTCGGCGAAAATGACCGTGGCGCTCACGACTTTTTCCTTTTCGTTTTTCCCTTCGAACACGGTGACATTCTTGATCGAATCGAACTGCATCGTTTTGTTCAAACCACTTTGACGGTGTTCGTCCTCAAACAGATAGCTTAGCTTCTCTCTTGAATCGTTCGCATAGGCTTCGAAAAATGTGTTCAGGAAGTCTTTGACGCCGTTTATCTGGTTGCCGACAACGGTGCGCAGTTTTTCGGTATCCATGTCAGGACCGGATGTATTCGGCGTTTCCTCGTAATAAGTGAAACTTGGAACCTGATAAATCATGTATCGTTTTTGGTCTGCATCGTAATACAGATGGACCGCCACGTATTTTTTCTTTGTAACTCTTTTTACAATTCCTTGTTCGTTTACTACGACATCCATGCTATCCTGCGATAGGTTTTCGACCGAATGGGTATCTTCCCCATCCTCGCCAAGTGCGCTTTTCTCTTTTTCAATGGCAGCGAGCGTCTTGTCGTAAGTGATACCTACCTGAAACGTCAGAATGGACTTGTTATCGCCTATGCCCTCCGCTTCTTTCAACAGGACGGCATCCCGTTTCAGCGTGGATTGCCACATCTTGCCTGCAACATTTCCGATCTGGTCGGCAAGGTCTTTCGTTACAAAGTAGCCGAGTTGTGTATCCCGTTCGTTCTTATCAAGCTGCTCGGGATTCCACGTGAAATAATGCGAAAGGAAATCCTTCGAAAACTCAATGGCTTCCATCGATACCGCCTTACTTGCAGTCGGTTCATTGGGGACCACCGCTTCCGTCTGTTTCTTTCCCCCGCCCGAATTGACAACCACAGTCAGAAACATCAACACCAGCATGACCCAGAAGGCGATGACACCAGCCTTCCGCGTGCAATACCCTTTTGGTTTGTTCTGCTTTTCCTTCTTCTTCGCATCACTTTTCTGCTTTTCATTCTCGTTCATTTTCAAGACGACGTTTTTAAATTTCTTAAACTTTCCCTCCTTATTTGATTTTCTGTGAGTACGTTTGCTCAAATTATTTACTCCTTTCCCGCCATGTGGCGCAAAATCAAATTTTCTTGCTGGAAGAGCCAACCAATATGACGACAGCGACAATAATCATAAGGGTTGCAATCGTTCCGTACTTGACAATCGACAGTTCGTACAGATTGGTAATGTGCATCTTGAACTCTTCCCATAGTGGCACAAGACTCGGAAACTGCTCCAAGACGATATTGCCGATGACTGCGATCAAGAAAATCATGAAGATAATTCCGAGTAACATCCTGAACATGCGTGTTCCTCCTTTACATTGGGTTGTGTATAGAAATTGCTTGCGAATTTACATTTCAACTTGAACCAGTGAGCAAGTATTTCTGACATTACAATAGACCGCTTGGGATTGCTCTCACAGACTCTTTGGAGGTAAAGAAAAAAGAAGAGGATGTTTTCACTCCCCTTCTCCACCTCACTCGCCTATCATTTTATTAGGAAATAAAAACGGATCGCCTTGTCACAACACTTCCATCCGATTCCTTTTTCGGTAGATCAGATATGCGCCTAAGCCCGACGCGGCCACAAGCGATAGTAAATATCCTTTCCTCACTTCATCCCTCCCATCACCCTTGACTGTTGTGTTATTACCTTTATTCTATCAGTCCTTCTGAGTAGAGAAGTCCGTAAAAAGTCCGCGGATATTATTCTGCAAAGAAAAAATGCCCGACCACTTTCGGCCCGACACTTAATGTTTCAGCATATACGAAAATTCACTTCGGATGATCCGCATGGCGTGTTCTGGATCCGTCGCCCGTCCCTGACGGATGAATACGATCATTGCTTCAAGAACATTCCTGCGTTGAAACTCCGGAGGGAGAGTGCATTTCTCTTTGAGCGCCTTTTCAATTGTCGCACGATTATGCTCCGCCGCTCTCACAAACTCGAAGCAATTCAAGAACTCCCTATCGCACCTCCCTTCCAGTATGTTTGTCCGCTTCTTTATGACGTTGTAGGCCCTAAAACCAAAAAGCACCGCGAGGGCAACGGAACCGCCCATGAAGAAGTATAGAGGAAACCAAAATACAGTTTCCCGCATCGGTCGGACCATTGAGTTGAGCAGGAAGAAGATGAGCGTCGAAACGCCCATTGTTGTAAGGACAATTCGCAGGACCGTATTGTTGTTCACAATCCTCTTTTGCAGAAACCCATCCATTTTCCTCTTCCATATATCCCGTTCTTCCGTGAACATTTCTTTCAGCAACAACGCCTTGTATGTCTGCTCCAGGGACAGCATCATTACACCCATCTCCTTTTTTCAATTATTGATCTTACGCCTATAATAGCCCTCTCGCAGGAGTTCAACCAATTATCGTAAGGAGAATTTTTATGTTGCTAACAAAACACCTTTTGTTATGAACAAAAAGCTAACACACAAGATACTGCGGTTTGCATTCCTGTATCAGGTACCCGATCCACCGTTTTCCGAGCGTCGTGTTCAAGAATTTCTCCGACAGGTTGATACTTTCCCAATGCCGGATGATACCCCATTCTAAAAACCAAAGGACGGAAAAGGCATCTGAAATAATTACCTTCTTTCCATTGACGACAGCTTCTGCCGTGAACGTGTGGATGCTAATGTCTCCATTATTCTTGCAGGTATGCACTTCCACTTTCCGCACATGGACTTTTAAGGGCCCGTGTTCCCTTTCCATTGCTTGTACTGCTTTTTCTACCGTCGGCTTCCATTGCCACTTATCCAAATGGGTGAAAGCCGCTTCCTTCACTTCTTTTTCCAAATCAACGTACACTCCTAACATTAAAATCAAACAGGCAACCTAGTTGCCTGTTTCGTTAACGGCGGATTCTCGCTTTTCTGCCTTCGAGTTCAAGGCTTGGCTTGTCGAAGGCGTAGTAGTCTTCCCTATGTTCGAGTCGGGTGAATAGATAATAGCCTCCCGCCTGTGAGTCCTCATCCTCCACCCAGATATCAAGGGGCGACCCGCTCGACAGTTCGTATGCCCCAAGGGCGTACCGTCCATTCCCGTTCTTTTTTAGAACGCCCTCTATGAATGTAGTCTTTCCCAACTCCGCCATACAGCCGTACGCTTTTTCAAGAGCCAACTGACTTTGATAAACCAGTAGATATTTCTGATATTCATCGATGTTAAGTATTGCCGTATTAGTGTTGTCGAACATTTTATCTGTATCCTGCAAAAGGGTTTCAATTTCCCCACCGAGCTTTTTGTATCGCTTCACGATTTCTTCTAAATCCATTTCATTTCCACTCCTCTCGTTTAAATGTAGTTTCAGCCGAATCATGAAATTCGGTGCATCGCCTACATGACTTGCCCCGTTTTCCATCCTTTGGCTTGATAGACCATATTTAAAAAACCATTCAACTGCTTCGGATTGGTGAATCCTAGCGCACGTTGAATGGATTTCTTTGTTGCTCCCTGTTCGAGCAAGTAGAGGACTTCATCAGGCGTTAGTTCCTCCCCTTTGGAAAGAAGAAATTCGATGTTCGTATTCTTCTCCCATAGTTCAGTTCCCACGTTCCGTAGACATTTGTAAATCGGGCAATTTCCGCATACAGATTCATAGGAGTTCGGTTCCTCTGGGGCGACGTCGGAAATTGCCCGTCCGTTCATCGGACAGGCATCGCAGATTTTAAAACATCTGCCAATTTCCAGAAACAGCCGCTTCTTTTTCAGCCGCGTCTTTGCCTTGAAGCTGCTCTCTATCTTCTCCCTTGTTTTTGCATCTAACATCTCTATCTCCCTTCCCCTAGTGATTATTCATTACCGAAAGAGGACAGAAAGGCTTGCGCGCTGTTTCTAATGGCATCCTCCGATACAACGCCCTTCTGATCCTTTCTGCTTATCTCGCTCCCGCTTGAAGCAACCGTGATCCCTTTCCGCAGTTCTTTTAACAGTTCTTCATGCTGTAATCGGTATAATTCCTTAAAATTGAGCAATTCCTTTTTAAGTTCATCAAATTCCTTCTTCTCTTTCCGTTCGTCGTTCATCGTGCGGTATGCATATTTAAGCATATTTCGAATCATTTCACTCCGCCTGCTTTTGGGGACATTTTCAAGCATTCTTCCAATGTCCTCATCTTCGTCCGTGAGCCGGAAACTGTACCGCCTTTCCCAATTCGCTGTCATCGTTGTTCACCGCCCGCCACCTTATTTCCGATGATTGAAAATGGAGTTGCCTAGCCGCAAGTACCCGATTGCATTTGCGAATTGACTTTCCTGAATCTTAATCAGCCGGTCATCGAAGGGTTTCTGAATAAATGGCTCGAACAATTCACCACCGCCCCCCGCAAGGAAAATAGCATCAAATAGGTCCGACTCTTCACCCCACACGTTTTTTAACCGGTCTACGATATTCATGGCAATCGACTTCTTGCTCGTATGGATCATTTCCTCAAAGTTTAGTGTTTTCCCCTTGTAAGTCAGCCGCCCGTCTTGCATGGCACGGTTCAGATGGAACTCGTTCAAATCCGCACCACCCGTTTGCACCTTGAAGGCTTGCCTGATGTCCCGCGTCAGGTTGATAACTCCATCGTCGATTGTACCGGACAGCTTGGTCTTCGGCATGAATCCCTTGTTCGCCTGAATCTCGACAACCACGAAATCCGTTGTCCGATACCCAATGTCGATCAAACCGATCAGCGCACCCTCATTCATGTAATGTGGGTACGTCAGTTTACCTTCGTGGTTGAAAAGGGCTGAATACACAGCGGACGCTCCTTGCGGAAACACAAGTGCATCCTCAATGTTAATCTGCTCCTTGCACCCGGCAAGCGAGCCGGATTCCCATTCAAGCGTAGGATGCACACCTTTGATGGACTGTTGGAAATCCTTTGCCTGCGCTCTATAGAAGTCAAGAGGCAACCCCGTCGATAGTTTAATAGAACCGCTCTTTCCATCCGTTACAAGCTGAACTGCAGTATTCAGCAAGATATGCGTATATAAGTGTTCAAACCGCTCCCGCTCAAAAATTCGTGACAGGGAACGCGATTCCTTCGCAAGTTCGCCCACGAAGTAACTTTCTCCTTTGTACACGACATGTATATTCAAAAGATCATTCTTTTCTTCCCCGAACATGTTTGTAAGCCCCCGGTCATGTCCTTTTCCGACAAGCGACGGGAAAACAACTCTCTTGCCTGTTGAGGAAATCGCCTTTACAAAACCATATCCTAAATCCACCGCTACAAAATTCGTATTCACCCTTTTGTCCTCCCCTTCAGTCGCTAGAAACCTAGCAATATTTGTACTATCTCCATTTTCTCCAACCAATCTGCTAAACTCAAAAAATAATCAGTAAAATCTTTCCACCCGAAAAACAACAGGATCACTATCATGATGACTCGGCATATCCGGTCATTCACGACGAACATGAACCATGATACCTTTATGCCAACCGATAGATTCAGGGGATTGAACAGCTTCACCCGGCCCGTCAACATATCCCCCCACAGCGTGTGCCAGAACCCCCGCCTTGACTGCAAGTCCCACCTTCAGGTCCATAGCAGGGTTAGGAGCAATCCAACCGCTATCGAAAACGGAAACGAATGCGGCAGCGTCCGATGTCCCACCAACTGATTCAGCGGAAGCGACACTCGGAACAGTACTTTTCCGTACTTCAATTTTGGCTCATCGAGATCAGGGATGATGCCTGCGATACAACCAATCAACCCGCCTTTCCAGTCACCACCCGATGCCATGTAGCCGGCGACGACACCAGACAACATATGCGTTTGACATTCCAAAAGTAGGACACCTTCCCTCCGGGGAAAGTCTTCATTTTATCTATCAATCTAAGAAACCTTATCACCCCTCTCATTTCGTCAGCACCCTGCTATAAAGTCGTTTGTCCTCGACATGTGCCTGCATCCCCTTGCAGCGATAGCACCACAGATGCTTGATATGTCCATCCTTCTTCTGATTGCCTTTCAGCCGAAACATCGGGTAGACATTTTGACATTCGCTGCATATCAGAAATGTTTTGACCGTTTCTCGTTTCGTCCGCCACAATGATTCACACCTCCCTTTTATCTGCTTTGTCTCCACGTGTGGTTTTTGGGGATTGCCTGCACTTAGGCAGCGGATTGCGTTATCCCCTTGCATCCACTGTTTCTGCGTGTCATATTACCGGACAGATTGTTGTTCTTGGCGGACCTTGTTATTTAGTTGGTTATAAATGGCTTCGAGTTCCTCGTCTGATAGGTTCCTGTAGAACTCTTTGCTGTACCCGCCCCATACATAGCACCACTCTTCCATGAATGCCCGGTTCGACGACATAGCCAGGTCTTCATCTTTTACCGCCATACGCTTTCCCTCCCTTCAAGCAATTCAAAAAGGGGCGACCTTCAATCAGGTCAATCCCCTTGTTTGCGCGTAGTTTCGACTGCACTGCGTTCAGTAGCAACTTACAATTTATTTTTAATTTTTTTCGAGTCAAGTCCGCAATGGATACGGCACGTTTTCTGCAGAGCAGGAAAAACAGATTACCACCTGAACCTAGGCTGAAACCAGAACAACATGCATTTTGGTATTTTTTGAACCATCCACCTCCTTCAAGTTAGCTTGTTGTTAAATCCTGAACGGTAATTTGTCCATGACAGGGTTCCGGACCGGCTCCGCAAAAAGATGTTTGATGGACAGAGGAATCGCACAGGACATTTCGCCATAAAACACGATGTTCGGATTGGCAAACATAATGTATTGAGCCACCTTCGCTATGTCGCTTTTATTCAGCTCCTTTTTAAGCAGCCCTTTTCGTTCCAGTCCGCCAATCAACCGATTTATAGTTTCCCTCGACATCTCCATCCGATGGGCGAGTTCGCTTTGCGTGAGATAATGCCCGCGTTCGCGATTGATGCAGTTGTCGGAATCAAGAACTGTGGATAAACGAAAAAGGAATGCCATTTCCGCATCGGTTAGATATTTATGTTCGGTGAAATAGGAAATGTTAGGTGTCACGAAGGTTACGACGTTGGACGTCCTTTCCGTTTCTTGGATAACCAAGTAAATCAACTCCTTGCCTTTTTGTCTAAAAATTAAGAATCGGACACTATATATAAGAATAAGAATAGCGCCAACTGACCAAGGTGCGAAAAATCCCTTCAAACCAACGTTTATAAGCGTTTTAGGATGTGTCTTTTAGAACACACTAGTGTATCTTTTTAGACACACCCCCAAAGCATTATTTTGGTGTTATTTTTTATGGTGTGACAAAAAAGACACACCTATGGCCTTACCTTTTCCTGCTTTCCCGTTTATTTTTCAAATAAGTGGAACGACTCAGCATTTTACCTTCCTTCTGATTGTGTGAATGCCACACCTTCCATTCGAGCAGGATTTTGCTTTTTTCAATGTAATCGTATTCCATCACCATGTCACAAAGCATGGGGTCAATTTCGTCCTTATTTCCCTTATATATGATTTCAGGGTTCACGAACAAAGGGCGCGCATTGACGTTCCGTTTATAAAGTTTGATTTCTTTTGCACTAACAATTTCGTAAATCAATCCTTTGTCTATCAGTTTTTTTATAGTTCGGCTTAGATTTTCCCGTTGAACACCTAACACATTGGCAATTTCGGTAATCGTCATAAATTGGTCCGTTTCAGGATTTTTGATAGCATTTGAACTCATTGCAATAAACGGGGAAATTGCCGATAGAAAACCAAGTTCGTTCATCGTCATATACTTTTCTCTGATCAGGATGTCGATATTCTCGTGGAACATTTGTACAAAAGGCGTTTTGTTTTTCTTTTTGATTTTGTACAGCCCGTAACCTATACGGTTCGCCTTCTCCTCCTGACGAGCGACTTCGCTTAGATCGACCAGCCTTTCAGATTCCCTCAGCCGTGCGTGCTGCTCCGCTACCTCTAGCTGCCTTTGCAGACTCATTTGCCTCCACCCCTGTTATCCCTGTGTATTTTCTGCGGCGCAAACATAAAAAAGTCAACAGGAATTGTTGACCCTTTCGTTTTTCTTATAGCGATTGCCGTGATTGATTTCTTCAACGATCCGTTCGGCCAATCTGCTGTTCCGTTTCGTGATCTTGTCATTGCCGATTGCCATGTTCATCGCTTTGTTCGTTCCAATTAAGACCGCCTTCTCTTTCGCCCGTGTCAGAGCCGTGTAAACGAGATTCCGGGCAAGCATAATGTAATGGCTCGTTGTCATGGGAATGATGACAACAGGGGCTTCTCCTCCTTGTGACTTGTGTATAGTGATGGCATACCCTAATTCAATCTGGTCCATATCTTCTCGTAGGTATGTCACATTCCGGCCGCCAAAATTAGCTGTAAGGATGTCAACATATTCATTCAGGTCCTTGACGAAATATCTTTCGATGGCACGGATGACACCGATATCCCCGTTATACACGTCTTTGTCCCGATTGTTTTTCTTTTGAAGAATTTTATCGCCGACACGGAAAGTCCGATTCCCTAGCCTCCATTCTTCTGTATAGGCGGTCTTCGGGTTGACCGCATCCCGCAGCATCTGATTCAGCGCAATGGTTCCGACCGGCCCTTTCCTCATCGCGCTTAACACCAAGATGTCGGATAAATCGTAACCTATATTTATGAATCGGACGACGCTGAGCACGACAAGCTGTGCGATATGGTCAGGCCCTTCCTTTTGGATGAAGTAGAAATCGTCTTTGCTCGTGTCAATCAATAACGGCTTCCCTTTATTAATTCGGTGCGCGTTAGTGACAATCTGGCTTTCTTGCGCCTGCCTAAATACATCGGTAAGGCGAACAGTCGGCACACCAGCTTGGATCATGTCAGCAAGGACGTTGCCCGGGCTTACTGAGGGCAATTGATCTGTATCTCCGACGAACAGAATTTTCGCATTGTCCTCGACCGCTTGCAGAAGCAGGTGCATTAGGTGCAGGTCCACCATTGATACTTCATCAATAACAAGAAGGTTTGCCTGAAGCTTGTTATCGCTGTTGTATTCCGGTTTGTCGCTAGGTCGGTAACCGATTAGACTATGGATTGTTTTCGCTTCCTGCCCGGTCACTTCGGAAAGTTTCCTGCTTGCCCTCCCGGTAGGCGCGGCGAGCGCTACTTGTGCATTAGGGTGGACGGCTTTGAATACGTCTAGCATGGTCTTCACAACGGTCGTCTTCCCTGTTCCTGGCCCACCGGTCAGAATTAGTATTTGTTCTAAAAACAGACATTTGACCGCTTCCCGCTGCTTTTCCGCGAGGATGATACGGTTCTTCCTTTGATATGCCGTAATCTGCTTTTCCAAAAAAGACATAGCTTCGCCACCCCGTGATCCTCTCAATTTTGAAAGTTTCCGGGCTAGTTTCTGTTCATATGTGTATAATTTTTTGGGATAGACGCTTCCGTCATCCTCGATGACAATGGTTTGTCCGTCGAGGCGGAAAACGCTTTGTTCGATTTCCGCCATCGTGACAACTGCATCACCGGTAGCATGATGGTTAAGCGCGAGTTCGACTTGCTGGAACAGTTCATTTTCCTCTACAAAGCAATGCCCTAATCTGTAGCAAGTCTCTTTCAAGACAAATTCTATGCAAGCATCTATGCGAAAACTTGAAATCGGAAGGATGCCAATTTTTCTTGCGATCTCGTCCGCTTTCAGGAACCCGATATTATTGAATTTGATAAGTTCATATGGATTTGCACGGATGACGTTAGCAACATTCGCTCCGAATTCTTTATAGGCTATCAAGGCAACATTCATTGTGATGCCGTAGACAAGCAGTTCACTAATTATTTTCTGCACTTCGAAAGTCAACCGCACGCTTTCGACAATGCGGGTTTGCCTTTTCGGACCAATCCCCCTGATTCCCTCAAGAGACGATTCGCCTTCTTTGCTGATGATCTCGATGGCATTCTCCCCTAGTTTCTCGACGATCAGAACAGCTTGCTTCGCGCCACAACCATTCACCAAAGAAGAAGCGAGAAATGCGATTGCCTGCTCTTTGGTCTGCGGTACGGGCCGCTCCCACGTTTCTACTGCGAATTGTTGGCCGTACTTGGGGTGGGTTTCCCATTTCCCTTTGATGGTGAGGTCTTCCCCTTTTTCGACACCATACAGGCTGCCTTTTATTTTGATGATGTTCCGTCCGTCTGTTTGGAAATTTCCGATCAAAAAGTCGTCTTTCCTGAAAAACACGTCCTTCAAAACGCCGGAAAGTGTTTCGGAATCAACGGCTTGTCCCTCATTCATGATACACACACCCTTTCTCCCTAGATTCATAGAGCAGGTGTTTCAACCGCTGCAAGAAGGTATGGCGGTCATCTAGTACAAACACGTTTTGTTTTAAAGGGATACGTACATCAGGATAAACAGCCTCAAAAAGGGATTGCGACATGCGGATTCTCTTTTTCCTTTGATGGATGGTCACATTAATGGCTTGTATCTTTGAGTGGATAGAATTGCCCTTCCACTCCTTTCTTTGTCTATTGTCATAATCACGGAGCAGTTCTTCGATTCCCGTTTCGATTGGATTTTGTAAATCATCAATTTGGTTCAATAGAACTTGTTCCGCGTCGCTTCCGATGACTTCATTTGCCTGTTGAAGAAGTTCTTGCTTGATCTTTTCAATTTCCTCCTTGTTTGAAAGCTCTTCCAGTTCGATTTGAATTTCCGGTGTCATGTCGAGCTGCATGAGGAAGGCATCGACTTCCTCCTGTGGCACGTTGTTTTTGCTCGGCAGCCCGATAATTCTCGGAACACTATGAACAGCATGCAAAAGGTCGCTCGGGAAACGGCTTGCATCCGAATGGGTTTCGATCAGGATATAGCCGTTTAGAACAGAACCGATTTTTTTGTTCTCCTGGCGCAATTCTTTCAACTGCCTTGTCAGGGTGCGGATGTTCTCTCTGTAGGAATCAAGCATCTCTAGCGAATCTGTATCCTCGTATCGTTTCATGGCATCGCAGGCATGGCGAAGGTTGGATATTCCTGCTTGCAGCCGCTTCACATGAAGGTATTCCGATATTTCTTCGTGTTCCAATCCGCACAGTTCATCCAAATCTTGACCTGTCCGGTATACGGAATCAGCCTTTTCCATCGCGTAGATACATTTGACCGTTCTGTTATTTGTTCTAGTTAGCACATTTAGCAACATTTCTTTTGCTTCAATTTCGAAGCCTGTGTGAACTTGCAAAACAAAGAAAGACCCCATTCCCTTCTACCCTTTCCTCTAATATTTTTGTTCCTATGTTTAGGAACAAAAAGTAATCTGATTAGTTCCTTGACATCGCTTAGATATCGCGGCATTTCCCGCTGTTCGCATGCATCCACTTAAAAACCTCGTCACGCGGATACCTTGCCGAGACGAACTGACTTTTCGGAAATCCTTTGATTCCAACAATTTTATTTACTGTTGCTTCCTTAACCTGAAATATTTCCGTAAGATCCAACTTTGTCAACAAATGAGGATATTGAAACTGCTTCTGTGAATCCTGGACACCAAGTTCGTACGCTTCCTTGAAAAGGAGTTTTAATTCCTTCGTCAGCACTTCAGTTTTTAATTGATCGAGTAAAACATTCATTTTCCTCTCCCCTTCCGAGAATGTTCCCCATAATGAATATAATCTTTTATACTTTTACACAATATGGGTAGAAATTAGCCAAAAAAAAGATCTTCAACTTTTTCGTTTAGGATATCAGCGATTTTTAGTGCAGTTTCTAGGGTGAGTGATGTCTTTCCGCTTTCAATATTGGCGTATCCCGAAGGAGAACGATAACCCAGGAGCTTTGCAACGTGCGTTTGGCTGACTCCTTTTCGCATCCTGTATTGCCGTAAACGGGAAATGTTATATTTCTTCTGGTCCATAATCTGCCGAAACACAACTCCTTCTCTTGATACACAAATCGGGTAACTTAAATGTATAGTAACCTACTCAACTTGTGTATGTCAACTACTCATTTTGTTAATCTATGAAAAAACTTTCCTCTTTTGTGTAATCGTGTTACTATATTAATAAATATTTGGAAAAGATTTATTTTGTTTTTATATTAAGGATAAGGGTGTTTTGTGAATGAAGGATGATCTTGCTTCAAAACTGAAAATGTTGCGTGAGTCGAATAATTGGTCGAAGACGGACGTACAACGGAGACTAAATCTGAAAACCCTATCCACCTATGCAAATTGGGAATACGGACTTCGGAGCCCTGACAACGAAATGCTCGCGAAAATCGCGGAATTGTACGATGTCTCAACAGATTATTTATTAGGCGTCACAAGCAAGCCAACTTCCGTTGAGAGGAATCAGGAGGAAGAGGAATTTTTGAAGGCTATCTCGAATCCTGAATTGAAGCGTTGGTTCATTGATCTGTCGAAGTCGGACGAGAGTGATCTCGAAAAACTTCGGACGATGTGGAACTTGATTAAGGGGGAACAGGAGGGGGGTAGGAAAAAATAAGGGAGACAACAAACAATTCAAAAGACGTTTCATTTTCCATCGAAGGAATTTCCTGTTCTGGATGATGGAATTTTCTTTACCCAACAGACCGAACAAACGTTTGACTATAGTCAACAAAAAGACATCGCTTTTAAACAAGGGACGTCTTCTGAATAAATTCCTTGTTCGGAAGGCAACTCGCTTTTATTCAACCAGAATGGAGTGCAGTGATGAAGGGGGATAATCCAATGGACAAAATGATTCAGACACTATACAGAGACATCAACATTTCAAAATGGGAGGATTTTCAGGAAAGACCGGTGCGTAGGATGATTGCAGAGATTTCAGATGAATTGGGGCTTCCTGTCCACTTCTACGGTCATCCGAGCGAATTGAACAACATGGGTGGTACATGGCGCGTCTTCCTTAACGAAAACCAGTGCGATGAAAAGCTATGGCAGGACTTCGGAAAGGTTGTCGGCATTTATGTATGTCATCAACTGTTTCTGGAAGGAAAAGCAGTACACCAATTATGTGACTTCCCTTATTACTTCTGCGTCCCCTCTTTTCTCCTTCGACAGTTACCACTCGTGGAGAAGACGGAGGACAAACAATGGATTACAGGGGAAATTACACGTATTTTCCATGTCGAATCAAGTTTTGCAGAAACAAGGATTCAGTTATTTTGTGCATCTTAACTAATGCGTATTGCCGCACAATACTTTTTAAGAATTCACCGGAAGGGTGGTGGTTAAATTGGTCGCTTAAAATAAGTTTGTAGTTTTAAAATGTATTTAAATAGCAAAAGCATTTTTGCTCAGAACAACAGAAAGGGGTAATGAGGTAAAAAATGGCGTCATACAAAAGATACAAAACACAGGAAGGGTACCGCTGGTCTGTTCAAGTAGGGATCGGAAAAGACCCGATGACAGGTAAGTACCGCTACACAACAAGAAGGGGTTTCAAGAGAAAGCAGGATGCAGAGGATGCAGTACGCGATATCTTGAATCAGGTGGATGAAGGCGACTTCATTCAAACTGAATATGTGACGTTCGAAGAAGTCTACCAGAAGTGGTTGCAGGAACAGGAACGGAAACTGAAAATATCCTCGATTATGAACAAGAAGTCAAAGTTCAACAAACATATCTTGCCAAACTTCGCAAAACTTTATATCGACCAGATCACGACAAAGGATTGTCAGCGTTTCATTGACGACCTTGCGATGAAGATGAAATGTTTCAAGGATTATGGAAATCAAATGGATTTGCTGTTCCGCTACGCGAAACGGAAGAAGATCATCAAGGAAAATCCAATGGATGAATTGGTCTACCCGGCCTACGTAGACGAGTATAGCAGTCAGGAAGAAGATCAAGGAGTAGAGTTTTGGGAACGGGAGACGGTCAATTATTTCCTGAGCCGGACAGAGCAGGAATTTCCATACCGCGTATATGCGATGTTTCGGACCTTGCTGTATACAGGCATCCGCAAAGGTGAACTTGGTGCGCTGCTTGAATCGGATGTATGCGAAAAGAAAAAGGAATTGCAGATTAGTAAGAACCTCGTTTGGATCAACGGGGAATATCTATTGCTACGTCCGAAAACGAAGAATTCGGTGCGCACAATCAGCCTTGATGATGAGACGTTTGAAGTTCTGGTAAAGTTGAAGAAACTGAACAAACAACTACGGGAAGATCATGGCAATCCTGAAATTGAGAAATTTCTGTTCCCGCGTCCAAGCGACCTGAAACCGATACGGCTTGCACATCTGAACGAGCGACTTCATTTCGCCTGCAAGAAATTCAAATTGAAAAATATCAGGGTGCATGGGCTGCGGCATACACACGCTTCTATGTTGTTCGCATCCGGGGCAAGAATGAAAGACATTCAGCAAAGATTAGGACATGCACGTATCAGTACCACAATGGATATTTACACACACATCACCGAAGATGTAGACGGAAGTTTAAGTAAACTTTTGGCGAGCTACTTGAATAAAGAAACCGTCCCAAGCGAAGAAGATAATGAGGTATAAAAGGTGTGACACGCGCATGTTCGAATCCCTAAAAACAGCCGAGAGTGAGTCCTTCGAAAATTTTTCGAAAAAAATTACATTCAAATTACATTCACTCGGGTGTTTTTCACCAGATTTTAGTAAAATAAAGCCCATTTGAAATAAATTCCAAATGGGCGAAACCCTTGATACGACTGATTTTTTAGCGTTTTGAGAACTGTGGTGCACGACGAGCGCCTTTAAGACCGTATTTCTTACGTTCTTTCATACGAGCGTCACGAGTTAATAAACCTGCGCGCTTTAATGTTGGACGGAATTCTGGGTCTGCTTGAAGTAATGCGCGAGCAATACCGTGGCGGATTGCGCCAGCTTGACCAGTGTATCCACCGCCGCTTACGTTTACAAGAACATCATAGCTGCCAACAGTTTCAGTAGCTACTAATGGTTGTCTTACAACAACACGTAAAGCTTCAAATGGGATATAATCTTCGATTTCACGACCATTAACTACGATTTTGCCTGTGCCTGGAACTAAGCGCACACGTGCGACAGAGCTCTTACGACGACCAGTACCGATATATTGAACTTGTGCCATATAGTTTTGTCCCTCCCTTTTAATTAACCGCGAAGTTCGTAAACTTCAGGTTGTTGTGCTTGGTGCGGATGTTCTGCGCCAGCGTATACGTGTAATTTTTTGTACATTTGACGTCCAAGAGAATTCTTTGGAAGCATGCCTTTAACAGCAAGCTCGATCATCTTCTCAGCATAGTTAGTACGCATTTCAAGAGCAGTTCTTTGCTTTAAACCACCTGGGTGCATTGTGTGACGGTAGTAAATTTTGTCATTTAATTTATTACCAGTTAGTTCTACTTTAGATGCGTTAAGAATGATTACATGATCACCAGTGTCAACATGTGGTGTAAAAGTTGGTTTGTTTTTACCACGTAAGATTGAAGCTACTTCAGAAGCAAGACGTCCAAGAGTTTTGCCCTCAGCATCAATCACGTACCATTTACGCTCGATATTGTTGGCATTTGCCATAAACGTTGTACGCATGAGTTTCCCTCCTAATTATATCCATTAAAGATTATTGTTCGCACGGTTCTAAGCAATGACCAATGATTCTGTTCCGGGAATCACGAGCAAAGCCATTTGTGCGCTTAAGTTTCAATTCATATATTTTCAATCACGATGAAGACTTTCCGGGGCTTTATCGTGGGATTAAAAACACACACATATAATATAATAAATACTCACCATCTAATTGTCAAGAAAATGTTACACCAGGTGGGGTTGTTTTAATAAAAAACTTCCCAAAGATACAAACCCTGGGCTGGAGCTGTTTTCCCGGCAAAACGGCGATCTTTTTTTTTCAAAATTACAGGGATTTCTTCGGGCTTTACTTCTCCTGAGCCGACTGCTAATAGCGTTCCTACAAGGATTCGCACCATATTATATAAAAACCCGTTTCCCACAAAGCGAAGCGTAAGGAGATCGCCCTCCAAATGAAAATCAATCGTCTCAATCGTCCGGACTTTATCCACCACTTCCGTTTTAGCTGAGCAAAAACTAGTAAAGTCATGGGTTCCAAGGAAATATTTACTTGCCCGCCGCATCAACTCCAGATTTAAGGGGTATGGGTAACGGCAGGCATATTTCCGCTGAAACGGATCACGTATGGAAGATAAATGAAGGACATAGCGGTATTCCTTCCCAATCGCGTCAAATCGGGCATGGAAAGCCGCGTCAACCTTCGTCACTGACAGAACCGATATATCTTCAGGCAGCATAGAATTTAAAGCGACTTCCCAGCGCTCTACCGGAATCGCCAGCGGAGAATCAAAGTGAATGACTTGTCCTTTTGCATGAACACCGGCATCCGTTCGTCCTGAGCCGCTCACTTTAACAGGCTCACCTTTATGCATTTTTGCTAAAGCAGCTTCAAGCTCAAGCTGTACGGTTCGTTTGTTCGGCTGTACCTGATAACCGGAGAAATCTGAGCCATCGTAAGAAATGATGCATTTATACCTTTGCATGGCAGCCCCGCCCCATTTATGAACGTAGTAAGATTAATAGAATCGTTATAATAGCTAAAACAACCAACTGTATAGAATCTGCTGCTTTCCAGCTCAATTGCCGGTACTTCGTCCTTCCCTCACCGCCGCGGTAGCCTCTCGCTTCCATCGCAATTGCGAGCTCCTCAGCCCGTTTAAAAGAACTGACAAACAAAGGAATCAGAAGAGGAATAACTGCCTTTATCCGCTCCTTGAACGGGCCGCTGGCAAATTCAACACCCCGGGCAATCTGCGCTTTCATAATCTTGTCTGTTTCCTGCATAAGCGTCGGGATAAATCTTAGTGAAATAGACATCATCAGCGCCATTTCATGAACGGGAAACCGCACCTTTTTTAACGGATTTAATAAGGTTTCTAGTCCATCCGTTATCTCAATTGGAGTTGTCGTCAAGGTTAATAAAGACGTCATCAAAATTAAAAAGAAGAATCGAAGTGAGATAAAGATTCCCATCTTCAGTCCCTCTTCATAAATTTTCAGCGGCCCTAATTCGACTAGTAAGGCCCCTTCCTTTGTAAAAAACAACTGCAGGACAAGAGTAAATAAAACAAGCCATAAAACAGGTTTTAGTCCACCGTATAAAAAACGAACAGGGATGCGGGACATGCCAAGCATATAAAAGGTATAAATTCCGATGAGTGCATAGGTGATCCCATTATTCGCCAGGAAAATAATACAAACAAAAAAGAAAATAATGATTAACTTCGAACGAGGATCCATTTTATGGACCGTTGAATCTGCAGGGACATAGCGGCCAAAAATCATTTTTTCCATCATGTGCGGACACCCCTTTCCGCAGCCTCTGAAACAGCAGAGGATAGTTCCTCGATAGAAAGATAGATTTTTTCTAATTTCAACCCTGTTTTCTCTTCCAGCTTCAACTGGAAACGTACAACTTCCGGAACGTCGAGTCCCATTTCTACCAATTCCACCGGTGATGAAAAGATTTCTTGCGGAGACCCTTGTTTCACAACCTTGCCTTGCTGCATTATGACAATTTTGTCCGCATACCTGGCCGCATCTTCCATACTGTGTGTGACCAGTATCGTTGAAAGTCCTCTTACCTTATGGAGTGTATAAAACATATCCATGATTTCCTTACGGCCTCGGGGATCCAAACCAGCCGTCGGCTCGTCCAGAACAATCACATCAGGCTCCATTGCAAGGACACCGGCAATGGCGACACGGCGCATTTGGCCGCCTGAAAGATCAAACGGTGACTTTTCTAAGATTTCTTCCGCTAAACCGACCTGTTTCAAGGCCTGCCTCGCTCTCTCTTTGGCCTCTGTTTCGGAAACACCAAAGTTCATTGGCCCAAAGATAATATCCTTTTCTACCGTCTCCTCAAACAATTGATGCTCGGGGAACTGAAAGACAATTCCTACCTTTTGCCGAACTGGTTTAAGGTTTTTATTTTTCTGCTGGGCTTTGATTTCATGACTGCCAATTTTAACGGTTCCTTTTGTTGGCTGCAGCAGCCCGTTGAGATGCTGTAAAACCGTCGATTTGCCAGAGCCGGTATGGCCAATGATTGCCATGTACATACCTGTTGGAATATCAATGGATACATCTTGAATGGCAAGCCGTTCAAAAGGAGTATTTGCTTGATATCGGTACTCTATTTGCTGAAGTGAGATGTCCATAGCTCTGTCACCAACTCTTCTTCTGATAGATAATGCTTGGATAGGTCAATCCCGTTTTGCCGGAATGCCTTGCTCATTTTTACTGAAAAAGGAATATCTAGTCCTAATTGAATCAATTGCTCATCCATGGAGAAAATCTCTTCAGGTGTTCCCTCGTGGAATACTTCCCCTTTATTCATCACAATAATGCGGTCCGCCTTTGCTGCCTCCTCAAGGTCATGAGTAATCGAAATAACGGTTAAGGATTTCTCTTCTTTCAATAGTCTAACCGTCTCAAGTACTTCTTCCCGTCCTCTTGGGTCAAGCATGGAAGTTGCTTCATCTAAAATAATGATTGAAGGTCTTAGCGCCAGTACACCGGCAATGGCTACTCGCTGCTTCTGTCCACCCGAAAGATGGTGGGGCTCTTGATATAGAAATTGATCCATTTTCACCTTTCTTAATGAATCTTCAACTCGCTGCACCATTTCATCCCGGGGAATCCCATTGTTTTCTAAACCAAAAGCCACATCATCCTCAACCGTTGTCCCGACAAACTGGTTGTCCGGGTTTTGAAAAACCATCCCTATCCTCTTGCGAATATCCCAGATGGACTCTTCAGTTAGCTGTATACCGCCAACGGTTATTTCCCCTTGCTGCGGAAACTGCAGGCCGTTTAGAAGCTTTGCCATTGTTGATTTACCAGATCCATTGTGGCCGACAATCGCCAGCCATTCCCCATCATAAATGTCGAAACTCACGTTGTTTAAGGCATACCGTTCTTGTGAATCGTATTGGAAAGACACTCCCTTTAGCGATACAATTGACTTTTTCATCGATATTCCTCCTCTCAGCTAATCTTAACTCAGCTCAAAATTCAATTTATACCCATTATAACAAAAAAAGCCCGCACCTCGTCCCTGGGCAGCAACGTAATCAACTGCGAAATAAGGGATTTCTATAAAGAAATGGGAGGAGGTGCAAGAGCTAGACGAGACGTAAAAAAGAATAATGTTATTCCATCCGGTAAAGAGTAAAAACCCTTTCATATCGCTCCATTAAAAGGAGTCACGCTCATCATAACACTCGTTTTGGCTTGTGACGAACAAATATATAAAATTCTTTTACAGAAAAAGGGCAAAGAACAAGTTTGTGTGTAAACTGTCCAGCGCCCTTGTTGTCTGTTAAAAGGTATATTAAACTAACTCGATAATAACCATTGGTGCACCATCGCCGCGGCGTGGTCCAAGTTTCATGATTCGAGTATATCCACCTTGACGCTCTTGGTAACGTGGAGCGATATCAGCGAATAATTTTTGAACAGCATCTTGACCGTTTTCAGCATTAGCAACCTCGTGACGAACATATGAAGCAGCTTGACGGCGGGCATGTAAATCACCGCGTTTGCCTAAAGTGATCATTTTTTCAACAGTTGAGCGAAGTTCTTTCGCGCGAGTTTCTGTTGTTTCAATGCGCTCGTTGATAATTAAATCTGTAGTTAAATCACGTAGCATAGCTTTACGCTGTGCACTTGTGCGTCCTAACTTTCTGTATGCCATGAAGGGTTCCCTCCTTTGTTGAAGTCATAAAACGGATATTCAGCATTGCCTTTGACTAGTCGTCTTTACGCAAGCCTAATCCAAGCTCTTCTAGTTTTGCCTTCACTTCTTCGAGTGATTTGCGGCCTAAGTTACGAACCTTCATCATATCTTCTTCAGTCTTATTAGCTAATTCCTGAACAGTGTTGATTCCAGCACGCTTTAAGCAGTTATAAGAACGAACAGAAAGATCTAGTTCTTCAATTGTCATTTCAAGAACTTTTTCCTTTTGATCTTCTTCTTTTTCAATCATGATTTCAGCATTTTGAGCTTCATCAGTTAAACCGACGAAAATATTCAAATGCTCGGTCAAAATTTTCGAACCAAGAGCAATCGCTTCTTTTGGCCCAGTGCTACCATCTGTCCAAACATCTAGCGTTAGCTTATCATAATTTGACAATTGACCTACACGAGTATTTTCTACTTGATAGGACACGCGAGAAACAGGTGTATAAATCGAATCGATTGGAATCACACCGATTGGCTGATCTTCTCTTTTGTTGTTCTCAGCTGGTGTATATCCACGACCGCGTCTAGCTGTCAAACGCATGCGAAGATGTCCGTTGGAAGCTAATGTCGCAATGTGAAGGTCAGGATTTAAAATCTCGACATCACTGTCATGGGTAACATTCATCGCCTTGACAGGTCCTTCACCCTGTACATCAATTTCAAGGGTTTTCTCTTCGTCAGAGTAGATTTTTAAAGCTAATTTCTTAATGTTTAAAATGATGGATGTTACATCCTCTACGACGCCTTCAATTGTTGAGAACTCATGAAGTACCCCATCGACCTGAATCGATGTAACAGCGGCACCTGGGAGTGAAGATAATAGGATACGACGTAAGGAGTTACCCAAAGTGGTACCATATCCACGCTCAAGTGGCTCTACGACGAACTTACCGTACTTGGCATCATCGTTGATCTCAATCGTTTCGATTTTTGGTTTTTCTATTTCGATCATCAAATAACCCTCCTTCAAAACGTCGAAACCTCAATTAGACTAGCGTTCTAATTGAAATTCCCCCATGTATACGTTCCCGTTTTGTGCACAACAACTGGAATAAGTTTCCTGTATAAGTTGTAAAAAATTAGTATCATATCCATTATAGACGCATGATACAAGTTCTATACAGAAAAATTAAACACGACGGCGTTTTGGTGGACGGCATCCATTATGAGGAACAGGTGTAACGTCTTTGATCGCTGTAACTTCAAGACCAGCAGCTTGAAGAGCACGGATAGCAGCTTCACGGCCTGCACCAGGTCCTTTTACAGTCACTTCTAAAGTTTTCATACCGTGTTCGATAGATGTCTTAGCTGCAGTTTCAGCAGCCATTTGCGCTGCGAATGGAGTAGATTTACGAGAACCTCTAAATCCAAGCGCACCAGCACTTGACCAAGAAATTGCGTTACCATGAACATCAGTGATTGTTACAATCGTATTGTTAAATGTTGAACGGATATGTGCGATACCTGATTCAATATTCTTTTTCACACGACGTTTACGTGTATTAGTTTTACGTGCCATTTAAATTAACCTCCTTTGCCGATTACTTCTTCTTGTTCGCAACAGTCTTACGAGGACCTTTGCGTGTACGAGCGTTGTTTTTCGTATTTTGTCCACGAACCGGTAAACCACGACGATGACGTAATCCGCGGTAGCAGCCGATTTCCATTAAACGCTTAATGTTAAGAGAAATTTCACGGCGAAGATCACCTTCAACTTTTAACTTGTCGATGATGTCACGGATTTTGTTTAATTCGTCTTCTGTTAGATCACGCACACGGGTATCTTCAGAAACACCAGCTTCTGCTAATACTTTTTGTGCTGTATTTTTACCAATACCATAAATATAAGTTAAAGAGATAACTACACGCTTTTCACGTGGAATATCTACACCAGCAATACGTGCCATATTTTAGCGCACCTCCTTCAAAATTAACCTTGTTTTTGTTTATGTTTAGGGTTTTCACAAATAACCATAACTTTTCCGCGTCTACGGATAACCTTGCACTTTTCGCAGATCGGTTTAACAGATGGTCTAACTTTCATTATTATCCTAACCTCCTTAGTAGTACGGAGTGCTGATTATTTAAAGCGGTACGTAATTCTTCCGCGAGTTAAGTCATATGGAGAAAGCTCAACAGTTACCTTATCACCTGGAAGAATGCGAATAAAGTGCATTCGAATTTTACCAGATACATGAGCTAGCACAGTATGACCATTTTCTAATTCTACCTTAAACATTGCGTTTGGCAAAGTCTCAATCACTTTACCTTCAATTTCAATAACATCATCTTTGGCCATCGGTCTCGTCTCCCTTCTCTTTTCAAAAATAGCGTTCATAAAAATGCAAGCGAGTCATTAAGTTCAATCGACATTATGCAACCTTATAATAGTAACATATACTACTGCACTTTGTCCGCAAGGAATTTTATCATAATGAGGAATATGTTTGGTCCTCATGTCATTCTTGCCCAACTCTCGGTCCTGCATACTCAGCACCATAGAAAAGCCCATTTGCCTTCACATACTTTTGAAACTTACTGGAGAAATTCGAGAGTCGAATGGCAGATTGTTCGAACGCAAGCAAAACACCATTAAACTAGGCTCCCAAGCAACTGTTCGATATCAGCAAATACTTTACTAATATCCTGCTGACCATCAATCGTGCGAAGATAGCCTTTTGTTTCATAAAAAGTAAGTAATGGCTCTTGTTGTTTGATATTGACGTCTAAACGATTTTGAACCGTTTCAGCGTTATCATCTGCCCGTTGGTACAGCTCACCGCCGCAGCGATCGCATACTCCCTCTTTTGCAGGAGGATTAAAGACTAAATGATAGGTTGAGCCGCATTCCTTACAAATCCGTCTTCCTGTCAAACGCTCCATTAAAATACTCTTATCAACGTTAATATTAATTACATAGTTAATCTTTTTATTTAGATCAACAAGTAAATTTTCTAATGCTTCTGCTTGAGGCACCGTTCTAGGAAAGCCATCCAACAAAAAGCCTTTTTGGCAATCTTCTTTGCTTAATCTTTCACGAACAATGCCGATCGTTACCTCATCTGGAACAAGTTCGCCTTTATCCATGAATGATTTCGCTTGGATTCCTAGTTCCGTTCCTTCTTTCATCGCTGCACGGAACATATCTCCAGTAGAGATATGAGGGATGCCGTATTGTTCGACGATTCTTTCAGCCTGAGTACCTTTACCAGCACCTGGAAGCCCCATTAATACTAAATTCACACGTGTTCCCCCTCGTGCTTAATTTAGGTTTTGGGGTCCATGGGGCCCCAAAAACCTTGAGCTACTTAATAAATCCTTTATAGTGACGTTTAACCAATTGTGCTTCAAGCTGTTTATACGTATCAAGTGCAACACCGACCACAATTAGCAAGCTTGTTCCCCCAATTTGCGCTGATTGCGGTAAATTCGCTATTTTTATAAATAACATAGGAAGAACAGCAATCACCGTTAGGAAAATCGCACCAACAAAGGTTAAACGATATAAAACGCGGGTTAAGTATTCCTGCGTGCTCTTTCCTGGACGAATGCCAGGGATATAGCCGCTTTGCTTCTGTAAGTTTTCCGCTGCTTGTTCAGGGTTAACTTGGATAAAAGCATAGAAATAAGTGAACGCGATAATTAAGATTGCATATAAAGTCATTCCGATTGGCGCGGAATAATCTAAATTTTTATTGATCCAAAGTGTAACATCATTTGTTGGGAAAAATGACGCAATCGTCCTTGGTGTTACAATGAATGAAACGGCAAAGATAACAGGAATAACCCCTGCCGCATTTACTTTCAACGGCATGTGTGTGGATTGACCACCTACAGGATTACGTCCAGCCACAACACGCTTTGCATATTGAATTGGTATTTTACGATTGGCTTGTTGGATGAAAATAACACCAACCACAATTGCGATTACCGCAAGAATGATTAAGACAACAGTTACAATACGTAAGAATAAAGCATCTCCTGCGTTTTCAAATTGCTGAACATAAATTTGATTGATGACAGATGGCATACCAGCAACGATACCGGCAAAGATGATAATGGAAATTCCATTACCTACACCTTTTTCAGTAATCTGTTCGCCTAGCCACATCAAAAAGGCTGTTCCAGCAGTTAATGTAACTGCAATTAAGAGATACGTACCAATACCAGGGTTTTCAATCAATTGTCCGCTGGCTAAGTTATTAAAGCCATATGACATCCCTAACGCTTGGATAAATCCAAGTACGATAGTGAAATATCTGGTGAATTGAGCAATCTTACGACGACCCGACTCCCCTTGTTTGGACCATTCCGTAAATTTCGGAACAACATCCATTTGTAAAAGCTGAATGATAATCGAAGCAGTGATATACGGCATAATACCCATTGCAAAGATGGAGAATTGTTTTAATGCTCCACCGCCAAAGGTATTTAAAATACCGAAAACACTTAGCTTATCCTGATTAGCAAGTACTTCAGCATTTACGTTTGGTACGGGAATAAATGTACCAAGTCGGAAAACGACTAACATCAAAAGGGTGAATATGATCTTACGTCTTATATCACCCACGCGCATAAAATTGGAGATTGTCTGGAACATTAGATCACCTCAGTAGTTCCACCAGCAGCTTCGATCGCTTCCTTAGCAGCAGAGGAGAATTTATGAGCTTTTACAGTCAACTTTTTCTCAACGTTCCCTTTAGCAAGAATCTTAATTCCTGCTTTCTCGTTACTAACTACACCTGTTTCGATAAGAAGTTCTGGAGTAACTTCTGTACCTTCTTCGAAGCGATTTAATACATCAAGATTGACAACAGCATATTCTTTACGGCTGATGTTGGTAAAACCACGTTTTGGTAAACGACGATATAAAGGTGTTTGACCACCCTCAAAACCAACGCGTACACCGCCGCCAGAACGAGCTTTTTGACCTTTATGACCTTTACCTGCTGTTTTCCCTTGACCAGATCCGATTCCACGGCCTAAACGTTTACGTTCTTGGCGAGAACCTTCGGCAGGTTGTAATTCATGAAGTTTCATATTGGCACCTCCTTATTAAAGACAAGAATCAATTATTGTTCTTTAACTGTTACAAGGTGAGCAACTTTGTTAATCATACCGCGAATCGCAGCGTTATCTTGATGCTCAACTGTTTGATTTAATTTACGTAATCCAAGCGCTTTAACTGTTTCACGTTGGTCCTCAGGGCGACCAATTACGCTGCGGTTGAGGGTAATTAAAAGTTTCGCCATTTGATTTCCCCCCTTATCCTAACAGTTCTTCTACTGATTTACCACGTAATTTTGCTACGTCTTCAGCACGTTTTAATTGTTTTAAACCTTCAACTGTAGCACGTACCATGTTAATTGGAGTATTCGTTCCAAGAGATTTAGAAAGGATATCTTGTACCCCGCCTAATTCAAGAACCGCACGTACTGGACCGCCGGCGATAACTCCTGTACCTTCAGAAGCAGGTTTTAGAAGGATTTCACCAGCACCAAAGCGTCCAATTACTTGGTGAGGAATTGTTGTTCCAACCATTGGTACTTCGACTAAGTTTTTCTTTGCATCTTCGATGGCTTTGCGGATAGCATCTGGTACTTCTTGTGCTTTACCAGTGCCGAAACCTACATGACCATTTCTGTCCCCAACTACTACAAGAGCAGTGAAACGGAAACGACGTCCACCTTTAACAACTTTCGCAACACGGTTAACCGTAACTACGCGTTCTTCAAGTTCAAGTTTGTTTGGATCAATACGACGCATCTTTTTGTGTCCCTCCTTTGTCTATTAAAATTGTAAGCCGTTTTCGCGGGCAGCATCAGCTAATGCTTGCACACGTCCGTGGTATAGGTATCCTCCACGATCAAAGACAACAGAAGAGATACCTTTTTCTACCGCACGTTTAGCGACTAATTCTCCGACCTTTTGTGCAGCTTCAACGTTGTTAGTAGATTCAAGACCAAAATCTTTTTCTATTGTAGAAGCACTTGCTAAAGTTACTCCATTCATGTCATCGATTACCTGCGCATAAATGTGTTGGTTTGAACGAAACACATTTAAGCGAGGACGAGCTGAAGTACCGCTAAGTTTCGCACGAACACGGGCATGTCTTTTCCGGCGAGTAGCGTTTTTATCAAGCTTCGTAATCATTTACGTCACTCCTTTCGTTTACCTATGCGGCATTACTTACCAGTTTTACCTTCTTTACGACGAACGAATTCACCTTCGTAACGAATACCTTTACCTTTGTAAGGCTCTGGTGGACGTACTTGACGAATATTGGCTGCTAATGCACCAACACGTTCTTTGTCAGTACCTTTAACAATAATTTTTGTATTGCTTGGTACTTCTACTTCAAGGCCAGCCTCAGGTTCAATTTCAACTGGATGTGAGTAACCAACGTTTAAAACAAGTTTATTTCCTTGTTTTTGCACACGGTAACCAACCCCGATTAGTTCTAAGCCCTTTGTGAAGCCATTAGAAACACCTTCAACCATGTTTGCAAGTACCGCACGAGTTGTGCCATGCAATGCGCGGTGTTCTTTCACGTCAGATGGACGAGTGATTGTAATAACGTTCTCTTCAACGTTAATAGCGATATCAGGACTAAAAGAACGAGTAAGTTCGCCTTTAGGTCCTTTAACTGTAGCAGTATTGTTATTTAACGTAACTGTAACTCCTGCTGGAATTTCAATTGGTTTTTTCCCTATGCGAGACATTTAGTGCACCTCCATTCATTCAGAAACTCGATTACCAAACGTAAGCTAATACTTCTCCGCCAACTTGTTTTGCACGAGCTTCTTTATCTGTAATAACACCATTTGATGTTGATACTAACGCGATACCAAGACCGTTAAGAACGCGTGGTACCTCATTTGATTTAGCGTAAACTCGAAGTCCGGGCTTGCTTATGCGCTTAAGACCAGTAATAACACGTTCGTTATTTGCCCCGTACTTTAAGAAGATACGGATGATCCCTTGTTTGTTGTCTTCGATAAATTCGACGTCACGTACGAAACCTTCGCGCTTTAGGATTTCAGCAATTTCTTTTTTCAAATTAGAAGCAGGCACTTCTAACTTTTCGTGACGCACCATGTTCGCATTACGAATGCGAGTAAGCATATCAGCAATTGGATCTGTCATGACCATTATTTTTACCTCCTTCCCAACTTCTAGTTTTACCAGCTAGCTTTCTTTACACCAGGAATTTGTCCTTTGTATGCTAATTCACGGAAACAAATACGGCAAAGCTTAAATTTACGGTATACAGAGTGTGGACGTCCGCAACGTTCGCAGCGTGTATACTCTTGTACTTTGAATTTAGGCGTGCGCTGTTGTTTCGCAATCATTGACTTTTTAGCCACGTTTTCGCCTCCCTTATTTAACGATTACTTTTGGAATGGCATTCCAAATTGAGTTAAAAGTTCACGAGATTCTTCATCAGTGTTTGCAGTCGTTACGATAACGATATCCATACCACGAACTTTGCTTACTTTATCGTAATCAATTTCAGGGAAGATTAGTTGTTCTTTAATACCCAATGTATAGTTACCGCGACCATCGAACGCTTTTTTAGAAACACCACGGAAGTCACGTACACGAGGTAAAGAAACGGAAACTAATTTATCCAAGAATTCGTACATGCGCTCACCGCGAAGTGTAACCTTTGCACCGATTGGCATACCTTCACGAAGACGGAAGCCAGCGATAGACTTTTTCGCACGAGTTACGATTGGCTTTTGACCTGTAATCGTTGCAAGCTCTTCAACCGCATTGTCAAGTGCTTTTGCATTGGCAACTGCGTCACCAACACCCATATTTATAACGATTTTATCAAGTTTTGGAACTTGCATAACTGATTTATAGTTGAACTTGCTCATTAGAGCAGGTGTCACTTCTTTAACAAATTTTTCTTTTAGGCGGTTCACTTATTGTACCTCCCTTCTAAAATTTAAACTATTTATCTAAAACTTCACCGGATTTTGCTACGCGTACTTTCTTCCCATCAACCATTTTGTAACCTACACGAGTTGGGTTACCTGATTTAGGATCGATAGGCATAACGTTTGATACATGAATTGGAGCCTCAAAGCTGATAATTCCGCCTTGTGGATTCACTTGAGAAGGTTTTGCGTGTTTTTTGACGATGTTTACACCTTCTACTAGTACACGGCTATCTTTAGGATAAGCTGCTAGGATCACACCTGTTTTGCCTTTATCCTTGCCAGACATAACTCTGACTTTATCACCTTTTTTTACATGCATCTTGTCGCACCTCCTTAAAGGCAATTGATTTTGAAATTATAATACTTCTGGAGCTAAAGATACGATTTTCATAAAGTTGTTGTCGCGAAGTTCGCGGGCAACTGGTCCGAAGATACGAGTTCCACGTGGGCTCTTATCATCTTTGATGATAACACATGCGTTTTCATCAAAACGAATGTAAGAACCATCAGGACGACGGGCACCGCTCTTTGTACGAACAATAACAGCCTTAACAACGTCACCTTTTTTAACAACGCCACCAGGTGTTGCTTGTTTTACGGTACAAACGATCACATCACCAATATTAGCAGTTTTGCGACCAGAACCACCAAGGACTTTAATCGTAAGTACTTCACGAGCACCAGAGTTGTCAGCAACTTTTAAACGTGATTCTTGTTGAATCATGTGTGTAACCTCCCTTCGGAATGAAGCTTATCCGAACAATTAAATAATAACTGCTTTTTCTACTACTTCGACTAAACGGAAGCGTTTAGTAGCTGAAAGTGGGCGAGTTTCCATGATGCGTACTACATCGCCGATTTTTGCTTCGTTTTGCTCATCATGAGCCTTAAACTTTTTAGAGTATTTCACGCGTTTACCGTATAAAGGATGCTTTTTATGTGTTTCTACTAGAACAGTAACGGTTTTATCCATTTTGTCAGAAACAACGCGTCCAGTGTAAACTTTGCGCTGGTTACGTTCACTCATATTCGTGAACCTCCTCTCAATGATTACTTGTTAACGCTGATTTCTCTTTCACGAACAACTGTTTTCATGCGAGCAATCGATTTACGTACTTCACGAATACGAGCTGTGTTTTCAAGTTGTCCTGTCGCCAATTGAAAGCGAAGGTTGAAAAGTTCTTCTTTTAAAGATTTTACTTTTTGTTCAATTTCAGCAGTGGTAAGGTCACGCAGTTCATTAGCTTTCACTTGATTCACCACCAATTTCTTCTCGTTTTACAAACTTACATTTAACAGGAAGTTTGTGCATAGCTAGTCGAAGTGCTTCACGTGCGATTTCTTCAGAAACGCCAGCAATTTCGAACATGATTTTTCCTGGCTTAACAACAGCTACCCAGCCTTCTGGTGCCCCTTTACCGGAACCCATCCGTACTTCTAACGGTTTTGCTGTGTAAGGCTTATGTGGGAAGATTTTAATCCATACTTTACCGCCACGTTTCATGTAACGTGTCATCGCAATACGGGCTGCTTCAATTTGACGGTTTGTAATCCAAGAAGCTTCCGTTGCTTGTAAGCCGTATTCACCGAAAGTTACTTCAGTGCCGCCTTTTGCGTTACCACGCATTTTACCACGGTGTTGACGGCGATATTTTACGCGTTTTGGCAATAACATGATTATTTGCCTCCTTCCGCATTTTTCTTCTTAGTAGGAAGGACTTCTCCCTTATAGATCCATACTTTTACGCCAAGCTTACCATACGTTGTATCAGCTTCAGCTGTAGCATAGTCGATATCAGCGCGAAGAGTATGAAGTGGAACTGTTCCTTCGCTATAGTGTTCTGCACGAGCGATATCTGCACCGCCAAGACGGCCTGATACTTGTGTTTTAATACCTTTCGCACCAGCACGCATAGCACGTTGGATCGCTTGCTTTTGTGCACGACGGAATGATACACGGTTTTCTAATTGACGAGCAATATTTTCAGCAACTAGTTTCGCATCAACGTCAGCTCTCTTGATTTCAAGGATGTTGATGTGTACTCGCTTGCCAGTAAGTTGATTTAGTGCTTTACGAAGAGCTTCAACTTCCGTACCGCCTTTACCGATAACCATACCAGGCTTAGCTGTATGAACTGTTACGTTCACTCGGTTAGCAGCACGTTCGATTTCTACTTTAGAAACAGAAGCATCTTTTAGACGTTTCGTGATATACTCACGAATTTTAAGGTCTTCGTGTAAAAGATCAGCAAAGTCTTTGCCTGCGTACCACTTAGATTCCCAATCACGGATGATTCCGATACGCAAACCGACTGGATTTACTTTTTGACCCACAGCTTATCCCTCCTTCTTTTCTGATAAAACGATTGTGATGTGGCTTGTGCGTTTGTTAATTTGGCTTGCACGGCCCATTGCGCGAGGACGGAAACGTTTTAAAGTTGGTCCTTCATCAACGAATGCTTGTGCTACAACTAGATTGTTAACGTCCATTTCATAGTTGTGCTCAGCGTTTGCCATAGCCGATTTTAATACTTTTTCTACGATTGGAGAAGCAGCCTTAGGAGTGAGATTTAAAATCGCCACCGCTTCACCAACTTGCTTTCCTCGGATTAAATCAACGACTAAACGTGCTTTACGAGGAGCAATACGAACTGTTCTTGCAACAGCTTTAGCTTGCATATGGATGCCCTCCTCTCTTAACGTCTTGTTTTCTTGTCATCATTGCCATGCCCTTTGTAAGCACGAGTTGGAGCAAATTCTCCAAGCTTGTGTCCTACCATGTCTTCAGTAACATATACAGGCACATGTTTGCGACCATCATAAACAGCGATTGTGTGGCCGATAAATTGTGGGAAGATCGTAGAACGGCGAGACCAAGTTTTAACAACTTGTTTACTTTCAGTTTCATTTAACTTTTCGACCTTAACCATTAAATGATCATCAACAAATGGTCCTTTTTTTAAGCTGCGACCCATGAAGGAACCTCCCTTCGTGACTGTGCTACGGTTCTTTCTTTGAACCGTAGGTAAGCCCCGTTATTTTTTACGTCGACGTACAATAAATTTATCTGATTTGTTTTTCTTCTTACGTGTTTTGAATCCAAGAGTCGGTTTGCCCCATGGAGACATTGGTGATTTACGTCCGATTGGTGAACGTCCTTCACCACCACCGTGTGGGTGATCGTTAGGGTTCATAACAGATCCGCGGACAGTTGGGCGTTTGCCTAACCAGCGAGAGCGACCTGCTTTACCAATGTTAACAAGTTCGTGTTGTTCGTTACCTACTTGACCGACTGACGCACGGCACTCAGCAAGAATCATACGAACTTCACCTGAAGTTAAACGTACTAATACGTATTTTCCTTCTTTACCAAGGACTTGTGCGCTTGTTCCAGCAGAACGAACTAACTGGCCGCCTTTTCCTGGTTTTAACTCGATGTTGTGTACCACAGTACCAACTGGGATGTTTGCTAGTGGAAGTGCGTTACCCACTTTAATATCAGCTTCTGGACCTGACATTACTTCCATACCTACTTGTAGGTTTTTTGGAGCTAGGATATAACGCTTTTCTCCATCAACATAATTGATTAATGCAATATTTGCAGAACGATTTGGATCGTACTCGATAGTGGCAACGCGTCCTGGAATGCCATCTTTGTTACGTTTAAAGTCGATTAAACGATATTGACGCTTATGGCCGCCACCTTGATGACGAACTGTAATCTTACCTTGATTGTTACGGCCGCCTTTTCTATTAACTGGAGCTAATAGAGATTTTTCTGGAGTGCTAGTTGTAATTTCTTCGAAACTTAAAACTGTCATTCCACGTCGACCGTTCGAGGTAGGTTTATACTTCTTAATCGCCATTTTATTTCCCTCCTCTTCTTGATAGGTTCTTATGCTTCAAAGAATTCGATTTCTTTGCTGTCAGCAGTTAATTTTACAATTGCTTTACGGCGTTTGTTCGTATATCCACCGAATTTACCCATACGCTTGAATTTACCTTTATAGTTCATGATGTTCACTTTTTCAACTTCAACGCCGAAGATTTCTTTTACAGCATCTTTGACTTGAGTTTTATTAGCTCTAACATCCACTTCGAACGTATATTTCTTTTCAGCCATTAGGTCAGTAGAACGTTCAGTGATAACGGGGCGCTTAATGATATCGCGTGCATCCATTATGCAAGCACCTCCTCTACTTTTTCAACCGCTGCTTTAGTCATGATTAATTTATCATGATTGACAACGTCTAATACGTTGATTCCATCAGCTGTTACAACTGTTACACCAGGAATATTACGAGCAGATAATGCTACGTTTTCATCAAGGTCAGCAGTAACGATTAGCGCCTTTTTCTCAACAGAAAGACCACCCAATACTGATTTGAATTCTTTTGTTTTTGGAGCTTCAAAGCTTAAGCTTTCAAGTACCAAAATATTCTCTTCTAACACTTTAGATGAAAGTGCAGATTTAATCGCTAAGCGACGGACTTTTTTCGGTAATTTATAGCTGTAGCTGCGTGGTGTAGGTCCGAATACTGTACCACCTCCGCGCCATTGTGGAGAACGAATTGACCCTTGACGTGCACGGCCAGTTCCTTTTTGACGCCATGGTTTACGACCACCGCCGCGTACTTCAGAACGAATTTTTGTTTTATGAGTACCTTGACGTAGAGAAGCTCTTTGCATAATAATCGCTTCGAATAATACGTGCTCATTAGGCTCAATACCAAAAACTGTTTCATTAAGTTCGATGTCACCAACTTGTGAACCGTTTTGGTTTAATAATGCTACTTTAGGCATTCCTTTGTTCCTCCTTTCTTACAAAGTGATTATGCTTTAACCGCACCTTTGATTTTTAGTAATGCTTTTTTAGGTCCTGGAACGTTACCTTTGATTAAAAGTAAGTTGCGCTCTGTGTCAACCTTAACGATTTCAAGGTTTTGAACTGTTATTTGCTCTCCGCCCATACGTCCTGGTAATAATTTACCTTTGAAAACACGGTTTGGAGCAACAGGTCCCATTGAACCAGGGCGACGATGATAACGTGAACCGTGAGCCATTGGGCCGCGAGATTGTCCGTGGCGTTTGATAACACCTTGGAAACCTTTACCCTTTGAGATTCCTGTTACATCTACGATATCGCCTGCAGCGAAAATATCAACTTTGACTTCTTGACCAACTTCAAGTGCAGCTAAGTCATCTCCGCGGAATTCGCGAACGAAGCGCTTAGGAGCAGTGTTTGCTTTCGCAACGTGACCCTTTTCAGGTTTGTTTGACAACTTTTCACGTTTGTCTTCAAAACCAACTTGAACGGCAACATATCCGTCACTATCAACTGATTTCTTTTGAAGAACAACGTTTGGAGCTGCTTCAACTACTGTTACAGGGATTAAGATGCCATTTTCAGCAAATACTTGAGTCATACCAATCTTTCTTCCTAAGATTCCTTTGGTCATTTAAGTCACACCTCCTGTGATTTTGTTTGTTTATTTTGATTAAAGTTTAATTTCGATATCTACACCAGATGGTAAATCTAAACGCATTAACGCATCAACTGTTTGTGGAGTTGGGTTAACGATGTCGATTAGACGCTTATGTGTCCGCATTTCAAATTGCTCACGAGAATCTTTGTACTTATGAACCGCACGAAGAATTGTGTAAACAGATTTTTCAGTTGGAAGCGGGATCGGACCGGAAACTGCCGCACCAGAACGCTTTGCTGTTTCTACGATTTTCTCTGCAGATTGATCAAGGATTCTGTGATCATATGCTTTTAAACGGATACGAATTTTTTGTTTTGCCATTATTTTCCCTCCTTTATTCGCCTATTTTCGAAATAGACATTCTCAGTGAAAATTTCCCACACACTCGCCATGGCAAAGCGGCCGGGTGTGTCAGCAACCTTTCACATCATCGCAGTCAAAGACCAACATTGTCTATTATACATAAAACATAAAGCAAACGCAACATTTATCACGAATATTTTTATGCATATTGTGCTGAACACTTTTTTAATTATAGCGGCTCAAATATTCGATTTCAATACCTTATTTTAATCTCCAGTAATATCCTAAATTTATCGTTCATTGAAAGAAAATTAAAACATCACTTATATAATAGAAGAAACACGATTTTAGACAAAAAAAAGCAGGTGGATCGTCACCCACCTGCTTCGTTATAATTTGAGAATTATCTAGCTCCAGCGCACAGCGACAAGTGGCTAAACGTGCGCTTCCGCTTTTCTAATTACTCAACGATTGTTGTGATTGAACCTGAACCTACTGTACGTCCGCCTTCACGAATAGAGAACTTAGTTCCTTCTTCGATCGCAACTGGAGCAATTAGCTCAACAGACATTTCGATGTGGTCACCAGGCATAACCATTTCTGTACCTTCTGGTAAGTTACAAATACCAGTGATGTCAGAAGTACGGAAATAGAATTGTGGACGGTAGTTTGTGAAGAATGGAGTATGACGTCCACCTTCTTCTTTAGATAAAACGTAAACTTGTGCTTTGAACTTTGTGTGTGGAGTGATTGATTTTGGCTTAGCCAAAACTTGTCCACGCTCGATTTCTTCACGAGCTACACCACGAAGAAGGGCACCAATGTTGTCACCTGCTTCAGCAAAGTCAAGAAGTTTACGGAACATTTCTACACCTGTTACAGTTGTAGATTTTGGCTCTTCAGTGAAACCAACGTGAAGCGGCGCACGAAAAACGCGAGTAGCGTTTCACTGTATAAACGCGAAAACGCCTATCTAGGTTGTTGGGTTCTGGGGTGCCACATCGGCGGCTGCAAAACCGAACTTTAAAAGTGTATGCAAAAAAAAAA
>NZ_JBMPZU010000099.1:0-199879 GCF_049463095.1 Neobacillus sp. 19 | reverse complement strand
CCTACCTATCCTGTACAAGCTGTACCAAAATTCAATATCAGGCTACAGTAAAGCTCCACGGGGTCTTTCCGTCCTGTCGCGGGTAACCTGCATCTTCACAGGTATATAATTTCGTCTCTCGTTGAGACAGTGCCCAGATCGTTACGCCTTTCGTGCGGGTCGGAGACTCCGACAAGGAATTTCGCTACCTTAGGACCGTTATAGTTTCGGCCGCCGTTTACTGGGGCTTCGATTTCAGAGCTTCGCTTGCGCTAACCCCTCCTCTTAACCTTCCAGCACCGGGCAGGCGTCAGCCCCTATACTTCGCCTTGCGGCTTCGCAGAGACCTGTGTTTTTGCTAAACAGTCGCCTGGGCCTATTCACTGCGGCTCTTCAGGGCTATGAACCCTAAAGAGCGCACCCCTTCTCCGAAGTTACGGGGTCATTTTGCCGAGTTCCTTAACAGAGAGTTCTCACTCACCTTAGGATTCTCTCCTCGCTTATGTGTCAGTATGCGGATACGGGCACCTTGAATCTCGCTAGAGGCTTTTCTCTTGGCAGTGTGGAATCAGGAACTTCGGTACTAAATTTCCCTCGCTGTCACAGCTTGACCTTTACGGTGAACGGATTTTCCTATTCACCAGCCTAACTGCTTAGACGCGCATATCCAACAGCGCGCTTACCCTATCCTCCTGCGTCCCCCCATCACTCAAACGATTCATAGGTGGTACAGGAATATCAACCTGTTGTCCATCGCCTACGCCTTTCGGCCTCGGCTTAGGTCCCGACTAACCCTGAGCGGACGAGCCTTTCCTCAGGAAACCTTAGGCATAGGATGATAAGATCTCACTCATCTTTCGCTACTCATACCGGCATTCTCACTTCTAAGCGCTCCACCAGTCCTTACGGTCTAGCTTCAACGCCCTAGAACGCTCTCCTACCACTGACACCTAATGATATAAATCCACAGCTTCGGTGGCATGGCTCAGCCCCGGTACATTTTCGGCGCAGAGTCACTCGACCAGTCAGGCTGTTGCGCTCTCTTTAAATGGTGGCTGCTTTAAGCCAACATCCTGGTTGTCTAAGCAACTCCACATCCTTTTCCACTTAACGTATACTTTGGGACCTTAGCTGGTGGTCTGGGCTGTTTCCCTTTTGACTACGGATCTTATCACTCGCAGTCTGACTCCCACGGATAAGTCTTTGGCATTCGGAGTTTGTCTGAATTCGGTAACCCGATGAGGGCCCCTAGTCCAAACAGTGCTCTACCTCCAAGACTCTAACAACGTGAGGCTAGCCCTAAAGCTCTTTGGAGAGAACCGGCTCTGTCCAGAGTGATTGGAATTTCTCCGCTACCCACACCTCATCCCCGCACTTTTCAACGTGCGTGGGTTCGGGCCTCCATCAGGTGTACCTGGACTTCACCTGGACATGGGTAGATCACCTGGTTTCGGGTCTACGACCACATACTGAAACACCCTATTCAGACTCGCTTTCGCTGCGGCTCCGTCTCTTCAACTTAACCTTGCATGGGATCGTAACTCGCCGGTTCATTCTACAAAAAGGCGCGCCATCACCCATAAACGGGCTCTGACTACTTGTAGGCACACGGTTTCAGGAACTATTTCACTCCCCTTCCGGGGTGCTTTTCACCTTTCCCTCACGGTACTGGTTCACTATCAGTCACTCAGGGAGTGTTTGCCTTGGGAGATGGTCCTCCCTGCTTCCGACCGGATTTCACGTGTCCGGCCGTACTCAGGATCCACTCAGGAGGGAACAAAGCTCGAACTACAGGGCTTTTACCTTCTCTGGCTGACCTTTTCAGTCGCTTCATTTACCCCGTTCCTTTGTAACTCCATGTTGAGTGTCCTACAACCCCAAGAGGCAAGCCTCTTGGTTTGGGCTATGTCCCGTTTCGCTCGCCGCTACTCAGGGAATCGCGTTTGCTTTCTCTTTCCTCCGGGTACTTAGATGTTTCAGTTCCCCGGGTATGCCTTCTATACCCTATGTATTCAGGTAAAGATACTGTTCCATTACGAACAGTGGGTTTCCCCATTCGGAAATCTCCGGATCAAAGCTTACTTACAGCTCCCCGAAGCATATCGGTGTTAGTCCCGTCCTTCATCGGCTCCTAGTGCCAAGGCATTCACCGTGCGCCCTTTCTAACTTAACCTAAAAAGGTTTATAACTCTTATTCAATAAGAGAGAAAAACTAAAATGGCGATTACTCGATGTTTACTTTGCTTCTTCTTACGATTATCTAGTTTTCAAGGAACGATTAAAAAGACTTTGAGAGAATTGCTCCCTCAAAACTAAACAAACAAGAAACGTCAACCTTATTATCAGTCCGAAAGGACTGCATTATCCTTAGAAAGGAGGTGATCCAGCCGCACCTTCCGATACGGCTACCTTGTTACGACTTCACCCCAATCATCTGTCCCACCTTAGGCGGCTGGCTCCTTGCGGTTACCCCACCGACTTCGGGTGTTACAAACTCTCGTGGTGTGACGGGCGGTGTGTACAAGGCCCGGGAACGTATTCACCGCGGCATGCTGATCCGCGATTACTAGCGATTCCGGCTTCATGCAGGCGAGTTGCAGCCTGCAATCCGAACTGAGAATGGTTTTATGGGATTGGCTAAACCTTGCGGTCTCGCAGCCCTTTGTACCATCCATTGTAGCACGTGTGTAGCCCAGGTCATAAGGGGCATGATGATTTGACGTCATCCCCACCTTCCTCCGGTTTGTCACCGGCAGTCACCTTAGAGTGCCCAACTGAATGCTGGCAACTAAGATCAAGGGTTGCGCTCGTTGCGGGACTTAACCCAACATCTCACGACACGAGCTGACGACAACCATGCACCACCTGTCACTCTGTCCCCCGAAGGGGAACGTCCTATCTCTAGGAGTGTCAGAGGATGTCAAGACCTGGTAAGGTTCTTCGCGTTGCTTCGAATTAAACCACATGCTCCACCGCTTGTGCGGGCCCCCGTCAATTCCTTTGAGTTTCAGCCTTGCGGCCGTACTCCCCAGGCGGAGTGCTTAATGCGTTAGCTGCAGCACTAAGGGGCGGAAACCCCCTAACACTTAGCACTCATCGTTTACGGCGTGGACTACCAGGGTATCTAATCCTGTTTGCTCCCCACGCTTTCGCGCCTCAGCGTCAGTTACAGACCAGAAAGCCGCCTTCGCCACTGGTGTTCCTCCACATCTCTACGCATTTCACCGCTACACGTGGAATTCCGCTTTCCTCTTCTGCACTCAAGTCCCCCAGTTTCCAATGACCCTCCACGGTTGAGCCGTGGGCTTTCACATCAGACTTAAAGGACCGCCTGCGCGCGCTTTACGCCCAATAATTCCGGACAACGCTTGCCACCTACGTATTACCGCGGCTGCTGGCACGTAGTTAGCCGTGGCTTTCTGGTTAGGTACCGTCAAGGTACCGGCAGTTACTCCGATACTTGTTCTTCCCTAACAACAGAGCTTTACGACCCGAAGGCCTTCGTCGCTCACGCGGCGTTGCTCCATCAGACTTTCGTCCATTGTGGAAGATTCCCTACTGCTGCCTCCCGTAGGAGTCTGGGCCGTGTCTCAGTCCCAGTGTGGCCGATCACCCTCTCAGGTCGGCTACGCATCGTCGCCTTGGTGAGCCGTTACCTCACCAACTAGCTAATGCGCCGCGGGCCCATCTGTAAGTGTCAGCCGAAACCGACTTTCAGCTTTTCCTCATGAGAGGAAAAGAATTATCCGGTATTAGCTCCGGTTTCCCGAAGTTATCCCAGTCTTACAGGCAGGTTGCCCACGTGTTACTCACCCGTCCGCCGCTAACCAACAGGAGCAAGCTCCCATTGGTTCGCTCGACTTGCATGTATTAGGCACGCCGCCAGCGTTCGTCCTGAGCCAGGATCAAACTCTCCAAAAAAGTTGAGTTGATTAGCTCATAATTTAAAACGTTGGCTTAGTTTCTATAGAAGAAACTAATAATTTATTGTTTGTTGACGTTTTTGTTTGTTTAGTTTTCAAAGAACAATTTCATTACTTCGTTCAGAAGCAACTTTATTAATATAACATGTCGTTTCCTTCAAGTCAACACTTTTTCGAAAATGTTTTAAACATCTTCATAATGTTAACTCGTCATTAACGACTGCTTTAATATAATAACACCGAGCTAATAAAAGGTCAACAACAAAATAGAACTTTTTTAACAAAATAAGAAAAGCCGGCCCGATTGGCCGGCTTTTCTTATTTTGTTATCTTTACAATGCCTTCTTGTTTAAGTTCAACAAGACCTTTCTTCTTAAGAACGATTCTTTCACCTTCTGCTAAGTTAGTAAAAACAATTGGAGTTATTGTAGATGTGGCATTCGCTTTAATATAGTCTAGATCTACGTTTAATAACGGCTGGCCTTTTTCAACACGATCATTTTCAGAAACCAATAATTCAAAACATTTTCCTTTTAGGTTAACCGTATCAATCCCAATGTGGATTAATATTTCTCGGCCGCTATCAGAGAGGATACCAATCGCATGTTTCGTAGGGAATAGGTTAACGATTTTCCCATCTACAGGTGACACTACCCTTCCGTCTGCCGGTACAATCGCAAAGCCGTCACCCATCATTTTTCCAGCAAACACTTGATCAGGGACTTCTGTAATCGATTTGATTTCTCCTGTTAACGGCGCGGCAAACACATCATCGGTCTCACGTTCTGATGTGAAGGCTTCTTCAATTTGTTGTTCTCCCCTTTCTTCCAATGCTTTTTCGATTGCACGAGGTCTTTTTCCTACCATTATAGCTATCATTTGGCTCTTAATTATTTCTGAACGCGGTCCGAAGATTGCTTGAATATTGTTTCCTACTTCTTGGACACCTGATGCCCCCAATTTCTTCAGCTCTTCCTTATCCACATTCTTCGCATCATTTACTGAAACACGAAGACGGGTAATGCAAGCATCAAGATGAGCAATGTTTTCCTGCCCTCCCATGGCATTAAGGATATTATAAGGTAAGTCCTCGGCTTTTCCTTTATTGCTTACTTCATCCACTTCTTCTATTGCTTCCCGGCCTGGAGTCATTAAATTAAATTTAGTAATGGCGAATCGGAAGACTACATAGTAAATAACGGCGAAACAAAGTCCTAAAAGAATTGCAATCCACCATTTCTCTCTTCCTGGTAAGATACCAAATAAGAAAAAGTCGATGGCGCCACCTGAGAAGGTATAACCTAAATGAACATTAAAAACGGCCATTAATACAAATGAAAGACCATCCAATACAGCATGAAGAACGAAAAGGACGGGAGATACAAACATAAACGAAAATTCAAGCGGCTCTGTGATCCCTGTTAGGAATGACGTTAAAGCACCCGAGGCAAGTAAACCGGCAACTAGCTTTTTCCTCTCCGGCCGTGCGGTTTGATACATAGCTAACGCTGCAGCTGGCAACCCAAACATCATAATTGGGAATTCTCCCCCCATAAAGTTTCCAGCTGTAATTTTTACATTATCCTTTAACTGGGCGAAGAAGATGGTCATATCTCCACGAACAATATGGCCCGCTGCATCCTTATAAGAACCAAATTCATACCAAAATGGAGCATGGAAAATATGGTGTAAACCGAACGGAATGAGCAATCGCTTAATAAATCCAAAGAAGAAGACAGCGATATACGTTCCCTCGCCCATAAGCCACACGGATGCACTATTCATAGCCTGTTGAATCGGCGGCCAGATAACTAATAACAATAAACCAGCAATTAGCGATAAGCCTGATGTTGCTATCGGAACAAAGCGTTTGCCTGCAAAGAAGCCAAGAAATGAAGGCATTTCAATATCATGGTAACGATTATAGCAAAATGCTGCAATCAGACCGACGGTAATACCGCCAAATACACCGGTTTGTAAGGTAGGAATCCCCAAAACACTGGCATAGCTCGGATTCTCAGCGAGCATTTTTGCTGTAACACCTAACCATGAACTCATAACCTGATTTAACACTAAGTAACCAACGATGGCAGCAAGTGCTGCGGCACCATCACCCGCTAAACCTATCGCAACACCTGCGGCGAAGATAAGTGCCAAATTACCAAAAATAATTCCGCCTGCATCTTCCATGACACTTGCCACTAGTTGTATCCAATGAACATCTAAAAATGGCAGATAGTGCAGCATTGTTTCTTGTTGCAAGGCATTTCCTATCCCCAACAATAAACCCGCGGCCGGCAAAAGGGCTACCGGCAGCATTAATGCTTTACCAATCTTTTGTAAGACCCCAAAAACTCTTTTAAACATGTAAATTACCTCCTGAAAGGATTCAAGCCCATAAAACGTTTACATTTTTCAATAAAATGAACAATAAAAAAGGCATGAGCAAAAGGTCCATTGAATGAAGGTATAGGAATAGAGTACCCCTAAAACTTCAATTCAAGTCCTTTACACTCATGCCTGGTCGAATCAGTAACACGTAATAATAATTGCTATTTAAATTTGTTTTGAAGTCTTTGTAAATGCATGGTCAGATATACTGCTTCTGCATCAAAGACCTTCTTTTTTAATGATTGCTGCATCACTTTAATGAGTTTCCACGAGAGATTATAGCACACAGGATATTCCTCTTTCAATAAGGAGGCAATTTTCTCCGGTTCTGCTACCCTTTCACCCTTTTCTACGCGTTCAATAGCAAAGCGAAGATGACGTACGAGTCTCATATAATCAATGCTTTCTTTATCGATTTCGAATTTAAACTGCTTCTCTACCATTTCAACTAGTCTGCTGACAAGCTGCGAATGTTGATTTACTACTGATAGATTTTTATTCGTAATCGCACTATGGATGTGCAGAGCTATAAACCCAATCTCTCCAACCGGCAGGCTTATTCCCGCCTTGTCATTAATATACCGAACGACTTCCTCCGCAATTTCATACTCGCGGTGGTAAAGGGCCTTTGTTTCAATTAGAAATGGATTTCGCATTTCCATTCCTTGCGAAGCTCTTGTCAGAGCAAACATTAAATGGTCCGTCAGCGCCACATGAATATGTTCATTTAAGACAGATTGTGTCCGCTGTTTTATTAAGTCAATCGAGGAAATAATGACTTCTAAATACTCGTTATCGATAAACGGAAGTAGCTTAATGTAATTTTGCTGCTCTTTTTCGTTTTTCAATACAAACAGCTTTTCTACTGCTTCAGTTTCGATATAGTCCCCGTGTTTTCGATTAAACCCTATACCTTTACCTATTAACACAACTTCTTCATAGGAAGGGTGTTTAGCGATTAGCACATTATTATTCAATACTTTATCAATTAATAAATTGGCCAAACAGTTCCCCCCCGTTCCTACTTAATACATTCATATTTAATGTTATAAGAGGCTCCATTGGAAGTCAACGACCATTTTCGACAATTTTTCTAAAACATAGCTGGGAAGTTATTCAAATTTCATCCCTTTTAAACCTATAAAAAAGAACAATGCGCTAAATCCAAGCAGTGCAGTAGTATCTTTTAGTAAGGTTCCAGTGTGCAGGCTGCCGCTGATGATTTCTTTAAAGCCTGACATCGCCCATGTCTGCGGGACGCCCAAGGCAATTTTTTGCATAATCTCCGGTACCACATCAATCGGCCAATAAACACCGCCAAGCATACAAGTGCTCACGATTAAAACCGCACTGATTGCCGAGGCTTGCTGCTTTGTTTTGACGAGCCCGGCAATCATGAGACCAAAGCCCACCACACATAGGATGACGAGTGATGCAAAGGGAATGAAATAAGATAACCTTCCCCAGGTCGTTTCAAACATGATATTCATAGCAGCCATTAATACCGCAAATTGAATCCACCCCATCAAAAAGTAAGCCAAAAGATAACCAAGGCTTATTTGCAGTTTGTTTGCAGGTGAAACAATCAGCCTTCCCCATGTACCGCCAATTCGTTCATCAAGGATTGCCGAGGCTGCTCCTGACAGACCGAACATCATAAACATGATGGCAAATCCAACAAACATCAGGTTAATTACTACTGAATCATTGGTATCTTTTTGAATGATTTGCTTTTCGACTGTCACACCTTTATTTGCAGCGATTGTCTCGAGCACTTCGGAAAAAGCACCCTCATCCCTTGCGGATGCAACCTGATAGGAACGAAGAATCACTCCTGCCGTTCCCTCTATATGAGAAGATAAGGCTAGATAATTTTCCGTCTTGCGCTGCAGAATAATGTCAAATATCGGTTTCTTTTCGGTGATTCGTTGGCTGATATCATTCGGCAGCACGACAGCGGCAACCACATCCTGTGCGGAGACATTTTTTTCAGCCTGCTTGCGGGTTACCTTTTTCCAACTATAATGTTCGTCCTGCTTTAACAGATGCAGAATCTCTGTATGGACCGGTGAATCACCGGAAACAACGTTAACAACTGGTTTGGTCTGTTCTGAATTAACAGAAATGCCTCCGAAAATCCAGCTAAACAATGCCGGCATGACAAACATCAGCACCAGCGTCCCAGGGGATTTGAAAAACTCTTTTAAATGAAGTGAAAGAATCGTCCAGATCTTACGCATATTTCCCTCTCCTTTCGAATGAAAGGCGAATTAATCCAATGACAAAAAAAAGCAGACCAAGACCTAATGACCCGCCGATTGCCGGCAGGATCTTGATAAATGACGCACCTGACATTAGATCTAAATAGGATTGCAGTGCTAGCCCATTAGGGATAAACTTTGTTGCGAAAACAATCCAATCCGGGAATATATACAATGGAACCATACTCCCGCCAAGAGCTGCCATGATTTGTGTTCCAAACATGCCAGCCACATTAAACGATTTCTCTGTTTTAATAAACGAGCCCGCTAACACACCAAGTCCGCTGGCATTGATGACAAACGCTACTGTCAAGATGACTATACCTGAAACGGACGGCCCCCAATCTACCCCGAAAATAAGCCTGGTACCGGCAATGATGATAAATGCTTGCGTCAAACAAATACTGATTAAGCCGAGCAATTTTCCGAACAGATAATTGGGGTAGGTTAAATTTGTAAGAAGCAGCCGTTTAAAGACTTCTTGTTCTTTTTCGAGGATCATGGTGGAAACACCTTGGACGACTGTCATCAATAGAAACATTACACCCATGGCAGCTGCGTAATATTGAAAAGAACTGACCGGCTTCGTTTTTGCATCGATTGTTGTTTCTTTGATCAGCGGTTTTTCCCCGTACCCTTCCAGCAGCGGACTGGTTGGATTCCCTCCCTGCACCGGCTGGGCCATTTGCGCCGCAGCAGCTTCAATTGGTATCGAGCGCGAAAACTGCTCAATCACATTTTGTACAATGGTTGAGTTAATAAAGGTGTCAGGCACCGATAAAAGTTTTACTTTCGTTCCTTGTCCGGTCATCAATGATTGGGTGAAGTCTTTTTCGATGATAATGCCGACGGTGAGTTTGTGGTCTTTTATTTTTTGGGTCATTTCTTCTTCTTGATAATTTTTCACTTGTATTTGTTCCGATAAGTTTTTGGCAAACACTTCATCGGTTAGGACTTTGCTCAGCTGGCCCTGATCTAAATTAACCACCCCGAGGGTGAATTTTTTGATTGTAAACTCTTCATCTTCCTTCATCATATCCCCAAAGGCCGAGCCTAAAATGGCGATTAACAGCAGCGGCATTAAAATCAGAGTTAAAAGGGCCTTTTTATCGCGCGCAACAAGTATGAGATCCTTCCATGCAAGCCACCAATATTTCATCCTCTCCGCCCCCTAATCACGTAAATTTCGTCCGGTCAGATGCAAAAAGACACTTTCGAGGTTCGGTTCCACGATATCCACTGAGGTAACCTTTGTGCCTGTTTTGGTCACCGCCTGAATGAATTCTGTTAATATCAATTGCGGCTCTTTATGAAAGACCATCACTTGCTGGTCTTGGATTTGAACATCATTTGAAGAAAAAAGGCCCGTTAACGTCTGATTAAGCTGGTCTACATTTGCACTTTCCTTCTCAATCGTTAAAATAATCCGCGAATGATCACCAATGGTTTCCCGCAGTTCACGTAACGTACCGGAAGCAATTAATTGCCCATGGTCAACAATGCCAATCCGCTCACAAAGGTATTCAACCTCCTCCATATAATGGCTGGTATAAATGATCGTCATCCCTTCACTGTTAAGAAGTTTTACCGTTTCCAAAATGTGATTTCTTGATTGCGGATCGATACCAACAGTCGGCTCATCCATAATCAGCAATTCTGGTTTATGTAAAATCGCTGCCCCAATATTGACCCGCCGCTTCATCCCGCCGGAAAAGGTCTCAACTTTATCCTTTGCCCGGTCTGTTAAACCGATAATCTCAAGCACTTGATCGACACTTTTCTCAAGCTCAGTCCCTGAAAGATCGTACATTCTTCCCCAAAATTTTAAATTCTCCCGTGCTGACATCGTCTGATAAAGGGCAATCTCCTGCGGTACAACCCCAATCCATTTTTGTGCTTGCTTCGGGTTTTTCACCACATCGATATCCTTTATCCGAATGATCCCTGATGTGGGCGGAAACAATCCGGTCATCATATTGATAGTGGTTGACTTTCCTGCCCCATTTGGCCCAAGCAGCCCATACGACTCTCCTTTCTCGACTGCAAATGAAACTCCCTTTACAGCCTCGAAATCCCCAAAGCTTTTGCGCAATTCCTGAACGGTTAGCATATTCACATAACCACTCCCTATTTCCATTATCTACCTACACCCACATCATACAGAAGCGCTATAGCGAAATTTGTAAAATCTTGTCGTTTACAAAAATAAAAAATAGGAACTGCAGCCCATCTGCAGTTCCCTTTCGTACTATTTTAAGAAGATGAAATATAGGACAAAAATAACAAAGAAGAAATACATAATTGGGTGAATTTCTTTTGTCCGCCCCTTAACGATCATGGTAATCGGGTAAAAGATGAAACCCATGGCAATCCCTGTCGCAATACTATAAGTAAGCGGCATCGTGATCATTGTTAAAAAGGCCGGAACAGCAATTTCAAACCGTTTCCAATCAATTTTACCTAAGGATGTAACCATCAATACCCCCACAATGACCAATGCCGGTGTGGTAACGGGTGCCGTAATGACTGATAATAACGGAAAGAAAAACAATGATAAAATAAATAATGCAGCAGTTACCAATGATGCAAATCCTGTTCTAGCACCTGCCGCAACCCCCGCTGTTGACTCAACGAAAGAAGTAGTTGTCGATGTTCCAAGAACAGCCCCAACACTAGTAGCAACGGAATCAGAAATGAGTGCCCGTCCTGCACGCGGAAGCTTGTTATCCTTCATTAGACCTGCTTGGCTGGCAACCGCAACCAACGTCCCTGCATTATCGAAGAAATCAACAAACAAAAACGTTAAGATAATTCCAAGCATCGTTGTTGTATAAAATGAACTCTCGCCAAAAGCGGAAAATGCAGCCCCAAAGGTTGGTGCTATACTAGGTACCTGCCCGACTACTTGATGCGGCATTTTTATTTCGCCAAAAATCATGCCGACAATAGCCGTCAAAATCATTCCGTAAAAAACAGCACCTTTAATGCCACGTGTCATCATAATGACAGTGACGATAATTCCAAAAATCGCAAGCAGTGGACCACCTGCCGTTAAATCTCCAAGTCCAACAAGTGTGGCATCATTATTGACAATGATCTGTGCACTTTGTAAACCAACAAAGGTAATAAATAAGCCAATCCCTGCACCGACTGCATGCTTTAAATCAATGGGAATCGCATTGATAATTTTTTCACGAAGTCCTGTTAACGTCAGTAAGAAGAAAAACACACCGGAAATCAATACGGCACCCAGTGCATGCTGCCAAGGAATTCCACTGCCTAACACAACCGTGAAAGCAAAAAAGGCATTCAATCCCATTCCCGGCGCCAATGCCATCGGATATTTCCCAATCAGCCCCATAATGATCGAGCCAATTGCAGATGCTAAAGCAGTAGCAACGAATACAGCACCATAATCCATGCGTAAGGCATCCGGGAAGTCCTTAACTGCCGCCAGTGATAATGTTAATGGGTTAACTACCAGTATATAAGCCATTGCTAAGAAAGTGGTAAATCCACCGATAATTTCTCTGCGATAATTCGTTCCATGCTTCTCAAACTCAAAGTACTTTTGCACTTTCATTTCCCCCTATAAATCTTTTCTTTATTATGCAAAAAAACGCTCTGGTATACTCTACCGGAGCGTCTGACTTTAGGCATGTGCAATAAATAAAAAGAGGAAAAAGACTGCCTCACTATTCAAAACACTGCCTCGTAGTCAAGCCATTTACGGTAGCTCGGTAGAAACTTTTGGGCCATATTCCCAATATTATACGATGCAATTATATAAGTTCCTTAACACATTTTTTAGTTTAACAGGAAGAATCCAACTTGTAAACAAAAAATACGAACGATGTTATAGAAAAAATTAACATCGTTCGTATTTTGGTTATGAATAAATTCTATGAACTTCAAGAACCATCCAGCTCCAGCGCCCTAGCGGCTAGTGTCCTTCGCTCTCCGCCCTACGATAAGTCAAGCACGAATGCGCCTCCGGCTCTTCGTGTTTCCTTTATCTCAGTTAGAGCGCTCCACAAGGAACGCTTCGGCAGCATAGGCATCGCACGAAGGAAAAGCGTTAGCTTTTCCGAGGAGGCCATACGCCGCTGACCAGGGCGCTTCCGCTTTTGTTATTCCCACTCAATCGTTGCCGGCGGTTTAGAGGTAATGTCATAGACAACCCGATTGACATGTGCAACCTCGTTTACAAGCCGTGTCGAGATGACTTCAAGTACATCCCACGGAATCCGTGCCCAGTCGGAAGTCATCCCATCAATCGAGGTGACCGCCCGAATTCCAATTGTATAATCATAGGTTCTTGTATCCCCCATCACACCGACACTGCGAATGTCTGGAAGTACGGTGAAGTATTGCCAAATTTCACGGTCAAGACCGGCCTTTTTAATTTCTTCACGAAGAATCCAATCTGATTCACGAACAATCTCCAACTTGTCTTCAGAGATTGCACCAAGGACGCGGATACCTAAACCAGGTCCAGGGAATGGCTGTCTCCAAACGATATCATCCGGAATGCCAAGCTCTGTACCAAGTGCGCGAACCTCATCTTTGAACAAAGTATTTAGTGGTTCAATCAATTTAAATTGCATATCTTCCGGCAGTCCGCCAACATTGTGATGTGACTTTATCGTTTGTGCTGTTGCTGTGCCGCTTTCAATAATATCCGTGTACAGCGTTCCTTGGGCTAAAAACTCAATTCCCTCGAGCTTAGTTGCCTCATCATCAAACACATAGATAAACTCGTTCCCAATAATTTTCCGCTTTTTCTCCGGATCGGAAACCCCTTCGAGCTTCGCTAAGAAACGATCCTTCGCGTCCACTTTGATCACATTCATATGGAACCCTTCAGAGAAAGTCTTCATCACACTATCCGCTTCATTTTTCCGAAGCAGGCCGTGATCAACGAAAATACAAGTTAACTGATCACCAATTGCTTTATGGATGAGAACAGCAACAACGGAAGAGTCCACTCCGCCGCTCAAGGCACAAAGAACCTTTTTATCACCTACTGTCTCGCGAATTTTCGCCATTTCCATTTCAATAAAGTTTTCCATTGACCAATTGCCGCTAGCGCCGCAAACATTGAAAACAAAATTCTTTAAAAGCTCATTTCCATAAACAGAATGACGCACTTCAGGGTGGAATTGTACTGCATAAAGATTACGTTCTTCATCACTCATCGCTGAAATCGGACAAGATGGGCTTGTGCCATTAACGGAGAACCCTTCAGGAGGCTCAACAACCAGGTCCCCGTGGCTCATCCATACGGTCTGTTCCGCAGGCAGGCCTGTAAAAAGGGCAGATTCCGACTCGACTGATATCATTGCTTTGCCATACTCACGGTGCTGTGCCTTTTCAACCTTTCCATTAAAATGGACAGTCATTAACTGCATTCCGTAGCAAATTCCGAGAATCGGCAGACCCATATCAAAAATCGCTTCATCACAGCGGAATGAATTTTCATCATACACACTGTTCGGACCTCCAGAGAAAATGATTCCCTTCGGATTCATTTTGCGAATTTCCTCAGCCGTAATCGTATGCGGATGCAGTTCGCTATACACACCGAACTCGCGAATCCGGCGGGTAATTAACTGATTATATTGACTTCCAAAATCTAAAACAACGATCATATCATGCTTTTCCGTCAAAACAGCCACCTCATTTTTTATAAGTTAGTACTAGCTTTTACAACAAATGAAAAAAATAAAAAAAAAACTAGAATTCTCCCCCCAACAAATATCAGGAAGGCAGAATTCTAGTTATCTCACAAAATAACTGACAGAAAAATTCTGCCTTCATAGTCAGGCCATTACAGTGGTGACCCGGTAGAGACTCTCGAACCCTATTTTCGAGGATATATGAAGGAAACGAACAAATATTTAGAAAAGCTATAGCGCGCTGATGGACACTATAGCAAGACAAAGAATTTAGTTCATATTGTATCAATAGGTTGTTTTTCCGGTCAAGCAATTGTCTTTTTGATTAAATTTTCCCATAATTCATGCGACTCTTTCCAAGTTCCCTTCGGCAGGTTTTGATGGTACGTATATTGTTCATAAAAGTGTGTCAGCCGTGTCATTTCCCGCGTTGAAAAGAACGTATCAACATAACGGGCATAATTCCTTAGCGTTTGGTTTTCCTTCCGCTTGATCCCATAACGTTCAAGCTGATTCAATAAAACCATATACGCTGCAGCGATACTTTCATCCTTTTTCTTAAATTTGTAAACGAGCAATACGCCATACGGAAGCCACTTGCCGCGGATTCGATAAACAACTGCTGCTATTACTGTTAGGATGATGAGAATGAGAACAGCCTTTTTCCAATTGTTTTCTGCTGTCAATTTTGCTCGTTCCCAAATCGCTTTCAGATCAAAGGACTTGTCTTGTTTCTCCACAGATTTTGGTTCTTCCAGTTCATCCTTCTGAGGCTTTTTCACAGGCGGCGGGATTGTTTGCTGGTTGGTAGTTCCCGAGCCTTCCGTTGCTTCATAATTGATTAAAATCTCATTGGTAAAACCCTTTGTTGGCTCAAACGGCACCCAGCCTTGATTTGGGAAAAAAACCTCTACCCATGAGTGGGCATTATTGTTGGTCACTTCATAATATTGTTTCGAAGTGTTATCTTTGCTGTATTCTAGAAAATCCCCGCCAGTATACCCTTTTACCCAGCGAGTGGGAATCCCCAGCGTCCTTAACATAACGGCCATCGAAGTGGAAAAATTATCGCAATAGCCCCGTTTTGTGTCAAATAAAAATTGGTCAACATAATCATCATTGGTGCCAGGCACCGCGACATTTTTTTGGTCGTACGTAAAGCCCGAATTGGAAAAATAGCTTTCCACGGCTTTCGCCTTGTCAAACCAATTTGATTTTTCAGCGGTTATCTCTTCCGCTAATTCTCTGATTCTTTGCGGTAATCCTTCCGGCAAATGCGTATACTTCTGGTAAAAGAAGGTTGACGGGTCCACACTTGTTGTCCGCTGCAGGTCCTGGACTTTATATTTTGGACGGACAAAGTCTACCGTAAAATGACGGGGAACAACCGGCTCTAGTTCTTCATCATAATAGCTGATCCTCTCATTAGTCGTATCCACCATGAAGCGATTTCCATTTGGATCAGTTGGCTGTATGTCCGTGATTTTCTGGATCCCTGCCGGATACATAATAAAATGATAGCGATAATTATTATGGACGTTGACAGAAGCAGATTCCTTAATCGTTTCAACTGAGTCAGGAATCGAATACACAGGGACAAGCTCTTCCTTCAGATAGGAGATGGGAGATGAGCCGGAAGCAAACCATCCCTTTCCGGTATAAGTATCCTTAGTCTCCATCTTCCAATAACTTTTCCCGCTCGCTTCATATTTAAAAACCGGGTTGTTGTCACTGATAAACGGTCCGCCAAGTGCACCATCATTGGTACCGTAGCCGATTCGATGCGGTCCGGCACCACTGCCTTCTCCGTCAGCTTTATTGTTATTTGCGGTAAGATAGGGAACAGGATCCGGCCAAATCGGAGCAGCTTTAGGCGCGGCCATTCCCGCCACCACACTAACGGCCAGCATCCCTGCCAGCGGAACCATCCATTTTCGAATAAATGATGAATCAACGGTTACGTTTTCTTTCTGGATGATCCGGTAAAAGGTCAGCATTCCCATCACAGCAAATCCCGCCGCAACCGTCCGCACGATCGCTGCTTTTGCACTATATGGCGTAAACGTGTCCAAGACCGTAATATAAATCAAGGTCATAAAGAAAAAGATAAAGATCTGCTTGCGATTAAGGAGCCAATAATCAATTAAATACACCATTAACCAAAGCAGGATAAAAAACAACAGCGTTCGAAATTCATTAGATAAGTCGTTCCACTGCCTGCCCGTAAGCATACCTATATTATCAGCCACATCCAAAAGGAATGACTTCAACCATTTAAGATGAAAGAATCCTTGCTCATAATAGAAACGATTAATAGAAAATAAGATAAATACTAACTTAATACTACCTTTCCAAATCCCCTTTAGATGAAAATAGGACATGACGAAGGTGATTAGCATAAAGGCAATAAACGTTTCAATATTATCCGTATTTGTTAATTTTTCAATTGGCCGCAGCCATTCCCATAACAGAAGAAAGCTAAGTCCGTATAGTAGAAACGAGGAAAAATCCCTTTTCATCATCGACCCATCACCTCCGAAAAGGATGCTTTAAAATCGCCCTCATGAACCATGACGACTCGAACACCCCGGGCATTTGCGATTGTGACAAGGGAACGCTCCGTTTCCGTCTGAGATTCCTTTTGACCTTTTATAAGGAAAACGGTAATAGAGCCTTTTCTCTTTCCTAGAAAACTTGCCTTTTCGATCACCGGTTTCGTTAATTGCGCTGTGACAAGCATAAAGGAGACTGTTTGTTGAATAAAAAGCCCGTCTGTCTCTAACACCTTTTCAAACGACCGCAAGCCTTTTGCTTCAATTTTTGCGAGATGATAAAAGAGCTGCCGTAAGTGCAGTTCCCCGCCTCGAATCGGAAAGGATGCACGTTCGCTGCTGATCGTTAACAGTCCCGTCTGGGCACCTTTTCTCAAAATCGCATGTAATAACGACGCAGTATAGGAAACGACTGCTTCAAAGTGCTTATCAGGCACACAATCCATGACAACAAACACATCATGGGATTGCCGCTGCTCGAATTCCTTTGTCATAATTTCGTTGCGCTTTGCGGACGCTTTCCAGTTAATCCAGGAAAACCGGTCCCCCGGCTGATAATCCCGGACACCTACCGCCATGGTTGTATCGCGCTGCACCCGTTCCCTCGACGCTGTTAACCCTTGATCAAATTGATTTTCAAACGGCCGGTATAAAAGCTCTGAATAGGCGGGGTACACAACGATTTTCCCTGGTGCTTTGACGATTTTTTCTTTTTCAAATAATCCAAGTGGATCGCCGATTTTTAACGAAAACGATGTGAAAAAGTGTTCCCCGCGCGGCAGTTGGTCAATGATATATTCATAATCGACTTCTTTTTTAAAACCGGGCAGAAGAAGTGCCTTTGCTTTCTTTTGCTGCGGGGCATATTTCATTGCATCACCTAAATGATCTTCTATTAGCAAGTAGAATAACGGAAACGCCTTTGAACGCTTGATTGAGACAGTTACCCTGAAAGCCTCTCCTGCATTATAGTCCGCTTTTAATAAAACCCGAGTAACTTCAAACTCATTTAAAGAATAAAAGGAAAGCGCGACGCAATAAATGGCAAACGGCAGAAAGCTATAAAATAAAAACCAGCTGACAAATCCCCCTTGAAACATGGCATAGGAGAACGTGAGAAGGATGAGAAAAACGAGCAGGATCAACTTCCAGCCTTTTTTAAACGGAATCCAGCGTTTTTTCATGTTATTTCACTAACCTTCTAACTGGTACCGGAACCCTCGCAACCACCCTGTTTACTACTTCTTCCGCTGAAATCCCTTCAAATTTTGCTTCAGATTTTAAAATAATCCGATGGGATAGCACAAATGGCGCTAAATACTGAATATCATCCGGCAGGACATAATCACGCCCGTACATATAGGCATATGCTTGAGCTGCCTTCATTAAGGCAATTGACCCCCTTGGGCTTGCGCCTAGGTACACACTGCCGTGGCCCCTGGTCCGGTTCACAATGTCAACAATATAGCGTTTAATGGTATCGTCCACAAATACCTCTTTAATATCCTGCTGCAGTGCGAGCAAGCCTTCAAGGTCTACGACCGGCGCAAGATCCTCGATTGGCGGCACCTTTTGCGCACGATTAAGGACTTCAATCTCTTCCTGCAAGTCCGGATAACCCATTTTCATTTTTAATAAAAAGCGATCGAGCTGCGCTTCTGGAAGCGGATAGGTGCCTTCATATTCGATCGGGTTCTGCGTCGCCATCACGAAAAAAGGTTTGTTCAGTTTATGAGTCACGCCGTCAATCGTGACGCTGGCCTCCTCCATCCCCTCTAAAAGGGCAGACTGAGTCTTCGGCGAGGTTCGGTTGATTTCATCGGCGAGAATAATGTTCCCCATTAATGGACCCGGGCGGAATTGAAATTCCAACTCTTTCGGATTATAAATGGAAACGCCTGTGACATCGGATGGCAGCAGGTCCGGGGTAAATTGAATTCTGCGGAAATTGGCATTAACCGATTTCGCAAGTGCCCGGACCATCATCGTTTTCCCTACACCTGGTACGTCTTCTAACAGCACGTGGCCTCCAGCCATTAGTGCAACAAGGCTCAATTCAGCCACATTTCTTTTTCCAATCATCACCTTTTCAATGTTTGCGATGATTCTTTCTATCGTGGGATTCATTTGTTCTTGTGTCAATGGAATTCCTCCTCTAGCGGCAGTAAAACCGTTTTACGGCATTCTATCTATTAATTCTACATTTTTTTGGAAAATTCCTGTTAAATGAGTCACATATTATTCGAAAATAGCGGAACATGGAATATATAGGGGAAAAAAGAATTTCCAATTAATGTCCAGCGAATATCATAAGTTTATTGCGGTAATTTTGCAGAATGAAAAGAGAGGATGAATTTGATTAGCTGCCGCCATTCAGATTCATCCTCTCCTATTCAATCATTTATAGATTAGCGGCTTTAAAGGTGTCTCCGCCCTCGATGGTGCCATTCTCGAATCCTTTATAAAACCAACGCTTCCGCTGTGCAGAAGTTCCATGGGTAAAGCTTTCCGGAACCACATAGCCCTGTGCTTTTTTCTGGATATTGTCATCACCGACTGCATTTGCGGCATTGAGCGCCTCATCTAAATCCCCTTTTTCAAGGTAGCCCTTCCCTTGGGCATAGTGGGCCCAGACACCGGCCAAATAGTCAGCCTGCAATTCAAACCTGACTGAATACTCGTTGGACTTCCTTTGGGCTGCCGGAGCCTGCTCCCCTGTATGCAAGAGGGTCTGAACATGGTGTCCGACCTCATGGGCGATGACATAGGCCATCGCAAAGTCGCCGGGTGCCTGGAATTTTTGCTTTAGCTCCTCATAAAAACTTAAGTCAATGTAAAGCTTGTGATCCCCTGGACAATAAAACGGCCCCACTGCTGAACTCGCCGATCCACAGGCCGACTGAACACTGCCGCTGTATAAAACGAGCTTAGGATTTTCGTATTCCAGACCTCTTTTCTTGAATTCATCTGACCATACATCCTCAGTATCAGCAAGGACGACCGATACAAAGTCAGCCAGCTCCTTTTCCTGAGCTGATTCCTGGTAGGGAGTGTTTGTATCTGAGCCATTATTCGTTGTCATGTTATTGATTAAATCACCAGGGTCACCACCGAGGAGCGTAAAGAGGAGAATAATAATAATCCCGCCAATGCCGCCCCCCATCACCGTTTTGCCACCCATGCCTCTTCTGTCTTCAACGTTTGAGCTTTCCCGTCTACCTTTCCATTTCATTTTTTTACCTCCCTAAACACAAGCGTGTTATTAACTTACTATTTCCATAGTGTTATACCCATATTAAGGAGCTAAAAAGTAGATATATTTTTTCCAATTGTCATTGAAGATAAATTAGAGTTCCCCCGATTCCAGTCGGAATCCTTCCACGACCACATCTTCATCGACTTCCAGCAATAGGCAGCGTTTTCCTTCATATGTAATATATTTAACATATTTCAGATCTTTCGGATTGATGGATACATCGGCCACCTTCGTATTGATCTTTATGGTTTTTGGAATTAAACTGCTTGCTTTGAATTCATGTTTTTCATCAGCTACAACGGCCTTGAAGGCATGTTCCACTTTGGCCGATTCTACATTTTCAACTCCGCTGACCGTTAAGATCCGTTCGATATCCCGAGTATCCAACGTAGGGGTTTCACTTTCTTCATTTTCCTGATTCTCCTGTACCAGCTTATCGATTTCCGCATAGACATTAGAGATAACCTGGGAATCGACTTCGTCGCCTATCACCTCTTTTAAGATGAAATCGAAGCAGTCCTTATCTTCCTGAGCCGTGATGATTTCTTCACAATTGAGAACCTCTTCAATAAATCCGAAGTCAGGTTGGTTTATCTTCCCGGCACAATAGAGAATATGGTTCACATCTGCAGCATTGTCGTTAAACGTTGGAAAAAGAAAGCCTGACAACGGAGAATCCAAATTAATAATCGGGTCAAAGAAGTTATGCGATTTGAATTCTTTCTCGATATAATCAAACGTCAAGGCTTTTTTCGGCTGATCGGTTTTATTCAGGCTGCAAAGAATAAACTGGGTGGAATAGACTTCGTCATCCCCGCCCTCTTCAGATTCCACATTCCGTTTCCGTGTTGCTTTTCGATATTCTCCCCGGATAAACGTCACTACCGTGTCAAATTCATACACTGTATGGGCAAACATTTTCGTGACGATTTCAAGCATATATTCCTTCCAATCGTCCGATGTATCTGCCTGCAGCCCTTCAAAGAGGAACATTTGGGTGCTGTCTTCCACATCGCGGCTGAATTTCAGTTCAAACAGTTTGGCATCAAGATGCCCTGTCAATACCTTTTTAAAGTTTGCTAAAAATAATTCTTGGGCTTCCTGCTCTAACATTTGAAATGGCTGACTGACATGATGATAAATATCACCCGATTCTTTCTGAACATACACATTGAAGATTTCGCGAATGTTCATCAGATGATTATCTAATTTAAATTGCTTGCGGATATTAGCGATGTCTTTTTTATTCACATATCTCAACTCCCATTTCCTTATTATACTAAAGGAAGATAGAATTACTCCATTGATTTACCCCTGCCTTTTTATGTACTCTGGATGGTAACATTTTTATATCATTGTATTGATATGGTTAACATCAAGTTAAAAAAAGAGGATGATTACAGAATAGCATTCTGAAGTCATCCTCTTTTTATTTTGAAATAGTTTATGGTTTAATATGCTAGTCCATGACCAAGTTTATAGATATTCCCATCGCTATCTTTATATGCATACGACAATCCTTCAGGCATATATTTGTCCTTGTCATAACCAGGTACATCATTTCTTGACACGCAATCTCCATTCTCATCAACCGCAATCACAGCTTCACTCGCTGGCAACGTTAACGGTAATACACCTACTGGACGGAAATTGCCCGCTATTACTTCAAACTGTGCCTTATAAAATGTATCGTATCCTGCGATTAAAACATCTGCCAAAGGTTCAACATTTCCAAGGATCCAAGGCAGAACGACATTCACAGTCATAATAACTTTTCCGCCGCGAACATGAATACTGTCAGCGACTTCCTTTAAATGATTCATATTGCTCAAGGTCGTTTCTTCGTACGTAGACCCGTCTAAAGCAGTTAATGTTTTATTCTCGACAAGTTCGAGTTCTAAAAGACCCGGTGTCGCATTAAAATAAGCTCCGGATTTTGGACTTAATAATAATATAGCAACATCTGCTTCTTTATAGTCATCAGTCAAAGTAAAGAGGCCTAATTCTTGGCATTCCTTCCTTGCTTGCTCCGTGTAAGCAGCGGCCCGTTCCGGCTCCTTGTGAAAAGCCTCCACATAAACCTTCTTATTATCAACCTTTTCAGCAGTTAAAGGTAATGTCTGATTACTATTTTTAAGAACGGTTACCGACTTTTTATGTGCTTCATAAGCAGCTTCCCAGCCCGCTTGTTTGCTAACCACTGCTGTCGCATTTTCTGTTGAAACATAGGTACGATCATCAAATAATCCTAGAGTAAACATTTCTGTAAGGAGGCGTACATTTGCTTCATCAATACGCTTCTCACTGATCCATCCATTTTGGATGGCTTCTTTAAGATTTTCAATATCATTCGTATCCGCAACAAGGTCTGTACCGGCATTGATGGCTTTTGAAAAACGTTCAGCCTCAGTCTTATCCTCAACACCCCAGCTCATTTTATTGGTGACACCACTGTCGCTATTGATATAGCCTTTGAATCCTAATTTTCCTCTTAAGATGTGCTGTAAGAAATAATGATTAAATGTAAAGCCAACTTCTTCGAAAGGAATATCCTCTCCTTCGAATTCTTGAACCACACTCTTATTGATACGTGGGATTGAATAATACGGCATGATGGATGAAGTGCCATGTTCAACCGCAGCCTGGAATGGCGGTAAGTGGTACTTTTCTAAACTACCAGGTGTTGGGTATAAATTCCACTTTCCTTCTTCATAATGCGGATCAAAGCCATTTTCCCGTGCACCGCCGCCAGGGAAATGCTTTGTTGTCATTGCAATACTATGACTACCTAAAGTCTCTCCTTGAAATCCGTCAATGATGCGGCCGATCGCATCAGAAATAAATTCCGGATCTTCACCGAACGTGCCATATGTCCGCTGCCATCTAGGATCTGTGGCAGTATCAGCCATATACATATATCCCTTTCTGATACCAGTAGCATCCCACTCATCATGTGCTATTTTGGCAAATTGGCTGATAAGTGAAGCATCACCGCCATTTTTTATATCTCCTTTTGCTGCTGCAGCAAGTCCTAAAGTCCCTGGCCAAGTAGAAAAGATCCCTACCGCATCATTCATACCAAAGATGGATTCTCCATTTTCGTTTCTTGAATTCGATGCGATTAAACAAGGAATACCGAGACGTGTTCCCTCACATAATTCATTCATTTTATTAACCCACTCAGCCATTTCAGCAGGGCTAAAATTGTCTCTTAAAATGAAGTGGCGTAAATGCATATTTTCAATTGTATGGGAGGTACCATAGATTTTTGAAACTGCGAAAATACTTTCACCTTTTTCAACAATGGCTTCATCCAGTACACCATCATGGCTTGTCTTACTCTTATCTTCCTGTGAAAGTCCCATCTTACGTGTATTAATCAGCATCATGCCGACTTTTTCATCGATATTCATTAATGAGACTAAGTTCTCTGCACGTTCTTTCGGGCTCAAACGCCAATCTTTATAAGGCTCTAATTTCCCGCTATTATTCAAATCTTTAAATTTTAACCCATCAACTTCAATAATGTTCTTCACTCTGACTTCTAACTTAGGTTGTTTATGGTTAGATTCCACTTTCATGCCTCCTAAACTTGGTCATCTCTCATTATGCCCTCGAGATCAATCAATCTTTCATTCCCACTCCATGTATATTGAATTTAAGACCTCTTTCTTTAGTGATATAATAACAACAAAAAGTTATAAATAAATGATGTTTGTTGCTAATAATATTGTAAATATTGCTATTTAAGAGGATGACACCAAAATGAAGCAATCTGATCTTATTCCAGTCATAAATAAAGGGTTTGAAATTCATTACTTTAGCAAAAAAAATCAATCCCCTGCTTTGTTTAAGAAATATAACGAATCAGCAGAGAAGTTTTCCCAAATAGAGTCGTTATTCCAATTACACAGGCACGATGTTTTGGAGCTTCTTGTCTTTTTAGAGGGGGAGTGTGAATTCTTCTGTGAAGGTAAAACCTATTCCTTAAAGCGGGGGGATGTTGTCGTAACCCCTCCTTATGCTGTTCATAAGGCTAATGTGAGGAATTTCGATACCTATGAACGCATCATTATTAGCGTTAGTGAGCATTTAATGGACGATTTTCTGTCCAGTTCACCATCCATGAAGGAAAATATTGTCTATCAAAAGACACAAGGTTCTCATGTGTTACACCTCCATTCTAAACATTTTCAAGATATCATTTCTTTAGTTCAAGAAATAACCAATAGAAAAAAAACCGGCGAAGATCATTTATCCTTTACATTACATTACCTATTATTTCAAGCGCTACAAGTTATCTTCGATCCTGCAAGCAGCAAGCCTAGCCTTAGTAATAAGGATGAGCTGGACCAAAGATTCGTATCGATACTAGAATACATTGAGTCACATTTGACAAAGCCGGATTTAAGTTTAGATACGATCTCTAAATATTTTTATTTAAATAAATACTATTTTTCTCATTACTTTAAAAAAAACATGAACCTGCCCTTTTACCGGTATGTATCATTAAAGCGTCTATCTTTCGCGGTTACGATGATTAAACAAAATCAGATCTCCATCGAGGAAATCGCCTTGAAATGCGGTTTTCCTGACTATTCGAGTTTTTACAGGCTTTTTAAAAAGGAATATCATCTTTCTCCAAAGAAACTTCAGAAAGAATATAAAAATTTATTTTGAGATCTATCTGCAACCATTCATCAAAGTTCTCTACCGCTAGTTAATAAACGACAAAAGACGACCAAAGTAGTCGTCTTTTGTTTACTCCATTTTTATACTCGTTAAGCAATTTGTTCGGTTTGCTCTGATAAAAGTTTATTATATCGCTGTAAATCTTTAGCATATAACTGTAAATAAGTATCCATTCCTTGATTCTTCAATTTTTCAAAGCTTGCCCAATCAACAATACCGAATTCCTTATTCAACTTTTCAGCATTTACCCAAGCAGTTTCCTCAAAACCGATATTCATCTCATGCTCTTCGATCAACATAGCAAGAAGGTTGGTATCACTGTATTGTTCGGATATTGAATGATTTTTTTTCATTTCGTAATATTCAAGTGTTTTTGGCAGTGAATCTAATAAAGCTTTCCGGTCTAACGCATGCCCTAACTCATGAAGTGTAAAAGAATGAATATACGATTTGAGTGAAACGGGGGCCTGCATTTCCATTATTGCTTCTTCTATACGTTTAACATCATAGCCGATATAATCAAGGATAAAATTATAGCTCATATTCACCCCTGTTAGCTGATGCTTCAATTCAATTTCAATTCCAACAGTTCTTAAAGTGGATTGTATTATTTGCTCAATCCACTTTATTCTTTTTTTATTGTTCATTTCTTCCCTTACTTTCCCATTTATTTTCTCCTATGAGGTAATTATATTTTACGTTAAGGGCTTATATGTTGGGAAGTCCTTACAAAAAAAAGAACTTTGTTTAATCTGCCCACAAACAATTGGTCTTTAAATGCTTTGATTTTTTGTCGATACCTACTCAGAATTTGTAGATATTTCCCGGGAATTTGTTGAAATTTGAAAATTGATTGGGGGTCGAGGGGTGAAATTTCAAAATGTATCGGGTATCGCTATCTCTATTTCATTGGTACCTTCTGATCTTTCTTTTGGTAGAATCATATCGCATATTGGAACTCCATCCTTATAGAAGAAGGTCCTTGGTTTTATGTTTAATATATATCGCCCTGTGATACAAGCCAATAAAAAGAGTTGATACACCCCCTATTTGAGGAACTCTATTAAGGTTGGCTCTTGTTTTTGTTGGAATTCTCATCCTCCAAACCACCTTATTTGCGGAATATAGAGAAAAGCCAACCCCGTTTTTCTTTAGGCTTTTGTATCGCTTCTTCTAACCGTTTATTAAAATCGCTTTGTGAACTCCATTCCTTTTTCTGTTCTTCCCGCATATTTTGTATTTCTTTTTGTAAGAGATCACTTTTTTGTTTTTCTAATTGCAGCAATGTATCGTAATTGGTATTTTGTTGTTCAGTTAATTTTTCAATTTTGGCATTAGTTTTTTGCGCTGCATTTCCAATACTAGAACTTATAACATGATGATCTTGCTTGAGTCGGGAAACCGTTGTTTTAAGCTGTGACATATCGTTTGTCAGTTGGACATTCATTTCTCGTGTGGCTGCGAGTTCATTGACTAAATACTTTAAGACCTCTTTTAGTTGATTGGGATCATGAGGTGAATATTCATATGTATCGGGTATCGCAATCTCTGTTTCCTCGGATCTATCCAATCTTTCTTTTTGCAGATACACAAGGTCTTTAGCCGTATCGTCCAGGGGTTTGTCCGTATCGCGTAACGCTATAAGCGCTCCGATGTCGGATTGAACGAAGATTCGTCGATCACCATCTTTCAGAAACTCATATCCATTCCGCTCTAATATTTGGCCATACTTTCGTACAGTGGGCGTTGCAATCCCTATTTCTTCCGCCACTTCCTTAGAAGAGAAAGCTTGTTCATTCGGTTGTATATCACGTCGCATATCGGACCTCCTTTTCTATTAAATATGACGCTTTTTAGCTTTATTTGCAAGCTATATCGCCCTGCGATACAAAACAAAAAAGAAGCTGGCAAAAACAAAACGTTTTCACCAGCTTCTTATTTCTTTTAGGGACGTAATAGGTTCGCTTCTTTTAGGATAATCTCCGAAATTATTTTGTGGAGTGTCACTTAGTATTTAATCGTTATCACGTTGTCTGGAACGCGCTTCGCCGCCTTTACGGCCCGCTTCTTCTCTGCTCATTTTTCCATCGTTGTCATCATCGTTTTGGCGCTGGTTAGCACGCGCTTCGCCACCCTTTTGGCCAATTTCCTCATAAAATTCTCTGTCATGATTTTTAGATGTTGCTTCGCCGCCTTTACGGCCGATTTCTTCATAGAACTCTCTATCATGGGTTTTAGCTGTTGCTTCGCCGCCTTTGCGGCCTGCTTCTTCTACCGTCATCTGTCCGTTATCATTGTTATTGCGATTTTTGTCAGCCATTAAAAATTCCTCCCATTTTTTTGAATTCCCTTACACTCTTTATGTTCCCGCTTTCTACTAAATTAAACATATTTCTATTAATCTAAATATGTCTTTCCACGTAAATTAGAAATGAAAAACGAGGCATCCCGTAAGTTTGCATAACACTTGGAATAACCTCATCTTTTATATTTCTTTACTTTTCTTTGGAAATGGCATTATAATTTTTAAACTTTGAAAACGGCTTTTTCTTTTTTACATACTTTTCATTAAGGACAACTACTTTCCTGTTCTCGGTGGGTATGTATTTTCGATAAACTGATTTATATTTCTCAAATGCAAAGTGCCCTAAAGTATAAACTGGTAAGATCATGCACAGAAGGATTAAAACTGGTAGTATCACATCGAATTCATTCCCAATGATATACCTAGTCATTACAGCATAAGCCCCAAAAGAAACCATTAAGGTAATAACTACATTACATATATGAAAAGGGAACACACTTTTATTTTCTCCAAACATCCGCTCTAGTTCATTCTTGAAAACAAGTGTAATAAATACTGAAATCACAATGACAATAAGGGAAACAAAATATGTCAGAACTATATTCATCTTTTTACACCCCCGCACAACATTTATATGCCCATTATATCCAATTATAGTGGCGAGGCAAATGTTTCTTCCTATTGGAATGATTATATGTAAAACACCTATGCCTGAAATACCCCCTAAAACGACGATTCTGAGAAAATCATACCTTTGTCTATTTGTTTTTCACAGGATTCCTTTGATGTAAAAACGGGTAAATATTCATATACCTTTAGATTGATATACTGGGAGGATAAACATGGATAGAAATACCACGATCATGCAATTTTTCGAATGGCATCTGGAGCCGGATGGAAGCCATTGGGGACAGCTGAAGAAGATGGCACCAGAATTAATAGAAAAAGGAATTACCTCCGTCTGGATACCACCAGTCACAAAAGCAATCTCGCCTGAGGATAATGGCTATGCCACATATGATGTATATGATCTGGGTGAATTTCATCAAAAAGGAGCTAGCCGGACAAAGTACGGAACTAAACAAGAACTAATAGAGGCAATAGCTGCATGTCAAAATGCCGGCATGAAAGTCTATGTAGATGTAGTAATGAACCATAAAGGAGGGGCTGACGAGACGGAATTAATTAACGTTATTGAAGTGAATCAGGAGGACAGGACAGAAGAAATAGCTGAACCCTTTGAAATAAAAGCTTGGACAAAGTTTACATTTCCAGGGCGTGAGGGAAAGTATTCTTCTTTTGAATGGAGGCAGGAGCATTTTACCGGAACGGATTATGATGAAAAGACGGGAAAATCGGGAATCTTTAAAATCCTTGGAGATGACAAGGATTGGAGTAAACATGTGGATGATGAAAACGGAAATTATGACTATCTCATGCTTGCCGATATTGACTATGAACATCCTGAAGTAAAAAAAGAAATGATCGAATGGGGAAAATGGCTTAGCGATACCCTTAATTGCGATGGATACCGCCTTGATGCAATTAAGCATATTAATCACTATTTCATCAGTGAGTTTGTAGAGAAGCTGCGTAAACACCGAGGTGATGATTTTTATTTTGTTGGAGAAGTTTGGAAGCCCCATCTTCCTGCCTGCCAGAAATACCTTGATTATGTCGATTATCAGATCGATTTGTTTGATGTCCCCTTGCATTATAAACTGCATCAAGCCTCCCATGATGGCAGTAAGTTTGATTTAACCAGCATTTTCGAGGATACCCTTGTAAACGCCCACCCAAATAATGCTGTTACCTTCGTTGATAATCACGATACTCAGCCTCAAGAGTCCCTTGAATCGTGGGTTCAAGACTGGTTTAAGCCAAGTGCATATGCCCTGATTCTCCTTAGAAGGGATGGAAATCCATGCCTTTTTTATGGGGATTACTACGGAATAGGAGGCCCTGAGCCGGCAGAAGGAAAAAAGGAAATCCTAGATCGCCTCCTCTTTGCCAGATATGAGAAAGCATACGGTGAACAGCATGATTACTTCGACCATCCAAATACCATTGGATGGGTTCGGTTGGGTGTTAAAGAACTTCAGCACTCAGGCTGTGCAGTCGTCATTTCCAACGGAGAAGACGGTGTGAAACGAATGTACGTAGGTGAACGGAAGGCTGGAGAAACATGGGTAGACCTAACCAACTCAAGGGATGACCAAATTACAATCGAAGAAGATGGATATGCCACTTTCCCCGTTAACGGCGGCAGTGTATCCGTTTGGGCTTACCATCCTAAAGAATAAAATTAATATGTATCGGCCAGTTTAGCAATTTTGCTATCACACACCAAAATGTCCACTGGAGGTGGACATTTTGGCTGTAGTGTCTTTTTGTGGTGTCAGGCACCATTTATAGTATTGTGGTATTGTTTAATTCAATTGTTTATTTATAATAGGGATTCCGCCCCGTCAATGTAGATTTCGCTTCCGGTTATGTGGTTGGATTGGCTGGAAGCAAGGAAGAGTACTAGGTCGGCGACTTGGTCGGCTTTTCCGGGTTTGTGTTCCAATGGTTGGTTTCCTTCTGGGTATTCAATAGGAATTTCTACTTTTTTTAGATTTTTATTTTCTTTCCATGTGTTTTCATTGATATTTGTTTCAATTGCACCTGGACAGATCATGTTGACTCTAATACCGTAGTTGGCAAGCTCTAGAGCGGCCATTTTCCCAAATCCCATCTGGCCAATTTTCGATGTACTATAGGCAGACATTCCAATATTTTTATAGATCCTGTTCCCGTTTATTGAACTTGTAATAATGATACTCCCCCCATTTGTCTTCAAATGCGGAATCGCATATTTAACCGTCAAAAAGGTACTCGTTAAGTTATTGGAGATGGTTAGGTCCCAATCCTTCGGCTCCAAGTCTTCTATCGGCGCAACTTCCCCATTAATCCCGGCGTTAGCAAAGACAACATCTAGTCTTCCCCACTTGTCGATGGTGCTTTTGTAACAGTCCTCTACTTCCTTCGGTTGAGAAACGTTGGCTTCTAAGACAAGTGCTTCACTCCCTATTTCTTCGATTTGATTTTTCACCTCTTCCACGTTTTCTTTATGCAAATCTACTAAAGCAATCTTTCCGCCATTTTGAGCAAGCTTTAGCGCAGCAGCCCTTCCAATCCCTGAGCCAGCCCCTGTAACAAAAGCAATCTGATTTTGAAGTACATTCCCCACGTTAAAAAACCCCCTTTATTATGATGATAGTACTATATCCAACATAGAGATTTTAAAACATAAAGATTTTATCGAAATGCTAAGGAGATACTATTCTTTATCATTCATCCTTTATCAGACTTACTTTGCTCCCTATTTGACGAGCAGCTCTTCTCTCGTTTGTTCTGCAGCTATCACCATCACCTGAAGTGCCGCAACAGTTTCCTCCATACCCCTAGTTTTTAAGCCACAATCGGGATTAATCCAGAACAGCTTGGGATCAAGGACTTGAAGCGCACGATGAATGTTTCTGATCAATTCTTCAAGCAATGGTACTCGCGGGCTATGGATGTCATATACGCCAAGACCGATTCCCATATCATACGTATTTTCTTCAAAGGCATGAATTAATTCACCATGGCTTTTTGATGTTTCAATAGAAATAACATCCGCATCGAGTGCTTTAATTGCATGAATAATATTCTTAAAGTCCGAATAACACATATGGGTATGAATTTGCGTCTCATTTTGAACAGAGGATGTCGCCAACTTAAACGAATAAACGGCAGCATCTAGATAACCTGCCCATTTTTCACGTTTTAACGGCAGGCCTTCCCGAAGGGCAGGCTCATCCACTTGAATCATGCGGATTCCATTTTCCTCTAGTGCTTCCACCTCTTTACGAAGGGCAAGCGCAATTTGATTTGCCACCTCGTAGCGTGAAATATCATTACGGACAAATGACCAATTTAAAATCGTAATCGGACCTGTCAGCATTCCTTTTACCGGTTTGTTTGTTAACGATTGGGCATATACAGTTTCTGCAACTGTCATTGGCTCCTTAAAGGCGACATCCCCATAAATGAGCGGGGGCTTCACACATCTGGAACCATATGACTGAACCCAGCCGTATTTTGTAAATTGAAATCCGGCTAATTTTTCGCCAAAGTATTCAACCATATCTGTCCGTTCAAATTCCCCATGTACGAACACATCCAGACCAAGATTTTCTTGGATTTCAATCCACTTTTTTATTTCTGCCTTAATATAGGCTCCATACTCACTGTCAGTTAATTCGCCTTTCCGCCATTTTAAACGCTGTTTTCTTACTTCTTTCGTTTGCGGGAAGCTGCCAATAGTTGTCGTCGGCAGAAGTGGTAATTGAAACGCCTTTTCTTGAAGCCCTCTGCGTACTGTAAATGGCGCTTTCCGCTCTGCTTGATCCTTCTGTAAACTGCGAATGGCTTCTCGAACTTGAGTATTATTTCGAATTGACGACTGATTTAATCCTTGAATTGCTTTTGTGCTTTCATCGATCTCTTTTTTTATCACTTGCTTTCCATTATTCAAGCCATTTGTAAGAGCGCTAATTTCAACTAATTTTTCATCCGCAAATGCCAGTGCATTTCTTAATATCTCATCGAGCAATTCTTCATTTTTTACTGTCACAGGAACATGCAATAGGCTTGATGATGGCTGAACAATTAGTCTTGTTTTTAAAACAACCGCTTCAATCTCGGTCAGAAGTGAAAATGTCCCTTCGAGATCCGCCCGCCAAATATTTCGTCCGTCAATGACTCCAGCTGCAAGTACTTTATTCTTAGGAAAGCCATACTTCTTCAAAGCAGCAAGATTCTGACCGTTATCATGGACAAAATCAAGTCCAATTCCCTGAACAGGAAGTGAAATGACCTCTTCATAATGCTCGATACTTTCAAAATATGTTTGCAATATCACCTTAAGGTTTGGTGCTGCATCCTGTAATGCCTGATAGACTTCGCTAAATATAGCAATCTCTTCTTTTGAAATACTAGCAGCTAAAATCGGTTCATCTATTTGAACCCATTCTGCCCCCTCCGCCTCTAGTTCGCGTAATATTTCCGCATAAAGAGGGATAAATTGTTCAACAACTGCTTTGAACGCACTTTCGGTATAACCTTTTGATAGCTTTACAAATGTAATCGGTCCTAAAATAACTGGTTTACCATGTATACCAAGTTTTTGCTTCGCCTCTTGAAAAAATTGAAGCGGGCGGTTTTCAACAAGAGCAGGAGCTGTTTCTTCAAGCTCTGGAACGATATAGTGGTAGTTTGTATTAAACCATTTTGTCATTTCAGAAGCAACTGCCTCTTTCGTTCCTCGCGCCATAGCAAAATAGGTTTCAAGCGGCACCTTCCCGCCGCTGTAGTTAAATCGTTTCGGTACTAAACCGAACATAACAGCCGTATCCAGGACATGATCATACAAGCTAAAGTCCCCGACAGGGATTAAATCAATTCCGTGCTCCTTTTGCTTCTTAAGATGCTCCAGGCGAATCACTTCTATTTTCTTTAAGAATGCCTCTTTTTCTAACTTACCTGCCCAAAACTGTTCCAAGGCTTGTTTCCATTCACGTTTTTCCCCAATTCTTGGGTATCCTAGATTCGAGCTTATCACTTTTACCATAATGGGTTACCTCTCCTTTTACATCTTAGTGTGTCAAACATAAAAAAATCTCCCTTTTCAAAAATGGAAAAGAGAGATTGATACGTTTAATTAACTTGAGTCCGAACCTTTTCGTTTACTCAACACGTTCTCACCTCCTCTATCTCCTCGTAGAGTACTAGCGCATACAACAGGCAGGTTTCCTGACTAAGGTTCATCGCTCCTTATCCCTTCCCATTTCCCTATGAAACAGTGGCTATTCGATAAGTTGCTCCCCAATACAGTGGCGGGACCGTGCCGGCATTTCACCGGTCTTCCCTTTTAAGCCGTGCAGATTATCTACACAGCACCTGAAGCTTTTGATATGAAGTTTTTAAAAACCGATTTGGATCTGCATTTTTTCTCTTATAAACAAAAACAGCCTCTCTAGTCAACATAGAGAGGCTGGCGGATCCTTTTTCATCCCTCTCATTTGCCAAAGCAATATGCCTTGCTGGAATTAGCACCTTTTTAACAAGTTGTTAAATGGTTGCTGGGCTTCATAGGGCCAGTCCCTCCGCCTCTCTTCATAAGAGTATTAAAATTTTTAATGTTTTGAATTTAATTGCAATGATAGCATTTTGGACAGAGGTTGTCAAAGATTATTAAATTATTGCAAAGTTCACTTAAATATTCTCTCTCAACCTTCCGTTGTAAACTTATATCCAATCCCTCTTAACGTCACGATAAAAGGATAATCTGTATACTTTGCAATCTTTTCTCTTAGATTTTTGATATGGACATCTACTGTTCGTTCGTTGATTACTTTTTCATTCTTTTTATAAATGGTATTGATGATTTGTTCTCTTGAAAGAAGTTGATCTGGATGGGTCATAAATAGATAGAGCAATCTGTACTCGAAATGAGTTAAATCAAGTACTTCATCTTGGAATTTTACGATTCCTTTTAATGGTTTAATCGTTAACCCTTTATAGCTTAGTTTACTGCATCGATTGGCGGTTCGTCGTAAGACCGTTTCAATTCTAACCGACAATTCTTCTAAATTATATGGTTTACCGATATAGTCATCGGCTCCTCGTTTCAGCCCTTCAATTCGATCCTGTTCCGAATTATTTGAAGATACAATGATTATTGGTACGTTACTGTCTAGTTCGTAACGCATCCAGAAGCATACCTCAAGTCCATCCATATCAGGAAGAGCTGTTTCTAGAAGCACAAAACAAGGATCGTGTTTTAAGTACATTTCACGAGCAGTTTGTCCATCAGCAGCCTCTAATATTTCGAAACCTTTCCTCGTCAGATGAAATCTTAACACAGCTCTGTTTTCACTATTACTATCTATAATTAAAATGGTTTTACCTCTCAATTTTTTATCTTCCAACTTCTTCAACCCCCTGCCACTATTATAGTGATAAAAAGAGTTTCACAAAAGGTTGTGTTATATATATAGAAAAACGACCCGCTGTTAACGGGTCATTGCCTATTATTTATTTTCCGTAACCTTTTTCCCTGCAAGTGTTTCATAGGCTGCATCATCCGGTGCATCGCCTTTCGGCCAGTCATTCATTTTATCAGGAAAATCAGGTCTAGCCATAGAGTTAATATATGCTGCGATATTCATCGCCTCTTCATCGGTGAAGGAACCTGCTTCATATCCACCCATCGGTGATTTAGGCATATATTTTTTGATAAAGCCTCCTGCCGTTCTTACACGAGCCATACCCGCTCCAATATTGTAGGATTGGTCTCCCCAAAGCGGAAGTCCTGTGGCACCGCCGTCTCCGCCTTCTCCATGGCAGGCAATGCAAGCTTTATTGTAAAGTTCTTTTCCGGCATCCACATTTATCTTAGTTAGTTCACCCTCAGCTTTTGGCATTTTTGCCCACGGTCTTTCTTTCGTCCCATCAGGAACATTGGTTGAAATATAATTATAATAAGCTACCATTGCTTTCATTTCCTTGCTGTCTAACGAAAGCGGTTTTCCATTCATACTTCTTTTAAAACAGCCATTAATACGTTCTTCAATCGTAACCTCTTTTCCTGCACGTGGATTGTATTGTGGATAGGTTTTTGAAATACCTGCCAGGTCAAGGGAAGAACCTACACCACCATCCGCATGACAGCTGGCACAACTCAGTTTGTTTCCAACATACCCATCCAAAACCGTGCTTGTTTCATTATGTTCTTTTAACCCTAATTTGATTAATTCCCCTTCTTCCCCTTCTGGAATATCGTCCATACTTGGAGGTAAATAAGGATGTTCTGGTTTGGCTTCTGTTTGTTCTCCAGTCGTTGATGATGGTGCGGATGCTGCAGAACTTACCGCCGGCTGCCCCTTTGAATCTAGTACAAATAAGTAAAATACAGTAAACCCAAGCGCGATCGTGGCAACAATTGCTGCAACGGATGAAACAAATAATTTATTCATGTTTAAGCTCCTCTCCATATCAGGGGACTTCTCATAAAAGAAGATTTTCCGAATCGTTTTTACAAGCTCATTATCTAAAACCATTGTTAAGATTCGGTTAAGTAAAATTGAGGGTTTCGTGAACATGGTGTATATGAGAGGAGAGTTCACCAAATGTACAAAAGTAAAAGAATTTGGTAACAAAATCTACACTAAACATACATCACATTGCAATATTTTGCGGTATACTTTGTAAATATAAAGAAACATTGCAAATGATTGCATTTTATTGCAAAGTAGATTAATCTATACACAAGGAGATGTTTTATGCTAATTGAAGAAAGACTTGAAAAAGTACGGAAAATCATTGAAGAAAATAAGAGTGTGACAATAGAAAATCTTGCTGAATCGTTAGAAGTTTCAAAAGATACGATAAGAAGAGACTTAATTAAACTGGAAAAAAAGAATCTAATAAGAAGAATCCATGGGGGAGCAGCGTTAGCTAGTAAAGAGGCTCTTATTTTAAATTACTCAGAACGAGCAAATCAGGAAAACACGATTAAGGAAAAAATTGCAGAGAAGACTGCTGAATTAGTCAATGATCATTCATCCGTTATTTTTGATTCGTCTACAACGGTGGAAGCTGTTATTCCTAAATTAAACGGGAAGTGTTTGAAAGGGATTACCAACTCTCTTACTCATGCCATTCTTCTTTCTAAGAATGAAAGGACAAGTGTTTCCGTTCTTCCTGGCAAGCTTAATAGTGAACAGTTGTTTTTATATGGGGCAGATACAGTGGATAAAATTAGACAATATAATGTTGACTATACATTGTTAGGGGTTTTTGCCATTTCTGAAATGGGCTTGTTTATTCATACGGAGGAGGAAGGGCTGGTTAAACGGGCAATGGTTCAGAAAGGGAACAAGATCATCGCTTTAGCCGATCATACAAAAATTAATACAAGTGGGTATTTCAAAATATGTTCTCTTGATGAAATTGATATATTGGTAACTGATAAGATGCCTGACCTAAAGTTTGTGGAGTGTTTAGCTCAAAATAATGTAGATCTAGTCGTTACTGAAGAATGAAAAGAAGAGGAGAATTCGTTTATGAACATTCAGAAACAAGTACTATTAAAGGAAATAGAGCAGCCTGAGATTTATGAACATGTTGCTCCAGTTTACTTAACTGATGAAACGATCAACGAAAGAAAAGAAAAACTTCTTCAATTGATGGAAAAAGAAGAGTATGATGCTTTGGTCATATACGCAGATAAAGAACATGGAAGTAATTTTGAATATTTGACGGGTTTTATTCCAAGATTTGAAGAAGCTCTTTTTGTAATGAAAAACAATGGAGAATGTTCCTATATTTTGGGGAATGAAAATCTAAAAATGGCAAAACATGCTCGTTTAGCGGGTACTGTCTATCCTTTTTCACTTTTTTCTTTGCCTAATCAACCGATGAACGATGATCAGCCCTTAGAAATGATATTAGATCAAATTAATTTCTCAACGAGTAAAAAGATTGGTCTTGTTGGCTGGAAAATGTTCACAACAAAAACACAAGATAATGATACGTTATTTGATATTCCTTATTTTATTGTTGAGGCATTTAGAAAGGCAAAGCATGATCATGCAAAGATTGTCAATGCAGCTTACTTATTGATAGGGGCAGACATGGGGGCTAGGACAACAAATAACGCTAATGAACTTGCTCATTATGAATATGGGTCAAACCTTGCTTCATCTTGTATGCTAAAAGCTTTGAATGCGATTGATATAGATGTGAAAGAATCCTTTTTAGGCAGCATTCTGAATGCCGATGGGCAAACAAATACTGTGGTTACCATTGCGGCTACTGGCAAGCGTTTTGAATATGCAAACGTTTATCCTACTAATAAACGGACCCAATTAGGCGATCCTCTATCATTAACCACGGGCTATAAGGGAGGGCTGACCAGTAGAACTGGGTTTATTGTTGAAAATAGGGAACAACTCCCTTCTACTCAAAAGGATTATTTAGATAAAGTCGCCATTCCTTATTATCAGACTGTTGTATATTGGTTAGAGAACATTAAAATAGGGATGTCTGGTGGAACCTTTTACGAGTTAATAGAAGGGATCTATCCGAAAGAAACGTACAATTGGCATTTAAATCCCGGTCATCTTGTTTCCGATGAAGAATGGATGTCTTCACCGATTTACCCGGATTCAATTGAAGAAATTAAAAGCGGAATGATTTTTCAAATTGACATTATCCCTTCCATTGAAGGCTATGCCGGTGTTAGTGCAGAAGATACCATTGCTCTTGCAAATGAAGAATTAAGAAATAAACTTAAGAACGAATACCCACAATTATGGGCGAGAATTCAAAAAAGAAGAAATTACATTCAAGAACAGCTAAATATCAATCTATCTGAAGAAGTACTTCCCCTATCAAACACCGTTGGTTATTATAGACCATATTTACTAACGAAAGATAAGGCATTAACCTGTAAATAAGCAATAGACTAAAAAAGGTCTTCATCCATTCAGGATGAAAGACCTTTGTTTCATTTTACTTTAATTTTTTCACTCCAGTTTCTAATATTTCCATTTGCAGCAGTGTCTGTTCGTCTGTAATGGTTTTATCTTTCCCATTGATAATGGCTTCATATAAATCATCATATACTCTTCCATAATCACCATTTACGGACTTCACTGTTTCTTCGTGGAATGTCCCATCTTCATCAATATATGTAAGTACACCATAATGTTTTATTGTATCTATCCCAAAGTCTTTGTTATCAGGCATATAAAATAACTTTAAATGTTCCTCCTGACGATCTTTCGTTTCTTTCACAAAGCATCCCTTTTTTCCATAAACGACGAAGCTTGGTCTTTCTTTTATTCTAAAATAACTGGATTTAACAGATACTTTTATCTTGCCATAATATAAATCTAAATCGAAATAATCATTCATTCTTCCTTGGCCTAATAATTGTCTGACATCATAATGTATTTGATCCGGCTGGCCAAAATAGCTAATCACCTGATCCATTGTATGGCAGCCATGTTCATACAAAAATGACCGAACAGGATGAAAAGAATGAACAGACTCAGGTACTTCGGGACGATAATAGTCATAATGCATTTCCACTTCGAGCAAGTCCCCTAGTTTCCCCTCTTCAATGACCTTTTGAACGGTTAAAAAGTCACTATCAAAACGTCTGTTTTGATACGTTTGAACAATCAATCCTTTCTCTCTTGCCAGTGCAAATATTTCTTTTGCCTGTTCCGAGGTTTCCATAAAAGGCTTTTCAACCAAACAGTTTTTATTTTTGTTTAACACTAATTTTGCGTATTCATAATGACTGTCCAGTCTTGTACAAATTACAATAAGTTGAATGTCCTTGTCATTTAATAGTTCATCTAAATCAGAAGTATAATTTACTCCTGCAATCCTTTCCCAACTTTCATGCTTAGGATTTCTTTGATAAATCGTTTTTACCTTTATATTCTCTCTTTGCAAGACGAACGGCAGATGATACCTGTTTGTGCTTTTTCCATTTCCAATATAACCAATAGTAAGCATAATGGCCCCCCTAAGTTCTATTTATATGAAAAGCACCTCCGATTATTATTACAGAGGTGCTGCTCTTTTTTCATTTATTACATTAAGTGGATTAAGTGGAAAACGATACCCACTACGAACAACCCAAGAATCATAACGATTGGAGAAACTTTCTTCTTAAGCAGCCACATGCAAAGGAATGTGATCAACAATCCAGCTAAACCAGGAATTAAGCTATCCAAGTTGGCTTGTAAAGTAGTTACTTTAACAGGTTCTAATGAAAGACCAGCAGCTTGCTGTTGTAATGCGGTTTTAATCCCTTCCGCTCCAGCAGGTAAATTACTCCAGTCAATATACGCACCTTCGGAAAGTTTCACTTCGGATACAACTGGCGCAAATTTCACAGATACCCAACGGTTAACTAATGCACCAAGGATGAACATACCCAGAATTGATGCACCTTTCGTAATATCTTGAAGGATTCCGCCAGATAAGTCGTCAGTAATTTTAGAACCAGCTTTGTAACCAAATTCTTGCGTATACCACGTGAATCCCATACGAATAAGATTCCATAAAACGAAGAAAATAATCGGCCCAAGAATGTTACCGGTCAAAGCAAGAGAAGCGCCTAAAGCACCAAGTATTGGTCTAACCGTGAACCAGAAAACCGGATCCCCGATACCTGCTAAAGGACCCATCATACCGACTTTAACCCCTTGAATGGCCGCATCGTCAACCGGCGCACCATTTGCACGTTCTTCTTCCAGCGCTAAAGTTACACCAATAATAGGTGAAGCTACATATGGGTGAGTATTAAAGAATTCTAAATGACGTTTTAGTGCAGCAGAACGATCTTCTTTCGTTTTATATAATCGTTTGATTGCGGGAATCATCGTATATGCCCAACCACCGTTTTGCATACGTTCATAGTTCCAAGAACCTTGAATGAAAGTGGAACGCCACCAAACAGAAATACGATCTTTTTTTGATAATCTCAATTCATTTGCCATTTTTGTGTCCTCCTCCTTCTTAGTAATTATCAATAATATCGCCTAGTGGATCACCAAATTTACCGTTGCCGCCATTACCTGAACCGCCTTGTTTAGAAAGCGCTAAGTAGATAAGTGCAAGAGCCACACCGATCGCTCCTAAACCGATAAGTGTAATTTGTGAAACAGTCGCTAATACAAAACCAATTGCGAAGAATGGCCATACTTCTTTTGTAGCCATCATGTTAATAACCATTGCATAACCAACGGCTACGACCATTCCCCCACCAATTGCTAAACCGTCTGTCAACCAAATTGGCATAGATGTGAGTAATTCTCTAACCGGACCTGCACCAATTGCTACAATTAATGCCGCTGGGATGGCAATACGCAAACCCTGCATGCAGATAGCAACGATTTGCCAAAATTCAACTTTTCTGATGTTTCCTTCTTGAGCTGCAGCATCCATAAAGTGTACGATGGCTGTTGCAAGTGTACGAACGATGATTGTTAATAAAAGGCCAGCAACTGCAAGCGGAACAGCAATCGCAATTGCAGAAGCCACACCAGCTTTACCTTGTCCACTTAAAACTAAAATAATAGCAGATGCAACTGAGGCTAACGCAGCATCCGGTGCTACGGCAGCTCCGATGTTAGCCCAACCTAAAGCGATCAGTTGAAGAGTACCACCTAAAATTAGACACGGTACTAAGTTTCCTGTAACTAAGCCAATTAACGTACAAGCAACGAGTGGCTGGTGGAATTGGAATTCATCCAAAATTCCTTCCATACCAGCTAAAAATGCTACGATACAGACTAATATTATTTGAATCACATTCAAATCCATGATTATTAATCCTCCGTTTTCTCTGGATTATTTTTGTTTGTTTAACTCTTCTTGAGCCTTCTTGATAATTTCATTCATGTCGCCTTTTGAATCGTTCGGCACTTTACGTACATCGAAATTCAAACCAGCTTCTTTTAACTTATTGAAAGTATTAATATCATCTTGGCTAAAGGCCAATACCTTATTCGGTTGAACTTTACCAGGTGAGTGTGCCATAGAACCAACGTTGATGGTCTTCAATGGAACGCCGCCTTCTACTGCTCTAAGCGCATCTTGCGGGTTTTCGAAAAGAAGTAACGCGCGCTGCCCGCCGAAATGTTGATCATCTTTTGCAAGATCAATCATTTTATTAACAGGAACAACGTGTGCCTTTACACCCGGAGGAGCAGCCTGTTGGATCAATTTCTTACGAAGGTCATCCTTAGCTACTGCATCAGATACTACGATAATACGTGTAGGCTGTGTCGTTTTTGTCCAAGCAGTTGCTACTTGTCCATGAAGAAGTCGTGAGTCAATGCGTGCTAACACGTATTCAAATTTGCCAGGAGCTCCCGCATTTGATGGGCCGGCTGCTGCTGTAGCAGCAGATGCTTCTGCTGGTTCTAATTGTTCAGGTTTTACTTTAACTCCTTCTTTAGCTGTACCCAAAATATGGGCGGCAATTTCATGCGCTGTGTTCATTGAGAAGCGCGATGCAAATGCTTCGATCAGCATTGGTAAGTTCATGCCAGCAACGATTGCCCATTTGTCATTGTGTTCTTCAAACAAGCTGTTGGCTTGATTGAAAGGAGTTCCACCCCAAAGATCGACTAAGAATAATACTTCGTCTTGGTTGTCGAAAGAAGCGATTGCTTCTTTTATTTTAGCCTTTACATCATCAGGTCCTTCGCTCGGCATTAATGTAACAGCTTTTACATTTTCTTGTTTTCCAAAGATCATCTCTCCGGATTGCAAGATACCGTTGGAAAATTCACCGTGACTTGCAATGATAATTCCTACCATCTTTTTCCCTCCTATTATTATTTTTTCAGCTCATCTAAAGCGGTTACAGTTTCAACAAAACAACAAAAAAGGCATGAGCAAAAAGTAGATTGAATGAAGATTCAGGTATAGAATACCCCTTAACTCTTCATATCAATCACTACTTTTCACTCATGCCTGATCGAATCAGTAACACGTAAAAAATAATAGCGATTTAAATTTATTTTGTAAACGCTGTAAATAGAGTGTTAAATAAATAGCATCTGCATCAAATACATTCTTTTCAATATTTGCTGCATCACTTCAATGAGCTTCCACAAGAATTATATCACACTAATTATTCCTCTTACAAGAGGAGAAAAATTTATTTGTCCGTTAACAACTTTTTGATTTTTCTCTATAAAAAAATACAAGCTCAACCATGTCTTGTATTGTAAAACTATTTACTTTTTAAATTTACTCTTCAAGCATCGTTTGATAACATCAAAGAAACTTAATGACTGGACCATCTGATTCGGATCAACGTATTCACGAATGGTTCGCAAAACTTTTTTCTGCTCTTTTGAAGAAAATGTATACTTCCCATTCCGCTTAGTTTGGATAGTATACCGTGGGATCCATTTCCCTTTGAACATGACGGAAGCGATCACGTACTCAACTTCTACCCATGGAATTTGAATAAACTTACGAGCATCACGATTATTGAAGAATTCAAATCCTTTGTCTCCAATCATTATTTTTCCATAGTCTGAAATTCCCATATGTGAGGTTGCATCAATAACTAAATCGACTTTTGTATTGATTGATTGGACCATTTGATGTACTCCATTTCTTTCTTATAATAAAAATTATTATACGCCTTTTTTCACTTCAAGCAAAAAATACGCGGGACAAGTTCGAGCAGTATCCTCAAAATTATAACAGACCGATTAAGGATCCGACAATATCGACCAAGAATAGACATAAGATAATAATAATTCTGAGTAGAAAGCAGTATACTGTATTTGAAGGAATCGATCCGCGAAAAAAAAAAGAGAAGCAACGAGAAAGCTTGCTTCATCCACAGCATTGTTTTAATTTTTTTCCGCTGCCACATGGGCATGGAGCGTTGCGACTTGGTGTCTTTCCGTTGTAAAAGCGTGTAAGATTCTGTTCATACAATGTGGCTCTAACACCGTCGCCCAGCTGTTTCATGCGTTCGTCGGCGTAGCTGTATATTTGTTTGTAGCTGGAGCAGAAATAATCAACCTCTGATGTTGCAAGGTCAGGGCCCCACTTCCTGTTCCGCGGGCAGCCGCCATGGCAAAGCTTCTTCCATTCGCAGGTTTTACAAGGTTCAGGCAGATTCGGCTTCATACTCAAAAATTTATCGTATAAAGGGTGCGCCAAAATCTCATCAATCGAATGTATACCAACATTACCAATCTTCCAATCTGGATGAATGAAAAAATCACAGGGAAAAGCATCGCCATTTTGTTCTAATATAATCGTCTGCGGACAGGCCGCGCGATGGATACATAATCCTGGCTCCCGGTTCACATATACATTCAGCATTTCATCGAAAAAGCGGATGGATGACCGTGTCTCTCCATTATTGTACCAATAGTCAAACGCCTCACAGAGAAAATCTCCGTATTCCTTCGGTGTGATGTCATACACACCAGGCTTGTTAATTTCCTGCGAGCGAAAGTCCATACAAGGGATAAACTGGACAAAGTGAAACCCCTCATCCTCATAAAAGCGCAACATCTCAGTGGCTTTGGTCACATTCCCCTTATGAACAACTGTAAGAATGTTGAAATCAACTTGATGCTTGCGAAGAGAATCAATTCCCCGCATTACCCTGTCAAAACTGCCTTGCCCGCGGGAGTCCACCCTTTTAGCATCATGAACCTCTCTCGGCCCATCAAGGCTTACCCCGATTAAGAAGTTATATTTCTTAAAAAAACTTGCCCATTTATCAGTAATAAGGGTACCATTCGTCTGCAGCGAGTTGCTGATCATCGTGTTTTTTGGTGCATATTTTGCCTGAAGCATCACGACTTCCTCGAAAAAATCAAGGCCGGCTAAAAGCGGTTCGCCTCCCTGCCAGGCAAAGGTGGCAGCCCCTTTCGAGCGCTCCATGTATTCTTTGATGAATTTTTCCAAAACAATAGAGTCAATGCGATTAATTTTCTTCCCAGGCTTTCCACCGCAAGTACTGTAATAACAATACTCGCATGCTAAATTACAATCTTCTGAAACCGTCTTCCACATCACACTAATATTGCGGTTCGCTGTTGTCAGGCAGCCAGTACTCATAGCTCATCCCCCTAAGATGCTGTTGAACTTTGAAGGCCCTGACGACCAAACATCAGGGCAGAAAATATTATCTTTTGAATTCTTTAGCGTGCAATGGCCCGCCTTCTTTCATAACTGTCCATAACGGATCGACGTCAAAGTCCATTGTCGACATCATTTCATCATGCCACTCATTAAGGAAATAAACGGCCGTTTTGCAGATATCACGGCGTTCTTCAGCCAAGTTCTGCTGTTCATACGGATCATCCTTCAAGTTAAACAGCATTTCCTTCGGGAACCCGTTCTGTCCATCATGATAAGTGCGGATATAGAGCCAATCCTCAAACCTGACACTACGCTGGCAAACATGGGCACATTGTGACATAACCAAATATTCCCGACCTGTATCTTCACCTTTTATAATACTGTTAGCATAGCTTCTTCCATCCCATGACGGAGCATTTCGGGCTCCTAGCAAACTAGCAAAGGTTGGGGCAAGATCGATATGATAATGCAGGCCCTCATCAACCTTCCCTTTTAATCCAGTAGGCCAGCGAATAATCATCGGAATTCTGCATGTCCCTTGATCGGCCGTACCATGCTCAGAGTAAATCCCTAATTCACCCATATTTTCGCCATGATCGGCAGTAATCAGAATGGCTGTGTCTTCCATAACACCCAGCTCCTCTAACTTTCGCAGCACATGACCAATATGGTTATCCATATAGCGAATGGCACAATCGTAGTTATCGAGTATCAATCGTAAATCATCGTAGTTTTCAATTTGCTTCCCATGGCGCGGCCATTTGAAGTAATGGGTTTTAGCAAGTTCATTCATATGATCGATGCTGTGCTGACACACCTTTTGCTTGTGCTGTTGAAATACCTCTTCCGTCAACCATTCAGGCAGCGGTTCATTCGCAAACGGTTGTCCGAACTCTTCGGGTGTCCGATAAGGAGTATGCGGATCCCAGAAATTCAAATGTAAAAACCAGTTATCTGAACTGCCGTTGTCATCCAGCCATTTAAGAGCTACCGGCAGCACCTGCTCCGCTGATTCGTGGCCCTTCGCTCCAACATTAAACACCTCATTGAATCCGGCATTGAACGTCCAGGCGGAATGTCTTTCAGCAAAAGTACTGATGGTTGTTGTTTTATAGCCAATCTGCCGTAGTGAACCCGGCAGACTCTCATAAACTAGCTTATCATTGAAGTCACGGCTAGGTCCTTCACGTCTCATATCCGCCGCTGTTCCACCATGGCCGACGACACCATTATGGATTCCGAATCTGCCTGACATTAAGGCCGAACGTGACGGCAGGCAAGGTGCATCTGTGCAATAATAATTCGTGAATATGACGCCCTCTTCTGCGATCTTGTCAATATTTGGTGTTGTATCCCGATGATATCCATAAGCACCAATATGGTCGGGGCGGAGCGAGTCTAAATCTAAATAAAGTATTCTCATTAGGTCTTCAACCTACCTTTGATGTTGTTGTAAAAAAGGCCCAAGCGTACTATAAAGCGGCTTGGGCACTGGAGCTGTTCCATTCCTAAAAGACAAGGATGCTAAAATCACCCCTTCACCGACCCTGCAATCCCATCGACAAAGTAGCGCTGCAAACAGAGGAAAATGACAACAATTGGCACGATCGCAATCGTTCCTCCTGCAGCAATCCCTGTCCAGTCGACGATGTTCTCACCGCGAAGGGCGTATAAACCAACCGACAGCGGCCTAGCGTCCGGAGCGTTGAGCGTCAAAATCAGCGGCATTAAAAACGAGTTCCAGGACCAGATAAATTGCATAATCACTACACTGCCGATAACAGGCTTCGCAAGTGGCAGCATAACGGTAAAAAAGGTTTGGAAAAAGCCGCTTCCGTCCATAAGGGCTGCTTCTTCAAGTTCTTTTGGAATTTTTGCAAAAAAGGTTGCAAATAACAAAATAAAAATAATATGATTGCCGCCGGACTCTGCGAGGATGACGCCAAATCTTGTATTCATCAGACCCATTGATTTGATTAAATCGTAGATTGGAATAATCGCAAACTCCGTTGGAACGAACATACTAGCAATTAATAGCGCATAAACGATTTTCTTGCCCCTAAACGAATAACGCCCGAGTACATACCCGCAAGTAGCAGTTGAGAGCAGCACGATGATAATCGTACCAACCGTAATAACGACACTGTTTAAAAAGTACTGTTCGAAATTCGCTTCATTCCATGCCCGGATGATATTTTCAAAAGTAAAGTGTTCTGGAATTAACGAAAGGCCATTTTTAAAAAATTCACCCTGCGTCTTAAATGACGCTGAGACCATCCATAAGAATGGATAGATCCAGATCAAGCAAAAAGCGGTCATCCCGATGTAAAATGTTGATCTTCTCACACTTCTCATAAATTCTTACCACCTTTGATACGCTTTTGCACGATGGATTGGATAATGGCGAGCAAACAAATTGTAACAGCAAAGAAGAGACCCGCTGCGGACGCATACCCTAATTGAGGGAGCCCCATTTCGCTGGTAAATGCATAGCGATAAATATAAGTCGATACCACATCGGTGGCAAAGAACGGCCCGCCGTTCGTCATCGTCTTTATTAAATCAAATGCTTTCAATGAATTGACGACATTCAATAAGAGAATGATCGTTCCGATTGGAATCAAAAGGGGAACCGTAATATAGAAGAATTTCTTTACCCCTGATGCCCCATCTACCTCTGCCGCTTCGTATAGATCCTTTGAAATCGACTGCAGGCCTGCAAGCCAGTAGATTAAGTTAACCCCAAGGTTTTTCCAAACTGAAATTAAAATGACCGTAAACATCGACCAATCAGCATCGCCTAACCAGTTAATTGGCCGCTCTAACAGGCCGAGCTTCAATAATGTATCATTGACCGCCCCATCACTTCCCCAAATAAATACCATGATAATCCCGACAATGGAAGTAGTCGTGACGACTGGGAGGAAGATGAAGGTACGGAATAGATTGGCCGCCTTAAGTCCTGGACGATGCAAAATAACGGCGAGCACCAAAGCAACTAACAAATGAAATGGTACTGTGCCCAGCATGAATTTAAAGCTATTCTTAAATGCATTCCAGAAATATGGATCCTGGGCGACATTAATGAAATTCCGCAGCCCGATAAATTTAGCATCCGGTGTCAGACCTGACCAATCAAGAGTAGCATAGTACCAGCTGGCCAAAATTGGCCAGCCTTGGAACATTGCAAATAATGCTAACGTAGGGAATAAAAACACCCAGTACCAAGCTACATTACTCGATTTTGATTTTGTTTTCGTCTTCGTCTTTTTCTTTACTGTCAAACCGTCTGTGCTTAATGTACGAATGTTCTCCTTCATATAGTAGCTCCCTATTTCTTAATTGCCTCGTAATCTTGGGCCGTATAATCTTTATCAGGACTCCAATTAGAGAATTTGAAATCATCTTTACTTACCTTTGCACCTTCCGCTTTTGCTGCATCAATTGCTTGGTCAAGTGAAGTGTTTACATTTTTCGATAACATCTTAAGCTGATCTTTTGGATCCTTTAACGCACCGGCAATCACACCTTGAAGAATATCACCTAATCCTGGCTGCGGGTCTTTATATTTCCCAAAAATCTTAGCTGTTTCAGGGTTTCTAATTTCAACGCTTGGTGCTAAACGAGAATTTTCCATCGCGATATTGTAATATTGTTTAAATTGCTCGATTTCAGCAGCACTCTCGTTGACATCTTTTAAGATCGAGAAACGGTCTCCTGCTTTTACTAATACAGACTGATAATCTTTGCTGTAGTATTCTTTTAAATATTGGGCAGCAGCTTCAGGATGTTTACTTGTTTTCGCAATTCCAAGCCATGGCTGCAAGTTTGGTCTTGGCAAGTATCCTTCTTGACCGTTATCAGGAACTGGCGGCGCCATCACGCCAAAGTCCAAATCTGGATTGTCCTTTTTCCAAACACCGATGCACCATTCACCTTGAATAATGAATCCTGCTTGTCCTTGGCCAAATAATGCGCGTGCTTCAGGTGCAGCAATGCTCATTGTTTTTGGATGATAGCTTCCGTCATCATTCATCCCTTTAAATAGATTCATAACATCAACAACAGCCTTTGAGTCATAGTTTGCATCGTTGGTTACTAATGAAAGCGGAGAATGTGGATTCAAACCACTTCCACCTTGTGCAGACCAGTCAATCACTGGATTCTTCCAGCGGACAATGGTTTTTCCCCCTTCGATGATGCCATAGGCTTTTCCATCTTCCGCCTTTGTAATCGCTTTGGCTGCGGCACGGAATTCACTATATGTCTTTGGCGGATTCTCTGGATCTAACCCTGCATCTTTAAATAACTGTTTATTGTAAAAAACAAGTGTGTTTGGCAAATCCAATTTCGCTGGGATCGTATAGATTTTCCCATCCTGCATGGTAATGCCTTCAACGAAGACGCCATCCATGAAACGGCTCTTAAATTCATCGTCTAAATATTTGTCTAACGGCTGAAACCAATCGCCGGCAACCGCTGTGCTAAGTTTCATGCCCGGTGGAATTGGGAACAAATCCGGCGCATCACCTGATTTAATGGCGGTTGTAATCGTATTTTGGAATTGATCGCTTGTTAGCAGCGTGTATTCAATCTTAATATTTGGGTGTCTTGCTTCAAAATCTTTGATAAATTGATCACGGTACGGTTTCTCACTGTCCGCCCAGTCCATAACTCGTAAGGTGATCTGCTCATCCGTCTTTTTTTCCTCGGACTTTTCCTTTTTGCCACTATCAGCGGTAGATTTTGCACATCCAGCAAATATTTGTAAAATAAGTACTAACATGAGCAAAATTCCAATTGCTTTAAATTTCCTTTTCATATAAAAGCCCCCTTTTAAATTGTCATTTTTTTAGTTGTTAAACCATTCAAATTCCCATAATCATTGATTTTGAACGCGTTTTCAAAATCAATGATTTATGATCTATCCTTATAATATTTAATTTCAGATAATTCGGCAATGTAGCGATGATTCTTATTTTTGTATTTTTGATACTTTTTCGTTTTAGATTTTTATTTTTTTGAAGAGAAAAAAAACTCACCGAATATTGGTGAGTGAAAGGGAATGGATAAGAGCGAAGCAATGCTTTAAATCCCGGCGATGACAGATGGTGTGGCAATCGTGTGCCATAAATTTGCGCTGATCGCTTTCGTTTCTCCATCCTGTTCTTGCCCGTTATAGTAGAGAATTTCTTGCTCCAATTCTTCTAGCTCGACTACTCTACCCGTCAGGTACTCATCAAGCCGGTTGATGGCAGTTTGTATTCGCTGCAGCAGGCCGCCCATTCGAATGTCAAATACATCGAGCCCAAATATCTTATTTTCCGTCAGCCACTGGGTACGGTATGCAGCCATGAAATCCTCCGCTCGCCTTTTCATCTCAGGTAAAAGGGAATAACAATAGGCTCCTAGAATATCGCGATGTTTGCTGTGATAGGCGTTACGAATGTTAATTCCCGCCTCACACTTTAATTCTAGTAATCTGCTTAAGGCAAATTGCGTGCGGAACACTGCCTCCCAATTTGGGTTTCTACCCATACATTGTTCAAAGGTTTTTGTACAGCTGTGAAAATGGGAGGCGTACTCATTTGGCTTCACGTGCCGATCAAATAGCCCATACAGGATATCCTGGTATAATATATATTTCGGTGGGTTCATCGAGTGAATATCAAGTGAAGTGTTATCAGGCACAAGCATCGTCATATCTAAACTCATGAAATCAGCATAATGGCCATCAACACAGGTGGCGAATCGTTCCTCAAGACGGCTTGTATCTGCCTGGTCCGTATAACAAAGCTCCGCCCAAAGCTGCAACGTAGGAAGGATTGAATAAATGGAAGCTTCCGCACCGTTATCACCCCACGCCGTGATTAGCACATCCTTAATACCGTTACGCACACAGCTGTGATGTGCCATCTCCCCGGCATGCCGGCTAAATTGATTATTCGGTGAAAAACCCATCCATTTCCAAGCACCGCCTGCAAAAATAATCTTGTCACAAAGCTGTTTATGCTTCTTCAACATACCGTCATATTTTTCCGGTTCAACAGAATAGTAATCCCAATAAACGAGGGAAATATCATCAGGAATCATCTCCATCACATCCTGGCGAATGGGGCTGTCGATGTCATAATACTCACCTGCACTGGCCAGCCGGAAAAACATATCGCTCCACATCATCGGCTTGTAGCCGTACTTTCGAGCGATTTCCATGACACGATTAAAATGCTTCAGCATCAGGGTTGAACGGTCTTGATAGCCATGCTGATCAAGATATTTACCGAGCCCCATCATATGTGCTTCATCCATGCCGATATTGATGTTCCGGCTCGCGATATTTTCAGACATCGTCCGGAACATCGCTTCAATCAGTTGATACGTTTTTTCTTCATCAATTAGTAAAATATCATTACAATCGACGATATCGGAAAAAGAGTTCCACTTAAGAGCTGTTCCGAGATGTGCTAGTGTTTGGATGCAAGGAACAAGCTCAATCCCAAACCTATTTGCATACTGATCCATGGTCTTCAATTGTTCCCCAGTATACCTTCCGCGCATGTAACCAAAATACGGGTAATCCTTTATTTCATAAGTATCCTCTGTATATAATTGCACCGTAGAATAGCCCATCAAGGCCAGATGCTTGATGATTGTTTGAAAGGTTTCCACCTTTAAAACGGCATTTCTTGAGCAGTCAATCATGACACCGAGGCTGTTATAGATAGGCTTTTCCGTTATTTCGAATGGCTCGCCTTTTCTGATACCCTCTATTAATAGTCCAAGGGCACGGAAGAATTGATGTGCTTCTTGATAGGCGAGCTTCCCTTCATGACCATTAAATTGAACATAAATTCCGGATTCTATCTTTTCAACATGGATCGGGATTCCGCCATGCGATTGTTGGATGTTTAACAGATTTAGAATTTCATTGACAGGAAGGTCCTGTTGTTCCTCCAGCCCTACTAATTTTATGTCCATTCTATCAGCCTCCTAAAGCTGAGAAAAAAGGCTGCCCCTCACTTCGTGAAAATGAGCAGCCTCCTTTTCTTAATTTTTCAAAAAATTTATATCATCCAATAGCAGTTGAGCAAAGGATGAATCGATGTGTTTGCCCGATTGGGCTTGCAGCTCATTTTCTAACGAAACCAAGACGTTTGGTTCACCCTGCTTCTTGGCAGCCTGCTTCACCTTTGCGAGCAGACTATCATAAATACCCTGATTATGAATCTGGGATTTGCCTGCTTCCAAAACATCTGGCAGATGGGCCACATCGATTAGTATATTCAATGCGAATTCCTTCGTCGCTTCATTTCCAGCGTAATCCGCTGCGGTGATCTTGATCGTGTGCTTGCCTGCCTGCAGGGTTAACGGTGCAAGCTCGGATGGGTTTTGTACAGGTATTCCATCTAAGCTAACCTCATAATCGGTGATTCCGCTTACTTCATCCACCATACCGAAATCAATCGTCACTGTTTCGAACTGATACACATCTAATGATCCTTTTGGCGTAATTTTGGGTGCTGTCCGATCGATTTTCACAAACGCTGTTTTGACGTCTTCCATATTTCCTTCATGGTCGACACTGTAGTATTTCAGTGTATGGACACCGTCATCCATGATTCTGACGGAGGTCCCCTCGACAAATGAGCTGTCATCTAAACTGTAGAAGGTTTTCGCTACCCCGCTGCCTTCATCTGCGGCTGATAGGTTTACTATTTGTTCATCACGGTGCCATCCTTCCGTGGCATCGTCCAGTGTAACTGGTGGTGTTCTATCAAAGTCAGCTGCGATCCCGTAAACCTCCGCTTCGACATAATGATTCCAAACATTTCCGATGCTGCCGTTGGACCAAAAGCGAACGTATCTTGCATTCACCGGTGTGAATGTGATTTCCTTGCCGTCTGCCGATTCCTTATACTCTTTGTCCGCACCAATACCTTGGCCGGCACTATTATCGGCATCATTATTAAACACAGTTGTCACATGACTTGAAAAATCAGGTGTAGTTGACAGCTGGATAATGACATCCTTATAGGTTCGGGCATCCGCAAAATAATGCCACAGCTTCACACTGCTTAGATTGTAAACGGCCCCTAGATCAAGCTGCATCCACTGCAGCCCCTTTGCAAGCCCCGCATACTGATTGGAATCGTTTGTCAGGCCATCCGTAATCCGCTCGGAATCATTCACAAAGCTGCCTGATGTTGGCGCTTTACCAAGAGCGACATTCGTCGGTGTCAAACTTGTTCCATATACCTTTGCCTCGACCATATGGTTCCACGCATTGGTCTTGCTGCCATTCGACCAGAATCGAACATATCTTGCCTCAACAGGGGCAAAGGTGATTTCCTTTCCATCTGCTGTTTCCTTGTATTCTTGATCCGTGCCGGCACCTTGGCCTGCACTATTGTCAGTATCATTATTAAATACCGTCGTGACTCCGCTTGAGAAATCGGGCGTATTGGAAAGCTGGACAATCACATCATTATAGGTTCGGCCACCGCTGAAATAATGCCACAGCTTCACACGGTTGACTTTATACTCACCGCCGAGGTCGAGCTGCATCCACTGCACACCTTTGTCAAGCCCAGTATATTGGTTCGTATCGTTCGCCAAGCCATCAGTTGCAAGCGCCGGATTTTGAAGGAAGCTCCCTGAGGTCGTAGCGATTTTCCCTAAGGCAACATTATTTAAGTCATCGTTTGAAACGGGCGGGTCTTCCGGCTCTGTTGGCGGCGCTGCTTCTTTATCGGCCTGCTGCTCGTAAGCACCGCGATCCGGCTGCTGGTAATAAAGCGGGTTGCCCCAGAAATCTGTACCGCCATTATTCGTGATTACCGCGCCGCTATTGATTGCCGGCGAATAATTTTTCAATTGGTATCCGTCCAAGTCATTTATGCTTGCAGCTTTCCCTGGATTGATAAACACAGGATTAGCAGTAAGCATATTGGCATCAGGAATGGCTGCCTTGGTTGGGACATTGTTACCGTAGAATAGGTTGCCGTCATATTTCCAGGTAGACTTGGCTGTATAACCGCCTGTACCAAGATTATAGAATATATTATTGTTAAAAATGGCTTCGCCATTCCCTGCCGGTGCATTTCCGTTTTGGTCAATCAAGAGATTATTCTTGATTCCCGGTCCGACATAAAACACATTGTTATAGAATTGCATATTGCTATAGTTGCTGCCGCTGCACACGGTAATCATTTGATAATGGTCATTTTGGCTGATATTATAGCGGAAAATGCCGTCAGAAACGGAACCGTTCTTTTCATTTTGACAAATCAGCACCGTGCCGCCTTCGTTGTCATGGCTGTAGTTATATTGAAAAATAAGCCCCTTCGTTCCATTATCATAGTCAAATGACATGCCGTCTTTAATGGTTTTTCCACCGGAAACCTCGTTAAATTGGTAAACGGTGTAATCTCCGTTATAGGTCCACATCCCGGCGTTATAATCTTTCTCGGCTTCGTTGTATCCATGCACCCGATTATGCTCCACCAGCGCACCGGTTGTAATATGCGGTACAATCCCATCGCCGCTAACATGAAGGACCTCATTACCTCGAATCACAACATTCGTAGCCGGTGTCCATGGGATGGTCGGGTCAACAACAGGTCCACCTTGCTGCTCGCGGTGAGTCCAAGCGGAATTAACCATAATTCCTGTCCGGGTTACATTTTCCACCTTATTATTTTCAATCAGAACCTGATCAAATTTGGTTACCCGATGCGGCAGTCCTTCCTGGTTCCGTCTTACTAACACATTGATTCCGGCACTGCCATAGACCCCTTTTTTATGAAGGCCGTTCACATCGTGAATGTAGAGGTCATGCAGATGAATATTATGTAATACAGCTACATTCTCAATATCATCCGTGTCCCCTGCTTGATAATCTTCTCCAATGATTTCCACACCAGTCCGCGGCTCCGTTCCCGGCACCGGTGTATAATTAGTCACTTCAATATTTCCGATACGCCAATGCTCCTGATTATACAATCCAATAACATATGGCACTCCTTGCCCTTCGATTAATGGCTTAGAGCCTTCCCCATACTTGTCCAAGATGATTGGTTTTTCAGCGGTCCCCGATCCTAACGGATGAAGCGATCCTGTCCATTTCTCTCCTGACTTCAACAGGATTTTATCACCTGGCTGAAACGTTGTTGAGCTTACTTTTTCAAGAGACTTCCATGGGCTTTGTTGGGATAAACCGTCATTTGCATCATCGCCATTTGTTGCGTCAACATAATAGATGAACGACTCTTGACCTGCTCCCGATAGGGTGGCACCCGCTGCATTTACACTTGCATCTGAAAAAATCGAAAAGCCAAACACCAGTAAGACCAAAACTAATACCCATTTTTTCAATTTCACTTGCATCTTTCCCTTCCCTCCTGTCACTAGCGTATCTACTTTGGATCATAGATGAATAGGTCCTTCACCTAAACTGTTGGTTTATAAAAACAGCCTCCTAACTATTCGATTGTAGTCAGGAAGCTGTTTAAACTTTTTTTAGGAAAATAGGCCTAATACACTTGTAAAATAAGCACCAGTGATCAATGAATCCCTTCGTCTGCGAAACCCCTTTGACGAAGACTCACCCTGCTTTTTTTCAAGCACGATTCATCTACTACCCCTTATCAATACAGAGCTTGAACGCGTTTGCAAAACTCTTAATCCTAATAGTAGTAGACATCTACTTATCTAACAATGTAGGGATGAATCCTTTTTTTGTATTTTTGATACTTTTTCGAAATTCACTTGGAGAGATTTTAAAGGCACTCCGGAATGTATGAGTGAAATGAGGAGAATCACAAAATCCGCATTTTTGAGCAATTACTTCCATCGTATCATCGGTTGTTTCGAGCAGTCGTTTGGCATGCAGCAGCCTAAGTTTTTTCACCATTTTCATTGGTGTCAGACCATAAATTTCTTTAAAGGCACGGCTGAAATAAACAGGATTCATATGATAGATTTGTGCCAATTCATCACGCGTTATATTCTCTCCCAATCTTTTCTCAATATAATGAAGCACATTGTTGAACCGGTCCGTGATATAAGCCTCATTCGGCGAACGTTTTCCTCCAAACTTCGAGCTTTCGATCACTTCATGGAGTAACGAGAAGGCGAGAAAGCTGGACTGAACGGTTCGGTACTCGTTTGTTTCCTGGAGCCAAATGCTTCTCAGTTCATCAAACTTCTTCTCGTAAAGGATTGGATCACGAATTTTCACCACTTTCCCAAGTGGATACATACTAAAGAAATCCACTTCCTCCATTACCTTTAAGTCAATATTGAAAAGATAGTGGATCCCATCCGTTTTGGAAATAACATTAAACGGCTTATCGGGCCGATGAATCATCACATCCCCTTGCTCGGCCACATACTCCTTTCCTTCAAAAGTTGTCGTGACTTCCCCTTTTTTAATATAGGCAATAGTACAACAAGACTGCACATAATCAAAAATTACCCGCGACTTGTATTGGATCTTCTTCACATCAAACAACGTCACCTTCAGCTGATCACTAACACTAAACGACAATGTGTACCCTCCTTTGCCAGGGAAGCACAGAAACTTCTTCTGCTTCCTTCTAAGACAATCTTCCGCATCTTAGTCTTTTTATATAAAAATATAGCATACTTAGAAATGCTAGTAGCGATATTACCTTTAAAAACATTTGGTATTTTCGGAAAATTGCTATTGGTGATTAAATAAATATTTTAATAGTATGAAAGTATCGGTAACACCGACTACCTAAAAAACCCCCGTACAATCTCGATAAATTCCCCCGGCTTTTCGACCACTGTCCAATGGCCGCACTCCTTGATTACGGTTAATTTTGCATTCGGTAAATACTGTATCAGCAATTCGTTTATTTTTTCAGGAGTAATCATGTCGCTTTCTCCCTGAACAATGAGAACCGGAATGTCCGCAAGTCTGTGAAGATCCGACTTCACATTGTAATGTTCCATGATGTCCTTACCCGTAATCGTGTTTACTTCGGCATTGCTCTTGGTTTTGGTTTTACGCGCTAAAGCATCTACCGAATGGACATAGTAGGGGTCAAGAATCCGGAAAAGTTCCTTTGTACCCGCCTCGTCCGTTTCCATTTTTTCCATGATCAGATCCAACATATCTCTATCTTCGCCTGAGAGCCTTGCAAGCAGCTCCTTTTCAAATTCCTCGAACCCCTCAGCTGTGGCGCCCACAGCCGCAGTCAACAGAAGTTTTTCTACATGATCTGGGTACTTAACAGCATATAAAAGGGCTAGCATCGAACCCCATGATTCCCCAATCAGTTTAAGTTTATCCATTCCTAATTGTTGCCGGAGTTCTTCCAGAGTTTCCACCTCTTCAGCCATCGTATAGTCTGCAGAAGGTGCAGGCTCAGACTGGCCGCAGCCTCTTTGATCATAAAAAACCAACTGAAAATCCTGTGCCAGCGGTTCTAGGTGCGGCAGAAAGAATCGGTGTTCACCCCCTGGTCCACCGTGAAGGCAAATCACGGGATCCCCTGCCCCGATTTTTTTGACAAAAATCTTCAGTCCCCTGAGTTTTAGAAATTGCTCCACTTCCATTTGATTACCCCCTAATTAGTAACGACCCCAATTAACACCATAAAACGGGATGTTAACCCCGCCGTTTTTGAATATCTCCCTGTTTGGAGCGCTTCCTTTTTGAAAAAGAAGCAATCTGAAAATCTTGAAAACTAGCAGTTAATTCCCGTTTCATGACATTCATGATAATAATCAGAAAGAAAAATCCAAATACCGGAAATAATTCGACCCATGGGTAATGAAGTAAGAACCGAAAATTTTGCCCGATGAGGCCAGACCATTCATTCGATAATGAGGCCAATGGCGGATAATCCGACCCGTCGTTGATGCCGCCAATTTGCGGGCCGCCAATAAAAACAGAAAATATCCCCAAGTGCATCATGAGGACCAGCGTATTCATGTACTGTTGGACCCCCATTAACAGACCGTATGACCTTACATATGGAAACAAGTGCTTTCTGACGATATGCAAGTGAGTTGCCCCCATTAGATAGGAACTCTTGATAAATGTTTGTTTTTTCAACTCATCTACCATATCTGCCGTGGTTAATACGACAGCCGGGAAGGCAACAATCCCTAAAATAAATATTTGGTAGGTGATAATACTCCAGATTCCAATGCCGGTATACTGCACCGTTACCGGTGTCATCAGCAGCAGCGCGATAATGATACTCGGTATATACCTAAAGCCAATAAAAAGATCTTTAAAATAAGTTTTTATGTTAGGGTGGGAAAAGGAAAGGAGGATCCCTATCACCACCCCGAGCAGCAGCCGGAGAAAAGTGACGATAAATGCCGTTATGATCGTGTACTTAGCGCCATCCAAAACAATAAGGAACATATCCTCTCCATTTGGGTTGGTGCCAAAAATATGGTGTAAAGAAGGCGGAAACGGGGCCCTGCCGATCAGTCCACCCTTCCCGTCATATTTAAATATCTCTTTCTCATAATCTGCCGGCCCATAAAAGGGATAAAGGCAGCTGGAGATTAAGATTCCTAGAATAATCATAGAACCTGCAATAGTCATTTTATATTTTCTCATAAACGAACCTCTTCATGTCCCCTTGCTTTATAGGCGACATATCTTATTAATATATCAATGAGAATAATCGGCACGGCAAAAAGGAAAAAGTTGAACATCACTTGTGGGGCGGGTTGAAACAATATCCTTCCCAGGTCAATTGTAAATCCCTTGATTTTAAACATATATTCAATTAATACAATGTTAGACAGGACAAACCAAACGATTGTCCGCAGTTGGATAATGTACAAGGGTAATGTATTCCTAAGCATGTGGAACACATAAATTCGGAAGAGACTCATTCCTTTCGCTTTTGCATAGATCACATACTCCTTTTGCACTTCTTCCTCCAATACCTTTGCTAAAAATTGCGCCAAATATAATGTAGGCAAAAACGAGGTGACGACGATGGGAATAAAATACGGATAAGCGTTAAATCCATACAATTGGAGCAGCTTCAGGCCTGTGCTCTTATAGATTGATATGACGATAATCTGAAACAGAAAAATGACAAGAAGATCAGGAATTGCTTCGACCATATCCAATACCCGTTTAAAAAATTGTCTGAACTTATATGGCCCGATGAGCGTGATTGCTGCCAATATCAATCCTTGCACCGTTATCAATGCTAATGACAGAATCAGTACCTCCATGGTGTATGCATACCGCTCCGTTATATTCTTATCCAGCCACGTTTCGATTGGGTAATTTTTAAAAAACTGTACTAACGTATCCCACAGTTTTTCTTTGAAATTCTCAAAACTAGCATCAATTGACCCAGTACGAATATTAAAAAGTCTTGGGATAGACAAAAAGAGCGTAAAGCCGGTAATCAAACAACTAAATCGAATTAATAAATGCACCATTGTTTTCATTTTATCCCCTTCATCCAAAACCATTTTTTATTGGGATGTTCACAAACTTTAACCAGATGAAAGCCCGCTTTTCTTAAAAAAATTGTACCATATCCTTCTATAGGTGATCGATTCAATCGTTTAACTTACATGCATTGTTAGTTGCCGCTTCAAAAGAATATAAGATTCCGCATTTTCTTCGGTCATGAAGGTATCCTTCTCCACTAACCCGGCCCGTAATAGTTCCGCTTTTATTGTTTTAATTAACAGGTTTTTGAATAAAACAGAACGGTTGTGTGCGATTTTTCCAGCAATATCACATAACCACTTTTCCAAATGAATCCCCATTATTTTGCTTCTTAACTCGTCTTGGGCAGTCACTCTTATTTTACTCCGCACCGGCAGCCTCTCGGCAACGGCAGCTTTTAATTTGCTCTTATATATGTTTATGCTAAGATAAACTTCCCCTAAAAGCTCCGTTACCTCACCGTTCTCTGCCATTACTTTTTGGGAAACCAGTTCTTCTCTCATTTCATCCAGTAACAACTCACGAAAGAATTTCGAACGATTATCCGCTACCTGATCCACCACATTCCATAACCATCCTTCCATATGCAGGCTGACGGTAATCTTTTTACTCGAAGGACATGTACGGCCTCTCTTCAACCTTTTCACCTCCAAAACTAAAAACGACCAGTCGGTTTATTAAATAATACCAATAAATGACTAATCCGTCTATTATGAAATCACATTTTTACCCAATAAACGAACTAATAAAATGAGCAAAGAGCAAAAATCGGTTTCTTCACCAATTCGAGTACCCCATGTGTCAGGCTTTCGAAATGCCTAGGACGGTATACAAAAAGCACCTCATAAAGAGATGCTATGTCTAACTGATTGCCTTTGACTATAAATTTGAAGAATATTCCTTCTCACAATCATTCAGCAGTACTAGTCATAATACGACAAAACCTCCCATTGAAGACGTTTACACTATGACTATATAATTAACTAGATTATTAAATAGGGAGGAGAAAGATTTTGAAAAAGGGTTCGAAGATTGTAGGTACAACAATTCTTATTGGAAGTTTATTAGCAGCTTCACACTCTGCTTTTGCAGAGACAAAGGACAATCCATCCCAACAAGCCTTTGACAACAAGGTTGTAAAACGTATTGATGTCGATCGTATTTATGAAAATGTTTCTTATCTGGCGGAGACGATCGGCTCGCGTGTAGCAGGCACGGCAAAGGAAGACCAAACTGTGGAGTACATAGCAAATCAATTTAAGCAATATGGCTTCAATAATGTGGAGATCCAGCCATTTAAATTTGTATCCAGCTACAACAGACCAACGACAGCCTCTTTTTCTGTAAATGGAACGAGTTATCAGGTAACGGCTTTTGGTTACTCGCAAAATACACCATCCGGTGGAATGAGCAGTAAGTTGGTATATGTTGGCCTTGGAAGTGAAGCTGAAGTGGCTGGAAAAGATGTATCCGGAAACATTGCTTTGGTTCATCGAGGCGGAGGAATTCCATTTGCAACAAAAATGTCAAATGCGAAAAATGCCGGGGCAAGTGGAGTTGTTATTATCAACGATGTAGCAGGATTACCCACTTCTAACCTTGCAGCTGATGAATCGAATCTTCCAACCTTATACATGACCAAAGCAGAGGGGGACGCATTAGTTTCTACTTTGGGACAAACAACTCTTACAGGCACAATGCGAATTGAAGGTGCGAAGTTTATCATGGCAACCTCCCATAATGTCATTGCCACAAAAAAACCGCAAGCCAATAAAGATACGAAGCAAATTATCATGATTGGGGCCCACCATGATTCCGTTGCAGTTGGTACTGGAGCAAGTGATAACGCATCAGGAACGTCTGTTTTATTGGAGTTAGCTAGAGTACTGGCAAACACCCCTACTGATACCGAAATTCGTTTTATTACGTTTGGTGCAGAAGAAAGAGGTTTGCTAGGATCCTATCATTATACTAAGCAGCTTTCCAAGGATGAAATTAACCGTACAGTTGCAATGTTTAATATGGACATGGTAGGAAGCAAAAATGCCGGGAAATTTGCAATGTTTACAGTAGATGGCAAACCAAATACCGTCACCACTTTAGGAAATTCAGCAGGAACTAGGTTATATGAGGCGATTTCGTATAACCAGGTCGGAAGGAGTGACCACCAGCCATTTACTGAGGTTGGAATTCCTGCAGCCGTCTTTTCGTATGCTCCTTTAGAACCGGAATACCATTCTCCAAATGATAAAATTGAATTAATAAGCAAAGAAAAACTATTAAAAACAGCTCAAGTACTAGGCGCGGCCATCTATCAGGCAGCACGTCCCGATACACCGGCTTTAGAACGTTCGAAGGTAGCCCCTATACCTATAGAAGCTGTGCTTGACAGGGATCTACACCTTTAATATCTAACTGGAAGCTGTTGCGAGCATTGGTAGCAACAGCTTCATTCATTTTCAATTGCATATTTTGTTTTAAGTAACGCCGACTCTTCCCTTCTTCTCTACCAAAAAAGAGCCATCGCCCTCGTACTAATCCTACCTTTTCTTTTTAACTTTATAGCCAAATAGCTGGGACTTTCATCAGGAAAACCTGAGTAAAATGAAATTTTTCAGCATATTATTTTGCCCTAGAAGTGCCCATTATCAAAAAAGCGAGCAGCCTGGAATCCATCCATGCTGCTCTCCTTATCAAAATAATCCTAAAACGACGCCGTTTCTTTTGTTCTCTAGGCACGAAGGCATCTCCGATCACGGAACGTTTAGGTCATACAAGTGATGAAACAACTATAAATGTATATCTCCATGTTAAACATTTACTCGTGACCAAACTCCTGTTTTTTGTAATTCTATTAATCCAGAGAAAACTATTATGGAGGGTTAAATTTTAACATGGCGGGTAAATAGTAATAAATTATTTTCTAGCAACTGATTTAAACTGCGAGGAGTGGAATAAATTGAATATCTTATTGACATCAACTGCAAGAAGAATAGACTTTGTAGGATTTTTTCAGGATGCTTTAAAAAATGCTGGTATCAACGGGAAAGTAATTACTGCTGATCCTGAATATAATGCCCCATCGCTCCAAGCAGGAGACGAAAACTATGTAATTCCACAGCAAACGGATTCAAATTATATGGAAACAATAGTGGAGATTTGTAAGAAACATCATGTGAACTGTCTTGTTCCATTGAATGATTGGGAAGTACCCCAAATAGCTGCAAACAAAAAAGAACTGGAGAAATTAGGTGTATCCGTATTTGCGCCGGATTTAGCTATTGTCGAAAAGGTACGGGACAAGGGAAAGTACCGGGGGCTGCTGGATCCGTTTGGCGTTAAGACTCCGCTTTCCTACCTCAATGTTGATGATGCGAAGAAGGCATTGGAAAAACAAGAAGTATCCTTTCCGTTAATCGTGAAGCCCCGTAACGGTTCGGCCTCAATAGGTGTAGAAACTATCGATAATGTAGAGGATTTAGAATTTGCCTATCAGCTTGTCGTCCGAAAGATTAAGGAAAGTCCATTGGATGGCGACACATCCAGAGAACCGGAGGAAAATGTCATTATTCAGGAAGTGATTGAAGGTGATAAGTTTAGTTTGGATATGTTTAACGATTTAAATGGCCGCTTTCTTACTTCATTCGCCCGAAAGCAATTAGGTATGAGGGGCGGAGATATCGATCGGTGCATTACGGTCAATAGCCCGGAATTAACAGAAATCGCACAGCGATTAGGTAAAGGCTTTGGCCATGCAGGCTATATGAACACGGATGTCTATTTCAATGGTACTGATTATTACGTTATTGATATCAACCCCCGCTTTGGCGGCGGTTATGCTTTTACCCATTCAGCAGGAGCTGATATTCCAGCGGCAATCATTGCGCTAACCGCCGGTAAACAGGTGCAAGAGGAATGGCTGCGTCAAACACATGATATCGAGCTAGCACGACATGACACTGTTGTTTCGATAAATAAACAAAAGGTGGTGCAAGCACTTCAAGAGTAACATTGAAAGTAAAACGTTTGATCAAACTTGAAAAAATGGAGGATCGATAAAATGGGCGATCCAATCCCCTTATTAGAAGAACTAATTAAAATAGACAGCTCTACAAAAGCAGGTGCAAATGAAGCGATTGCCTATTGTGAACAATGGTTAACAGACCATGGCCTCCCCGTAAAAAAGTTAGTGAATAATGGGTTTCACATGCTGGTTTGTGAAATAGGCCAAGGTGATCATACGGTTGTACTAAACGGACATATCGATGTCATTGAAGCGGAGGAAAGACAGTTCCAACCCTATTTCGAAGATGGAAAAATGTATGGCCGCGGTACAGTGGATATGAAGGCAGGAGTCGCTTCCTTCATGGTGGCAGCAGCATATTTGAAAGACAGGGACTTAACTTCCAGGGTCATGCTTCAAATCGTTCCAGACGAGGAGACCGGCGGCATCAACGGGACTAAATATTTAACAGAAAGTGGCTATTTAGGAGATTTTATTATTTGTGGTGAACCAACAAATATGGGGATTGCCATCCAATCCAAAGGCGTACTTCAGCTCGATATTACCATCCAGGGGAAATCAGCCCATGGGAGTCGTCCATGGGAAGGTACGAATGCAATAACCAAAGCGATTAATCTCTTTGAAGAAATTTTAGAGCTTCCTTTTGCACAAGAAAGCTCCCCTATGTTTACTAAGCCATCTATCAATCTCGCAAAGATCCAAGGAGGTACCGTCTATAATAAGGTACCGGATCTATGTGAAATGTTCCTGGATATCAGATATCTGCCAGACCAGTCTCCGGAGGATATTGTTCATCAGATTCAGGAAATAACAGACGGTACGGTAACAATCCATAATTGCAATAATCCGGTCAAAACCAAAGCAGACAATCCTTATGTAGAAGCATTGGGCGAATCAATTAAACGAATCACCCAGCTCGAAAAAGTAACCATATTCGGTCAGCATGGTTCCAACGATGGACAGTTTTTCAACAAGTACGGAGGTTCAGCCGTTGAATTTGGTCCCGTTGGCAGCGACTGGCATGGAGAGAACGAAATGGTTTTTGTCGATTCGGTGAGAGAATATCAGGATGTGCTGGTGGATTTTATTTTGACCTTGGATGATTTTCCAAAAAATCATTGATGATTATTAGGAAATACCTGATTACCCGATTTATATAAAAAATTAGATAATCGTATGAGACGCTTATTGAAAATAGCAGAGCTAAATCCTGAACGAACAAAAGAGATGAATAAAGAGGCTTCTCTAAAGTTCGGTGAACTTTAGAGAAGCCTTAATCAAAAAATACTTCAAGTTACATTCACCCCTTAAAATATAAAGAGATTAAGGGGCAGATTACATCATGCCGCCCCTATAATGAGATTGTGTTAGCAAAATGACAGCATCTCGTTTTTAAGTATGCCTTTATTCCATTTTCCCAACAACTTTTACTCTTAATCTTGTTGCGTTTTCCGGATGATAAGCAAGTGGGGTTTCTTCCACTTCAACTAATTCAATCGTATTAGAAACGGCTCCAGCTAGAACCGCTTGTCGCACTGCCTTTTCTTGTGCATCTTTCAATGATTCCTCACGTGTTTCTTTAGAATAGATATAGATCTGTTCATACTGCCCGCTTATTTGAGCAATCGATGCACCAATCGCATTTGCGACACCCCCATGCTCAGCTTTAAGAATATGGGATACCCCGCGAATCGTATCTGGAACAATAATACTGCCTCCACCTACGATAACGAGTTGAACATCTTCTGACGAAGTTTTCATTTTATCAATAGCTTGTTCAATTAGAATGGAAATTTCCAATTGAACTTCCTTAGCAAACTCTTCATCAATATGTACTACTAAACTCTTATCACCAACATCAGCTAATCCAAGACGAACAGCAATATCCGTTGCAGTAAGCGTATTCCCGCCAAAGACAAGTGCTTCTTGACCAATCTTGTATCCTACACTATCAGGCCCCACAGTAATCTTACCGTTATCCACTCGAACAATACTTCCTCCGCCCAGTCCAACAGAAATAATATCTGGCATTCTAAAATTTGTCCGGATATCCCCTACTTCAACGGCTACAGAAGACTCTCTTGGAAATCCGTCTTGTAAGACCCCGATATCAGAAGTCGTCCCGCCCACATCAAGAACCATCGTGTCTTTGATCTCTGCTAAATAAGAAGCACCTCGTATACTATTGGTTGGTCCGCATGCTATCGTTAGTATAGGGAAATGTTTGGCATATTCAATCGACATTAACGTTCCGTCATTCTGACATAAATACACTTCCACACCCGAGATCCCTTCCTCTTCCAAGGCATGAACAAACCCTTCTGTCGTCGTTTCAATTACTTTACATAATGCCGCATTTAAAATCGTCGCATTTTCGCGTTCGATTAAACCGATGGAGCCAATCAAGGAAGAGCATGAAACAGGAAATTCTGCACCATATACTTCTTGGATAAGATCTCGAACCCTGAGTTCTTGATCATTTTTGATAGAGGAAAAAACGCCAACCACGGCAATTGACTCTACTTTATCTTGCCATTCTTCTAATAGTGTTTTAATTTCATCTTCATCAAGTTCTCCCAATACTTGACCATCATATTCATAGCCGCCGTGAACAAGCGCATAGTTCCCTGATAGTTTTTCAACGATATCTTCCGGCCAGGCAGTGTAAGGGAGGACGGAGGCAGTAGCAGGGTATCCTAAACGAATAACACCAACGCGGGCTAATTTTTTCCGCTCAACAATCGCATTTGTACACTGGGTTGTCCCTAACATCGCATGAGTGATTTTCGTCCGGTCAATACCGCTTTCTTTTATTAAATCTCGCAACGCACTTTCAATCCCGGTCTTAATATCTAAACTTGTTGGAGATTTTACACTATGAATGAGGTTGCGATTTTCATCTAAAATGATCGCATCTGTATTTGTTCCACCAACATCAATTCCAATTCTATACATGTTCAACAACCGCCTTTTTAACCAATTCCTCTATTGGAACATAATCGTAATCATATCCAAAATACTTAGGACCTGCTGTTTCGATTCCCTTTTCAGTCCTCCATTTCGGATGAGCTGGCAATCCAATCACGCGTACACGTTTTCCATATTTTAAACTTTCAGTTGTAACTGGCAGTAATGTTTCATAATCCACTAGACAAAGTAAATCCGGGGTCATAGCGACAACTTGATCATTTTTTTCAGCAAGTAAATTTTCATTTTGAAAATGGACCTTCATCTTTTCGTCTTTATTCACGTTAATTCCTTCAAGAATTATTTTTCCAAGGTTAAATCCTCCCTTCGTTTCACGAATAACGTCGACAATTTTACCTTGGAATAATTCATAACCAGATACTAGTTTTAACAATTCTTGAAGTTTTTCTTTCGCTTCCTTGCCTTTTGAAGAAATAATTTCGCCAATCTGTTCAGAGAGGGTAACGATATGATGGACTCCACTCTTCTTGATCTGAGCACCAGTCGTTGGATACAAACTAACTAAGGAACTTGCTCCCATCTCCACAGTCGCTGTCCGAGCTAAGCGCTCTGTCCATTTATTATCAGTGGTTTCAAAAATCCCAATATTCCCTTTTTCATCCGTTATAGCCATCGGAGTCGCCGAAATGCCATCTAGGTTAAATGTCACCATTTGCAATTCAGGGAAGGCACGCCCCATACCATCACAGTCAATCAACGGTAAATTCAGCTGTGCTGCCACAACAATCGGGACCATTGAATTCACTCCGCCTGCCTCCATTGGATAGGTTCCTGCAATTTTTTCTTTCCCTAAATATCGCGCCAGTTTTTGGAAGACCTTAACAAACTCATCTCCTTTTGGAAACTTCTCTACTAAAACAGAGGGTGCCCCCATCATTGCAGCAGGAATAAAAAAGTCGTCATCCCCAATTTCATCTACTGAATATAATCTGACCGGTCCATTTTTTTCAATGGCGGAAAGAGCCATCAATTTCCCAATATAAGGATCTCCCCCGCCGCCTGTTCCTAAAAAAGCAGCTCCAATCGCAATATTTTCAATGGATTCTTTATCTAAATATCTCATCTATTTTCCTCCAATATGACAGTCTTTTGGGCAAATATACGGTGCCCGGCAAAATAAATAACAAATGAAATGATAATCCCGATCAATGGCTGATTAGAGACATGGGGTAAACTTGGGAATAAAGATAAAACAACAGGAATACTTGCAATGACAGCCCCTACCAGCCATGAAAAAACACCTAACCAATTTACGCCTTCCATTTCCCTCCAGCTATATTTGTCACCTTTATTCATCACCCAATAAGACGCGATCATGACACCTGCTACCGGCGGAATCATGGCTGATAAAATCGACATAATCGGTGTAAAGAAATTTAGTATCCCAGCCACTGCCAACAATGTCCCTATTGTTCCAGCAATACCGACGGCCAGTTTTTCCTTTTCCTTAGAAACGTTAAAAACATTAATCAAAGCTATTCCACCCGAAATGGCATTTACTAGATTTGTTTTCCATGTAGCTAAAATCAAAGCAACACCACCAATAAAGGGAGTGGCTATTTTTAGAAAGATGCCCGTGATATCACTTGTTTGATAAGCAATGGTTAATACAGCCCCTACACCAATCATTAACACTCCCGCGGGGATGATTCCAAAGGTTGCAGCTTTCAAAACATCTGAACGTTTTTTCGAAAATTCAGAATAATCACCAGCTATTACGGCACCCAATGCAAACGAACCAATCGTTACCGCAAGTCCGTCCATAAAACTCATATTGCCTTTAGGTGTGTAGTTCTGAATAGCCTGCAAATTTCCTCCAGTCAGCGTGTGAATTAAACCATATACACAAATGACAACCAATAAAGGGACGGCAATATAACTTAATATCCGAAGCACTTTGATTCCGTAAATGGCAGAAACCACCATTACTAAACCACAAATTAAAGAAGCAAATGGGACAGGAACACTAATATCATACACAGCTAACAAACTAGCTAACGCTGCCCCGCAAACATTGGCCTGGATCCCAAACCAGCCTAAGCAAGCAATGGCTAAAATAATCGATAATATCGTTCGAGATCCCTTTTTTCCAAACACATGTCCTGCGACTTGAACGGTCGGTCTTCCTAAATCACTGCTTTGAATCCCTTGCAAAATCATAAGGATTACTACAATGGAATATCCAACAAAAGTAACGAGCAATGTTTTAGGTAAGCTCATACCAGAAATAAGTGCATTCCCTACTAACAGACTTGGTATACAAATCATTGCACCTGCCCAGATAATTCCCAAACTATACCACGACTGATATTCTCCATCCCTTCTCATATTGCTTCCTCCCTTGTTCCTGATTAATTTTTCTTATTATAAAAGAAAGAATGGTGGTAAGTCTTTTTCAAAAGGAAAAAAAAAATCTGAATTTTTGTCTATTTTGACAAGAATTCAGATTTTTCTAGTGATTAACCACCCGGTAAATCATACAGGCTATATAGACATCATAAAATTCGGAATAGGCCGTTACATCGCATCCAATCAATTCGCTGATTTTTCTAATTCGATACTTCACTGTATTTTTGTGGATAAAAAGAAGTCTTCCACACTCATCAAAATTCCCCTTTGCATCTAAAAGAAAGGTCATCAATGTCCTCAAAGATTCCTCGTCATTTACAATGGGGGCAATGATTGACAACCATTCTTCTATCTTTTCTTCCCCTTGCTTACTGAAATCAATGGCTCTATCCATGGATCGGACTTCCGCTGTTGTATACAATTTACGCATTGGATAGATGGTATGGACTTTCTTACCCACTTTATTTACCAACTGATACATACGACGTACATCTTGAGTATTTCTCATTTTCGGTGAATAAACAATTTCTGATATTTGAGGGTAATAATTCGTCGTTTCGATAAACTCGGCTGCAATCTCAAATTCAGGGTGTTTATATAAATAATTCCCTAGGAGGACGATAATGCAATGATCAATCGTTTGAATAACTGCCGTTTTATAATACTTCGAAAGCTCCTCTTCCAGCTCATCTCTAATACTCTTTTCATCAGACAAATCGTTAATATACACTAACCACATCATTTGAATAGCGGATACATCAATATGTAGGAGATTAGCCAGCCTTCGCATTTTATCGCTTTCATCATTAATAATCGCTTTTACCAATGCATACTCACTCACCTCATCATGTTTATCTCCCCAGAGATTAATGGCTACTTGTACAACTTCACTAATTTTATCAATCACCTTAGCAGGTAATTTAGTATTTTCTTTAATAACAAAAAGATAAAGAAGCTCTCCATTTTTTTGCTGAATACTTTTGTATTCCACGAAACATGATAAGGTATTAATATCTACCTCTTGTATTACCGTTCTTCCATCCGCTATATGTTGTGAACACTCCCTGATTACTTTCAATACATCTAAAGATGAATTACGAGGCCACATGATTTGATTCACAACTTCAAACTGTAAATTCGTCAGCAGGATATTCGCTTTTAGGCGATCAGATAACAATTTAAGGGTAATTTCCACGCTGCGCATATGTTCTGGCAACAAGGATACCTTTTCCAAAGCTTCCTTAACAAAATTATCATTAACCGTCTGATTGCTCACAATCGTTTCCATCACTTCATAGATTACTTCATTATAGCGAAGAGAATAATCATTTTTAGGCATACAAATGATGATAAAATCTTGTGAGTCGGCTAATTTCAGGACATCTTCCGGTATTTCCGGCATGATAATTCCCACATAATATAAAATTAAGCCTAACTCCCCCAGATCATGTAAGTGTTGAATCGTTTCACATTGTTTTTCCACACTATCTTTAATGGAATAAAAAGAGCTGATGACAAGCTCTTCAGCATACCACTCTTCCTGAACCGCTTGATTGGCCTTAGAGAAAAAGTCAAAATTAGAAACCTCTAATACAGATAAAGATGAGACAGTTCGATTTAAATTATTTTTCCCCGTTAATACCTCTGCTCCCCTTAAGGATGGCAATTGTAAGATGTCCTTTACCGTTACCCCAATTTGACTCACCCCTTCCTCCTAATTTCCCTTGATAACAAAACAACTCTATTTCTATATTATAACGTAGGAAATAAAAAAAGAAGCTTCCCAAAAGTTCAGTGAACTTATGAGAAGCCTCTATTAAAATCCTCTATGTTAGCAAATTACTATCATATTGCTACAAAACCCAATCATATCAAGGGTCTGAGGGGGCAGATTACATCATGCCGCCCATTCCACCCATACCGCCCATGTCAGGCATACCCATGCCTGCACCAGCTGGTTCTGGTTTGTCAGCTACAACTGCTTCAGTTGTTAAGAACATAGCTGCAACAGATGCTGCGTTTTGAAGTGCTGAACGTGTAACCTTAGTTGGGTCAACGATACCGGCTTCGATCATGTTTACCCACTCGCCAGTTGCTGCGTTGAAGCCTGTGCCGACAGTTTCGCGCTTTAAGCGGTCAACAATGACAGATCCTTCAAGTCCAGCGTTTTGAGCGATTGTGCGAACTGGCTCTTCCATCGCACGTAGGACGATGTTGATACCTGTAGCCACGTCACCTTCCGCTTGAACTTCAGACACTTTGCTGTATACGTTAAGAAGGGCTACACCACCACCGGATACAATACCTTCTTCAACAGCAGCACGAGTTGCGTTCAAAGCGTCTTCGATGCGAAGTTTGCGCTCTTTTAATTCTGTTTCAGTTGCAGCACCAACTTTGATAACTGCTACACCGCCAGCTAATTTAGCTAAGCGCTCTTGTAATTTTTCACGGTCGAATTCAGAAGTTGTTTCTTCTAATTGAACGCGAATTTGGTTTACACGAGCTTGAATTTCTTCAGTAGCCCCTGCACCTTCAACGATTGTTGTATTTTCTTTCGTTACAACAACTTTAGAAGCGCGTCCTAAAGATGTGATTGTAGTTGTTTTTAATTCACGGCCAAGCTCTTCAGTGATCACTTCACCGCCAGTTAAGGCAGCGATATCTTCAAGCATTGCTTTACGGCGGTCACCAAAGCCAGGTGCTTTAACTGCCACAGCATTGAAAGTTCCGCGAAGTTTGTTCAGTACTAAAGTAGAAAGTGCTTCCCCTTCAATATCTTCAGCGATCAATAGTAATGGCTTGCTTTGTTGTACTACTTGCTCAAGAACTGGAAGGATTTCTTGAATGCTGGAAATCTTCTTGTCAGTGATTAAGATATATGGATTTTCTAATACAGCTTCCATTTTATCTGTGTTTGTTACCATGTAAGCAGAAGTGTAACCGCGATCGAATTGCATACCTTCTACTACATCTAATTCAGTAGTGAAGCCTTTTGATTCTTCGATTGTGATAACGCCGTCGTTGCCCACGCGCTCCATTGCTTCCGCGATTAATTGGCCCACTTCTTTGTCATCTGAAGAAATCGCAGCAACTTGAGCGATTGACTCTTTGCCTTCGATTTGTTTTGAAATAGCTTTTAATTCTTGAACTGCTACACTAACAGCCTTTTCAATTCCTTTGCGGATACCCATTGGGTTCGCACCAGCTGTAACGTTCTTTAAGCCTTCGCGGATCATCGCTTGAGCAAGAACTGTTGCAGTTGTTGTACCGTCACCGGCAACATCGTTTGTTTTGCTTGCAACTTCAGCAACAAGCTTTGCACCCATGTTTTCGAATGCATCTTCTAATTCGATTTCTTTAGCGATGGTTACACCGTCATTTGTGATAAGCGGTGAACCAAATTTTTTCTCAAGAACCACGTTGCGTCCTTTAGGTCCGAGAGTAACTTTTACTGTATCTGCAAGTGTATCAACACCACGTAGCATTGCGCGGCGCGCGTCTTCACTAAACTTAATCTCTTTAGCCATTGTTCAAAAACCTCCTCGTATTTTCTAAACCATAATTTATTCTTAATATTCGATAACTGTCCAGCTCCAGCTCCCAGCAGCTAGTGTACTTCGCTCTTCTCCCTACGATAAGTTAACATCGGATCGCTAACGCTCTCCGTGTTTCCTTTATCTCAGTCGAAGTGCTCCAGTCCATACGCTGCTAAACGGTCGCTTGCGCCTTTCTATTCTAATTAGCTAATTACAGCAAGGATATCGTTTTCACGTAAAAGTAAGTATTCTACGCCTTCGTACTTCACTTCAGTACCAGCGTATTTTGAGAAGATAATGCGGTCGCCAACAGCAACTTCAAGTGCTACACGTTCTCCGCTTTCAAGTACGCGGCCAGTGCCAACGGCAACAACTTTTCCTTCTTGAGGCTTTTCCTTCGCTGAATCCGGTAATACGATCCCGCTTGCAGTTTTTTCTTCTGATTCAACAAGCTCAATGACAATGCGATCACCTAATGGTCTTAACAAATCAAACAACCTCCTCAAAATATATGTAATTCTGACTTATTAGCACTCTCTATGAATGAGTGCTAACACAATTATTATAATAATGAATCTGAAAATCTTTTGCAAGTATGAAGCATAAAATTTTACAAAAGAATTTTGCTTTTTTACAACCTTATCAAGTATGTGAAAAACTCGTCATTCTATACCTTCTTTTTGAAAAAGTTCTTCTAAATTGAAACCGTTCCAGTTTTAAGAGTAAAATGAATAATAATGATTGGAAAACTAGAATATGTATTCGTTAAACATACCTGAGTGGTTTATAAAGGAGATTAAAATTTGAAAAAGGAATATTGGATTGTCATCATTGTGTACCTTGCTATGCAGCTTTCTGGCATTATCGGCCTTCCATTGTTAACAATGGGTTTTCATGCCTTCGGAATCAGCCAAAGTTTGGCTGTCCCAGTTTGGCTGATTGCCAGTTTTTCAATTGCTCTATTCATCATTCTTTTTTTACTAAGGAAAGAAATGAAGGCAAACGATTTCGAAAAAAGAGGCGGTTCTTCCGCTGGCGCAGCGGTTATATGGGCGATTGCAGGCGTCTTCTTAGCTTATTTATCACAAGCCATAGCCATTATGATTGAAATACGCTTAGGTGTTGATATGGGTTCGGAGAATACGCAAAATATCCTTCGAATTATCGAAACCATGCCGGCTGCCATGCTTGTTTCCAGCGTCATTGGGCCGATCTTAGAAGAAATTGTGTTTCGAAAAATTATCTTTGGCGCTATGTACAAGCGTTTTAACTTTTTTATCTCGGCGTTGATTAGCTCGGTTATCTTTGCAGCGGCACATATGGAGTTTCAGCACATCCTGCTTTATTCGGCCATGGGCTTCACCTTCGCGTTCCTTTACGTTAAAACGAAGCGGATTCTCGTACCAATTTTTGCCCATGTCACGATGAATACCTTGGTTGTTTTGGTTCAAACTGTTTACAAAGATGATATTGAGAGATTGAGGCGTGAGGCTGAAGCGCTGCAAAACTTTATCGGAGGATTTCTATGAAACGTTCACCCTTGTTTTCCGGAATTATTTACTTTCTGCTTGGTGCAGTATTTACCTTCTTTGCCATCGACGACGTGCAAAAGAACGGCTGGGGCTTTTTCAGTTACCTGCTTGTCTTACTGGCAACATTTGACTTTGGCTCGGGTTTGAAAATGATGGCCTTTCATTTTAAATATAAAAACCAATTGAAAAAATAAGAAAAGGGATCCCTGCATTTCCATCGGAGTTGGGGTCCCTTTTTGCGTCTTTTTGTCAATAATTCGCTCCATCTATTAGCCGTGGTCTGATTCTGATACGTTTTTAGAAGCGATGCCCTTTATCAACAACCTTGAGCCTTTTATCGACAAATTTCACTGGTTTATCGACGTCTTTTGGACTTTATCAACGACTTTTAAACTTTTATCAACGACTTCGGGCCTTTTATCAACGACCATCCATTCCCGTAAATCTCCTCTAGATCTTTTCCGACATTTTAACCGTCGAATGCTTATCCTGAATAAAATCAGTCGAATATTCTACCCGGCCAATTTGACAGCCTGAACCGACTTTAACCAGTTTACCCCTGACGATATCTGCTGTCGTATTTTCAAGGAATACTTCATCGCCTTCAATTACCTTCACTACTAGTGACCCCTCATCCTTAACAAATGGAAGCAGTGATGTTTTTCTTTTAATTGTGATCTTTCCACCACCGATTTCCTCAGCCGAACTATTGCCAAAACGGAGAGCAATATTAATCGTATCCGCATTCAATAGACCTTTTATTTCAAATCCGCCGCTTAAATCAAATCTCTCATATTCGACGTCGCCGCCCACGGATATACTGCCCTTTATATTAGCTGTTTCACCTGAAAGCCGCTCACCCACTTCAAGAGTCCCAAGGATCTTGATTTTTTTCAAAGCTGATTCACCAGCAATGGACAACGTCCCCATTACCAACATGTCACCAGACTCCATTTTCCCCATCACTACCGTTTCACCGATCACTTTTACAGATCCGGCTTTCACATTCTCCAATGCCTCACTCGTGCCGTATATATGAAACGTAGAACATTCTACATTACTTTCAATCGTCCCTTCCCCGCGGATGCTCACCTTATCGTACCGGCCGCCAGGATAATTGCCTGAACCATTGATCGTCAGATTTTGACCTTTTTCCACTTCTTTCTCCCCCTTTATATCTTTCTCGACTCTTTCACAACTGCCTTTTTGTCAACTGAAAGCTTTCCGCTATATTCAACAAGACCAATCTCACATTTTGGCCCGATGGTAATCTCGTTGCCGCGGACAACAGCCGCCTTCGTATTTTCTAATTCGATTTTGTCCCCTTCGATACATTCCGTTTCCAGCTGGGTTTGAATAAACGACTTAAATAATCCCATTAATGCCGGTTTGTCTTTAATACGAATGGTTTGCCCGCCTATTTCTCTAACTTTGCACTCTCCAAAAATCTTAATATCCACTTCATCCGCATTTAAAAGCCCGCCAATGATAAACAGTGACTCCGCTTTAAACGATTCCGCTTCACAATCTCCCTCAACGGTCAGCCTGCCCTTAATGCTGATTTCCTCCGCTTTTAGCTTTCCTCCGACAGAGGTCTTCCCCGCCACGTTGAACTGTTCCGCGTAAAGGTTATGTTCAATTTTCGCCGTTCCATCGACTGATAATGATTTACAGTCAAGATTTCCTTTCACTTTTCCGTTTCCGTTAATCTTAGCTTTGTTCGTTACAACATTTCCATTTACCGTTCCCGATCCATTGCAATCGAATTCGACACAGTCGATATCACTGTTAACGGTTCCTTTGCCATTGATGGTTACATGGCGAAATTGCCCGCCGTTTGCCGAGCCAAAGCCGTTAATATTCAAGTCTCCCCTTTTTTGCGTATCCATGATCATTCTCCTTTATAATAACTTCGCCTTAATCTCTTCCATACAGTTCACGAGTGAAAGCTGAACCATCACTTTCGTCCCTTGGTCAAACTGAACAGCTTCCGCATTGATCAGTAATAAACAGGATGAAACCCCCAGTTTTCTCGTCAGCACTAACTCAGCATTTTTTTGTTTGATCGATCCCCTATGATCCTTTAAGACTTGAAGCAGCATTTTCCCTTCATCTAGATTAACTTCTCCGGACTGCAGCAGCTTCTCTAATACATAGACTTCAAGAATTCTTGAAAAATCAAAATGTGTTCCGCCCTTTTCAGTTTCCAAATATACGTCCATTACTGCACTCGAAACAATGTTACGCTCCAACAGTTCCTCTTTCGTGAAATGCAACTCTGTTACGTTAGGTGAAAACATGTCAGCCAGCTCATCCAATGATAGGTTTTCTTTCATCGTTTGAATCTTATCAATTCGCTCTAAAATCTTTTCTCTTGGAAAAAAGGTTTCCTGCCCCGTAAACGTTGATTTTCGAATAAACCAGTCCTCAGGAATTAGATCCTTTCTCTTCCAGCGATACAGCTGACCGTACGAGATTCCTGCCATATCTAATAAATCTTTTTTCGAAATTAACCCCTCGCTCATTTTTAATATCCCCTTTCTGGTTTTTAATGTAACATAACACTGTTACGTTGTAAAGAAGGCAATAAAAAAACTTTCCACAATTTCTGTGAAAAGTCTTAATCGACATTATTCTTCTATTTCCACTGTCGGATAATGCTTTAAAAAGTAGACCAGTGACTGGAGTTCTACTGCCAAGTCAATGTGATGTACCCTGATTGAGGATGTGACATTTAACCTTGCTGGGGTGAAATTTAAGATCCCCTTTACATTGGCATTCACAAGCCGGTCCGTGATCATCTGTGCTGCTTGGGCTGGAACGGTTAGAATGGCAACATGTATGTCTTCCTCCACTAACACTTTCTCCAACTCATCCATGTGAAAAACAGGTACTTCACGAATCATCGTGCCCATTTTTGCCGGATCGACATCAAAGGCACAGGCAATTTTTGTGTTATTATTTTTTAAAAAATTATAGTTTAAAAAGGCTGTACCAAGATTCCCCACCCCGATTAAGGCAACCTTAGTCAATTCATCCTGGTCAAGTGTTTTACGGAAGAATGTTAATAAGTAATTGACATTGTATCCATAGCCCTTTTTCCCTAATGCGCCGAAATAAGAAAAATCGCGTCGAATCGTTGCCGAATCCACTTTTACCGCTTCACTTAATTCTGCTGATGAAACCCTTTGCTTGCCTGAACTATGCAAATTTTTCAAAAATCGATAATAGAGGGGCAGCCGTTTGGCTGTCGCCTGTGGTATCTTCATCGTTTCATTACTCATATTCTCCCACACCCCTTTTGAATGTATGTTATTATTTCACTTGTTCCGTTCGCTTGAAGTCACCGTTTTTTCCGCCAGTTTTCTCGACTAAATAGGTTGGCCCAATGACCATCCCTTTATCAACTGCCTTACACATATCATAAACGGTTAATGCACAGGCCGAAGCAGCTGTTAGCGCTTCCATTTCCACACCTGTGTTCCCTTTTGTCTTAACAGCTGCAGCAATATGTAATTGAACCTGATCTTGCCCGCCCTCTTCCCATGTAAAAGAGATATTTACCCCTGTTAATGGAATCGGATGACACATCGGGATCAAATCCCACGTCTTTTTTGCAGCCATGACTGCTGCAACTTGAGCCACTGCTAGCACATCGCCTTTTTTCATTTCTTGGTTATTTATTTTTTCAAAAATTTCTTTACTGACCGTTATGCTGGAATGAGCAAGAGCGGTACGTGCCGTTTCTGGTTTATCACTGACATCGACCATCTTTGCTCTGCCCTCTTCATTAAAATGTGTAAATTCTGCCATAAAAATATTCCTCCTATCCAAAAATAATACACTATTTTTCCTAAAATGTGTGTGAAACTTTGAACTTTTTTGATAGCCATTGGCTTTATTGCCCGTAATCCGGTTATACGGTACACTATTAGTATGTATATAGAGGTGAAATTAGATGATTTTGTTACAGGTTAATCAATTACAAAAATATTATGGCGCTGACCTTATTTTATCGAATATAAAGCTGGAATTACAAACCCGTGACCGTGTCGCCCTCGTCGGCCGCAACGGCGCAGGAAAATCGACATTATTGAAAATTATTGCCGGTCATTTGTCACATGATGGCGGTGAGATTATAAAGCCGAAAGAAGTGACCATCGGCTATTTAGCGCAAAATACCGGACTTGAGTCCAAATTATCTATTTGGGAAGAAATGTTGACCGTGTTCGAACCCTTGCGTGCAATGGAAAAGTCACTGCGCAGGCTGGAAGAACAAATGGCCGACCCTGCTATTTTCGAGGACCCTGTTAAATACGAACGGATTTTAAAAGAATATGATCTGCTCCAAGTAAAATTTAAGGAGCAAGGGGGCTATCAATACGAAGCCGATATCCGCTCCGTTCTGCATGGCCTTAACTTTCACGACAGCACCCTGATGATTTCCAGTTTAAGCGGCGGACAGAAAACCCGTCTTGCCCTTGGAAAGCTGCTGTTAACGCGTCCCGACATTTTGATTCTGGACGAGCCTACCAACCATCTCGATATTGATACATTATCATGGCTCGAACAATATTTACAGAGCTATGATGGCGCGATTTTAATCGTATCTCATGACCGCTATTTTTTAGATAAGGTTGTGACGCAGGTCTATGAGGTATCCCGCAAGCAAATCGGGCGGTTTCCCGGGAACTACAGTGCCTACCTTGAGCAAAAAGCGGCCAATTATGAGCGCGATATGAAACTCTTTGAGAAGCAGCAGCAAGAAGTCGCTAATCTGCAGGACTTTATCCAACGAAATTTAGCGCGGGCTTCGACCACGAAGCGAGCGCAAAGCCGCCGGAAAAAGCTCGAAAAAATGGAGCTGATGGATCGTCCGCTTGGGGACGAAAAATCGGCAACCTTCTCGTTTGAAATTGAAAAACAAAGCGGGAATGACGTTTTAACGGTGGATTCACTTGCCGTCGGGTATGAGGGTGAGATGGTTTCAGAGGACATCACCTTCCGCGCCTATAAAGGAGAGAGTATTGCTCTTGTTGGTCCGAATGGAATCGGAAAATCGACACTGTTAAAAACCATCATAAAAAAATTGCCCGCACTTGCTGGATCAGTTTATTATGGAACAAACCTTTCAATTGGTTATTATGACCAGCAACAGGCCGAATTAACCTCCAATAAGCGTGTCTTAAATGAACTCTGGGATGATTATCCGTTAAAAAGTGAAAAGGAAATTCGGACGGTGTTAGGTAACTTCCTCTTTTCCGGCGACGATGTGTTAAAAATTGTCTCCACGTTAAGCGGCGGTGAAAAAGCCCGATTGGCGCTGGCTAAGCTGATGCTGGAGAAAGCAAATGTGCTGATCCTTGATGAGCCTACGAACCACCTTGATCTGGACAGTAAGGAAGTTCTCGAGAATGCCCTGATGGATTATCCTGGGACGATTCTGTTTGTTTCACACGACAGATATTTCATTAACCGGATTGCCACTAAAGTGTTGGAATTAAGCCGGCACGGCAGCACAGAGTATCTTGGGGACTATGATTATTATCTGGAAAAGAAATTAGAGCAGGAAGAACTTGCAGCCCTTGCACTAGCAGCCTCCACGAAAGCAATTGTGGAAAAGGATGCTTTTGAAAAAAATAGTTATCAACAGGATAAGGAAACTAAAAAGCTGGAACGGCAGCGAAAACGAAAGTTAGAGGAAATTGAGCTGCGAATAGAAGAACTAGAGGAACACATTCAACAGTACGAGCAGCAATTATGTGAGCCGGAGATTTTTCAGGACCATGAAAAGGTAATAGAAATCAACATGAAAAATGAACATGCAAAAGCAGAGCTCGAGCAATTGATGGAAGAATGGGCTGAGCTTGCTGAATAAAGAATGAAACCGGGCTGATTGGATCGCCCGGTTTTTAGCTTTACTTCTATCAACAAAATGTTTGGTGTATCGACATACTTTAAAAATTAATCGACAAAATCTGAGTACAATTCGACAAATTCATAAAAATTATCAACATGTTTTAACATGTATCCACTTTTCCACAACATTATACACATTTCAAACAGTTTATTTTTATGCATTTTTTATGCTTTTCCACATTATCCACATTAAACACCGTTTTTATCCACATTATCAACAGTATACACAGACTTATCCACAATTTGTTGATTGTTATCAGTTTTTTTGAAAAATTTTATCCACAATATTAGGGGATGTGCGGTCCTTTTTTGCATTTATGTCCATTGAGGAGTTGTTCATTTACTGTTTGAGCTTTTCCTTTTGCAATTCGGTCAATGTAACCGCGTTTCATTTACCGTTTAAGCTTTCCTTTTTGCAATTCGGTCAATGTAACCGCGTTTCATTTACCGTTTGGGCTTTTCTTTTTACATTTCGGTCAATGTAATGGCTTTTCATTTACCGCTCGGGCTATCCTTTTTGCATTTCGGTAAATGAACACTTACTACATTCCTCCCAAAGTTCCCTACCAAAAAAAAAACTCTTCTAATTCAGAAGAGTTAGGTGTTATATATTTCGATATCCAATCCCGGTATGGCATTTAATGAAGAATCAGCCCTGATTCCTTTTTCAAACATGACACTTCCGGCGGCGGCAATCATCGCCGCATTGTCGGTACATAACGATAAGGGAGGAATCACCAATTCAATCGCCGGATGATCCGCAAAGGTCTTCTCCAGTGCTTTTCTCAGTCCCTTGTTCGCAGCCACGCCGCCAGCAACTACAAGCTGGCCGACACCATACTCAGCTACAGCCCTCTCCGTCTTTTTCACTAGTACTTCAATCACACTTTCCTGGAAACTGGCTGCAAGATCCTCGGGCGCAATCCGTTCACCCCGCTGCTCCGCGTTATGAACCGTATTGATTACCGCAGACTTTAATCCGCTGAAACTAAAATCATACGAGCCTTCCTCAAGCCAGGCCCTCGGCAAATCAATTTTCGGACTTCCCTTCTGTGCCAACCGGTCAATATGCGGACCTCCGGGATAAGGCATGTTTAACGTCCTCGCTACTTTATCGTAGGCCTCACCTGCTGCGTCGTCTCTCGTTTCTCCAATCACCTCAAAGTGACCATGCTCTTTCATATACACAAGCTCGGTATGCCCGCCTGAAACGACAAGTGCTAAGAGCGGAAACTTTAATTCAGTAACCAGCCTGTTCGCATAAATATGCCCGGCAATATGATGGACAGGGACAAGCGGCTTATTATGAGCAAAGGCAAGTGCCTTCGCCGCATTTACTCCAATTAAGAGCGCCCCCACTAATCCCGGGCCTTCTGTTACTGCTATAGCATCAATATCTGAAAAGGTTAATTGGGCCAGATTTAATGCTTCTTCAATCACAAGCGTTATTTGTTCCACATGATGACGCGAGGCAATTTCCGGCACCACACCGCCAAAGCGCTTATGACTTTCAATTTGCGAAGCCACTACATTTGCGACAATTTCACGGCCATCTTTAACAATGGCGACGGCTGTTTCATCACAGCTCGTTTCAATTCCTACTATCAATACGTCTTTTTTCATAAGCTCACCCACATTATTTGTGCATCTTCCTGATTATCGGAATAATAATTTTTCCTGATTCCGCCGTTTTGGAACCCAAACTTGCGGTAAAGGGATTGTGCGACATGATTTGTCACTCTCACTTCAAGGGTCATGGTTCTTGCCCCCATCTCCCTCGCTACGGCTATTAACTTCCTCATTAAGGCCTCACCCAGCTTTTTTCCTCTATACTCCGGCAAAATTGCCACATTCGTTACATGTGCTTCATCAATCACCACCCAAGTCCCGCAATATCCGATAATCTTCCCATCTTCCTCAAGAACAATATAAACAGCAAATTTGTTATTGTATAATTCATTATAAAAAGCTTCACGGCTCCATGGTGTTGTAAATGACGCATGCTCCACTTCTAATACCTGGTCAATATCCTCTTCCCTCATATAACGAAAAACATAAGAATCTATCATATTTCTAATTCCTATCTATTTGAAATTTTCCCTTTTGCCTCCAACCACTTCTGTTCCGCTTCTGCCAAACGAATATAATTTGGAACAAATGCGTGGACATCCTCATCCGGTTTATTCCGGCCTAACATTGCAAGTTCGGCGGGCCGAGGATTGTGTTCCGTCATATTGGCAAAAATGGCCTGTGAGCCCAGTACCTCTTTTATTTTGTCACGATGAATGGGCAGGTCATTTCCGACAAATAGAATGGGGTTGTCCATTTCTGATAATGTTGCTGCCCAATCGGCTAACATCACTAACTGATCCTCTACCACAGCAGTCAATTCTCCGTTCTGATACTGATAGAGTGCAGTGTAGACTTGTCCCCTTCTAGCGTCTACTATGGGTGATACATAGCCATTAAAATATCGGCCTGCACCCGCCGCTAAAACCTCCAGACTGGAAATGCCGACAAGCGGTATCTTTAAAGTCCAGGCTAATGTTTTGGCAATCGTGACACCGATTCTAACACCCGTATACGAACCAGGTCCCTTTGCCACAACGATTTTCGTTAAATCGGCAGGGGTTCGTTCACAATCCTTCATTAATGTCTCAATGGCCGGCATAATGCGAACAGAGTGGTTCTTTTTTAAATTGGTTATATATTCACCAAGTACTTGATTTTCATCTAAAAGCGCTACCCCTAATGGATTGTTAGAAGTATCGATCGCTAGTATGGTCATCTAAAAATCTCCTTACATAATTGCTCATATCGGTTTCCTTTTGGTTCAAGAACGATTTTACGCTGGTCTTGGCTTTCATGATATAAAAATATCGTTAATCGTTCCGCAGGCAGCTGCTCCTCGATTAAATGCGCCCATTCCACTACTGTAACTCCATCACCTTCAAAGTATTCATCAAAGCCAAGGTCTTCAAAGGCATCGGCTACGCGGTAAACGTCCATATGATATAATGGCAGCTTTCCTTTATATTCTTTAATGATGGTAAATGTCGGACTATTAACAGTTCTCTTTATCTCTAACCCTTTTGCCAAGCCTTTGGTGAAGGTTGTTTTCCCTGCGCCCAAATCGCCCTCAAGGGCAAGGACATCGCCTGGCTGTAAAAAGTGCGCCAGTTTTGCCGCGAATTGCGAAGTTTCGTCTGAATTCGCCGTATGTATTTCAAATTGATTCATATAATCACCTTTATACTTTAACATAATCATCTCTATTTCTATTTTACCCTTATTTATGTATAAAAAAAACCTTAGGACGTTCCTAAGGAATAGTTCTTTTCGATTTGTGTTGATAGGAATTTGACGTACTCGATCACTTATACGGCTTCTTAACGACCGTTCCGGTGGAAAATCTGTTTGTTCGGTCGCTTATACAGCTTCTTAACGACCGTTCCGATGGAAAATCAGTTTGTTCGGTCGCTTATAACCGTAACTTGACGAAAAGCCGATAAATTAATCCCGTTTATTTACAAAAAATTAAATGAGTACAAAAAAAAGACGAAACCTTGTTTCGACTTGAGTTTAAACCTATAAATGGCGGTCTGGACGGGACTCGAACCCGCGACCTCCTGCGTGACAGGCAGGCATTCTAACCAACTGAACTACCAGACCAAATTGCGGGGACAGGATTTGAACCTGCGACCTTCGGGTTATGAGCCCGACGAGCTACCAGACTGCTCCACCCCGCGATAATAATATTAATAAAACAGCCTGGCAACGTCCTACTCTCACAGGGGCGCATGCCCCAACTACCATCGGCGCTGAGAAGCTTAACTTCCGTGTTCGGTATGGGAACGGGTGTGACCTTCTCGCCATTGTTACCAGACTATTTATTTGAGGTTTCATTCCCTCAAAACTAGATAATGCAGAAGAAGTTTTTTGTAAAAACGAGTTCAACCACTTAAAAATGGTTAAGTCCTCGATCGATTAGTATCAGTCAGCTCCACATGTCGCCACGCTTCCACCTCTGACCTATCAACCTGATCATCTTTCAGGGATCTTACTAGCTTGACGCTATGGGAAATCTCATCTTGAGGGGGGCTTCATGCTTAGATGCTTTCAGCACTTATCCCGTCCGCACATAGCTACCCAGCGATGCCTTTGGCAAGACAACTGGTACACCAGCGGTGCGTCCATCCCGGTCCTCTCGTACTAAGGACAGCTCCTCTCAAATTTCCTGCGCCCACGACGGATAGGGACCGAACTGTCTCACGACGTTCTGAACCCAGCTCGCGTACCGCTTTAATGGGCGAACAGCCCAACCCTTGGGACCGACTACAGCCCCAGGATGCGATGAGCCGACATCGAGGTGCCAAACCTCCCCGTCGATGTGGACTCTTGGGGGAGATAAGCCTGTTATCCCCGGGGTAGCTTTTATCCGTTGAGCGATGGCCCTTCCATGCGGAACCACCGGATCACTAAGCCCGACTTTCGTCCCTGCTCGACTTGTAGGTCTCGCAGTCAAGCTCCCTTGTGCCTTTACACTCTACGAATGATTTCCAACCATTCTGAGGGAACCTTTGGGCGCCTCCGTTACTCTTTAGGAGGCGACCGCCCCAGTCAAACTGCCCACCTGACACTGTCTCCCACCCCGATCAGGGGTGCGGGTTAGAATTTCAATACAGCCAGGGTAGTATCCCACCGACGCCTCCACCGAAGCTAGCGCTCCGGCTTCTCAGGCTCCTACCTATCCTGTACAAGCTGTACCAAAATTCAATATCAGGCTACAGTAAAGCTCCACGGGGTCTTTCCGTCCTGTCGCGGGTAACCTGCATCTTCACAGGTACTATAATTTCACCGAGTCTCTCGTTGAGACAGTGCCCAGATCGTTACGCCTTTCGTGCGGGTCGGAACTTACCCGACAAGGAATTTCGCTACCTTAGGACCGTTATAGTTACGGCCGCCGTTTACTGGGGCTTCGATTCAGAGCTTCGCTTGCGCTAACCCCTCCTCTTAACCTTCCAGCACCGGGCAGGCGTCAGCCCCTATACTTCGCCTTGCGGCTTCGCAGAGACCTGTGTTTTTGCTAAACAGTCGCCTGGGCCTATTCACTGCGGCTCTTCAGGGCTATGAACCCTAAAGAGCACCCCTTCTCCCGAAGTTACGGGGTCATTTTGCCGAGTTCCTTAACGAGAGTTCTCTCGCTCACCTTAGGATTCTCTCCTCGCCTACCTGTGTCGGTTTGCGGTACGGGCACCTTGAATCTCGCTAGAGGCTTTTCTTGGCAGTGTGGAATCAGGAACTTCGGTACTAAATTTCCCTCGCTGTCACAGCTCAGCCTTCACGGTGAACGGATTTTCCTATTCACCAGCCTAACTGCTTAGACGCGCATATCCAACAGCGCGCTTACCCTATCCTCCTGCGTCCCCCCATCACTCAAACGATTCATAGGTGGTACAGGAATATCAACCTGTTGTCCATCGCCTACGCCTTTCGGCCTCGGCTTAGGTCCCGACTAACCCTGAGCGGACGAGCCTTCCTCAGGAAACCTTAGGCATACGGTGGATGAGATTCTCACTCATCTTTCGCTACTCATACCGGCATTCTCACTTCTAAGCGCTCCACCAGTCCTTACGGTCTAGCTTCAACGCCCTTAGAACGCTCTCCTACCACTGACACCTAATGGTGTCAATCCACAGCTTCGGTGATACGTTTAGCCCCGGTACATTTTCGGCGCAGAGTCACTCGACCAGTGAGCTATTACGCACTCTTTAAATGGTGGCTGCTTCTAAGCCAACATCCTGGTTGTCTAAGCAACTCCACATCCTTTTCCACTTAACGTATACTTTGGGACCTTAGCTGGTGGTCTGGGCTGTTTCCCTTTCGACTACGGATCTTATCACTCGCAGTCTGACTCCCACGGATAAGTCTTTGGCATTCGGAGTTTGTCTGAATTCGGTAACCCGATGAGGGCCCCTAGTCCAAACAGTGCTCTACCTCCAAGACTCTAACAACGTGAGGCTAGCCCTAAAGCTATTTCGGAGAGAACCAGCTATCTCCAAGTTCGATTGGAATTTCTCCGCTACCCACACCTCATCCCCGCACTTTTCAACGTGCGTGGGTTCGGGCCTCCATCCAGTGTTACCTGGACTTCACCCTGGACATGGGTAGATCACCTGGTTTCGGGTCTACGACCACATACTCAAACGCCCTATTCAGACTCGCTTTCGCTGCGGCTCCGTCTCTTCAACTTAACCTTGCATGGGATCGTAACTCGCCGGTTCATTCTACAAAAGGCACGCCATCACCCATAAACGGGCTCTGACTACTTGTAGGCACACGGTTTCAGGAACTATTTCACTCCCCTTCCGGGGTGCTTTTCACCTTTCCCTCACGGTACTGGTTCACTATCGGTCACTAGGGAGTATTTAGCCTTGGGAGATGGTCCTCCCTGCTTCCGACCGGATTTCACGTGTCCGGCCGTACTCAGGATCCACTCAGGAGGGAACGAAGTTTCAACTACAGGGCTTTTACCTTCTACGGCTGACCTTTCCAGGTCACTTCATTTACCCCGTTCCTTTGTAACTCCATGTTGAGTGTCCTACAACCCCAAGAGGCAAGCCTCTTGGTTTGGGCTATGTCCCGTTTCGCTCGCCGCTACTCAGGGAATCGCGTTTGCTTTCTCTTCCCTCCGGGTACTTAGATGTTTCAGTTCCCCGGGTATGCCTTCTATACCCTATGTATTCAGGTAAAGATACTGTTCCATTACGAACAGTGGGTTTCCCCATTCGGAAATCTCCGGATCAAAGCTTACTTACAGCTCCCCGAAGCATATCGGTGTTAGTCCCGTCCTTCATCGGCTCCTAGTGCCAAGGCATTCACCGTGCGCCCTTTCTAACTTAACCTAAAAAGGTTTATAACTCTTATTCAATAAGAGAGAAAAACTAAAATGGCGATTACTCGATGTTTACTTTGCTTCTTCTTACGATTATCTAGTTTTCAAGGAACAAAAAAGCTTTGAGAGAATTGCTCCCTCAAAACTAAACAAACAAGAAACGTCAACCTTATTATCAGTCCGAAAGGACTGCATTATCCTTAGAAAGGAGGTGATCCAGCCGCACCTTCCGATACGGCTACCTTGTTACGACTTCACCCCAATCATCTGTCCCACCTTAGGCGGCTGGCTCCATGAAGGTTACCCCACCGACTTCGGGTGTTACAAACTCTCGTGGTGTGACGGGCGGTGTGTACAAGGCCCGGGAACGTATTCACCGCGGCATGCTGATCCGCGATTACTAGCGATTCCGGCTTCATGCAGGCGAGTTGCAGCCTGCAATCCGAACTGAGAATGGTTTTATGGGATTGGCTAAACCTTGCGGTTTCGCAGCCCTTTGTACCATCCATTGTAGCACGTGTGTAGCCCAGGTCATAAGGGGCATGATGATTTGACGTCATCCCCACCTTCCTCCGGTTTGTCACCGGCAGTCACCTTAGAGTGCCCAACTGAATGCTGGCAACTAAGATCAAGGGTTGCGCTCGTTGCGGGACTTAACCCAACATCTCACGACACGAGCTGACGACAACCATGCACCACCTGTCACTCTGTCCCCCGAAGGGGAACGTCCTATCTCTAGGAGTGTCAGAGGATGTCAAGACCTGGTAAGGTTCTTCGCGTTGCTTCGAATTAAACCACATGCTCCACCGCTTGTGCGGGCCCCCGTCAATTCCTTTGAGTTTCAGCCTTGCGGCCGTACTCCCCAGGCGGAGTGCTTAATGCGTTAGCTGCAGCACTAAGGGGCGGAAACCCCCTAACACTTAGCACTCATCGTTTACGGCGTGGACTACCAGGGTATCTAATCCTGTTTGCTCCCCACGCTTTCGCGCCTCAGCGTCAGTTACAGACCAGAAAGCCGCCTTCGCCACTGGTGTTCCTCCACATCTCTACGCATTTCACCGCTACACGTGGAATTCCGCTTTCCTCTTCTGCACTCAAGTCCCCCAGTTTCCAATGACCCTCCACGGTTGAGCCGTGGGCTTTCACATCAGACTTAAAGGACCGCCTGCGCGCGCTTTACGCCCAATAATTCCGGACAACGCTTGCCACCTACGTATTACCGCGGCTGCTGGCACGTAGTTAGCCGTGGCTTTCTGGTTAGGTACCGTCAAGGTACCGGCAGTTACTCCGATACTTGTTCTTCCCTAACAACAGAGCTTTACGACCCGAAGGCCTTCATCGCTCACGCGGCGTTGCTCCATCAGACTTTCGTCCATTGTGGAAGATTCCCTACTGCTGCCTCCCGTAGGAGTCTGGGCCGTGTCTCAGTCCCAGTGTGGCCGATCACCCTCTCAGGTCGGCTACGCATCGTCGCCTTGGTGAGCCGTTACCTCACCAACTAGCTAATGCGCCGCGGGCCCATCTGTAAGTGTCAGCCGAAACCGACTTTCAGCTTTCCCTCATGAGAGGAAAAGAATTATCCGGTATTAGCTCCGGTTTCCCGAAGTTATCCCAGTCTTACAGGCAGGTTGCCCACGTGTTACTCACCCGTCCGCCGCTAACCAACGGGAGCAAGCTCCCATTGATTCGCTCGACTTGCATGTATTAGGCACGCCGCCAGCGTTCGTCCTGAGCCAGGATCAAACTCTCCAAAAAAGTTGAGTTGATTAGCTCATAATTTAAAACGTTGGCTTAGTTTCTATAGAAGAAACTAATAATTTATTGTTTGTTGACGTTTTTGTTTGTTTAGTTTTCAAAGAGCAATGTTACTATCGCTAAATTGGAGCGTTTGTATGATAACAAAGGAAAATCGATACTCACAACATACATTTATTTTACTTGGAAGAGCCTAGCAGGATCGAATTGCTGACCTCCTACGTGCAAAGCTAGGCACTCTCCCAGCTGAGCTATGGCCCCAAAAGAATATAAGAGAAATGGTCGGGAAGACAGGATTCGAACCTGCGACCCCTTGGTCCCAAACCAAGTGCTCTACCAAGCTGAGCTACTTCCCGTAATTAATGGCGCGCCCGAAAGGAGTCGAACCCATAACCTTCTGATCCGTAGTCAGACGCTCTATCCAATTGAGCTACGGGCGCATCTCTTATAGCAACTGTGTTAAAGTTTATCGATACCCAGTTTGGTTTGTCAATAACTTTTTTGGTGCGGCCGAGAGGACTTGAACCTCCACGGGGTTGCCCCCACTAGGCCCTCAACCTAGCGACGTCTGCCATTCCGCCACGACCGCATTATTATTAGCGACAAAAATAATCATACCATGTTGACTAATTGATTTCAAGAGGTAAATTATGGTGCGGGTGAAGGGAGTCGAACCCCCACGCCTTGCGGCGCCAGATCCTAAGTCTGGTGCGTCTGCCAATTCCGCCACACCCGCATATTAAAAAAATGGCTGGGCTAGCTGGATTTGAACCAACGCATGTCGCAGTCAAAGTGCGATGCCTTACCGCTTGGCTATAGCCCAATATTATTTATAAAGAATAAGAAACAGGAAATGAATCAAAGTCACTCCCCATCCCTGATGACCCCTACGGGATTCGAACCCGTGTTACCGCCGTGAAAGGGCGGTGTCTTAACCGCTTGACCAAGGGGCCGAATAAGTTTATGGCGGAGAAGGAGGGATTTGAACCCTCGCGCCGGTTACCCGACCTACACCCTTAGCAGGGGCGCCTCTTCAGCCTCTTGAGTACTTCCCCATATGGCTCCGCAGGTAGGACTCGAACCTACGACCGATCGGTTAACAGCCGATAGCTCTACCACTGAGCTACTGCGGAATAATGAAAATGCTTATGCGCCAATAAGACGTTTGCCCTATCGACTCTTACCATTATAATGACGAAATAATAGAATGTCAATATAGTTTTGGGAGAAAAATCTTTGGCAAATTCTTACGTTATTCCACGATTATTTCTTTCATTTTCTTCAATTTACCACTGCACCTGCCACAAACATATCTACTAGTATCAATGCTTTTTCTTCTCGTATAGGATAGCTGACATTTCGTGCACTGATAAAGCAGAACTTTTTTCGCAGAGCGTTTTACTTTTCGCTCTGGAAGCTGAGTGCAATACCTCGGTGCACCTACCTTCTTTAGTAATTGCTTAAATTCTTGATCTCGGTGCTGGTAGCCCTTTCCTTCTAGGTGAAGATGATAATGGCAGAGCTCATGCTTAATAATTCCCGCCAGTTCTTTTTCACCAAGTTGCTCCAGATACTTTTTATTGATTTCAATATTGTGTGTGCCTAAGAGATACCTCCCCCCCGTCGAACGCAATCTGGGATTAAACGAAGCTGTATGCCTAAACGGTTTTCCAAATAGGTCAATAGATATCTTTTCAACTAAACATTGAAGTTCTTTTTGTTCCATTTTGGCTTCCCCTCATCTTTAAACGAACGTGACAACCTATTATAGCATATATTGTATATACCTTTAGAATGATGAACTTTTCGGGAGGTTTTATGATATGCCGACTTGGTTGCAAAACCAAATGAAAAGGGCTTTTTATGAGAAGGACCGCTATCAGATCAAATTGTTAAACCAATGCTGGTTTTTTTACAGAAAAAAACACTGCTCCTAGAAGCAGTGTTTCCATTTATTATGGCGTCTTTCGTTCAGAGGATCCTTCCACGAACAATCGCGCTTACCGCCATTCCTATGAAGGCTGCAGCATCGTTAAGGCAACACGGCCTTTTTTCGTATCAACCGAATCCACCCAAACGGTGACCACATCTCCCACAGACACAATGTCGAGCGGATGTTTGACAAAGCGATTGCTTAGCTTGGAGATATGAACAAGCCCATCCTGCTTGACACCAATATCAACAAACGCACCGAAATCAACGACATTTCGAACCGTGCCTTGAAGTTCCATTCCCGCTTTTAAGTCCTCTAACTTTAAGACATCTTTTTTCAAAAGTGGACGCGGCAAATCATCACGCGGATCACGTTCCGGTCTGACTAAAGCGTCAATGATATCCTTTAAGGTTAATTCACCAATAGAAAGTTCTTCAGAAACCGTTTTTAGATTAAGACTGTTTAGCGCTGCCTTTAACTCTTCGGTACCCAAGTCATTGGCGGTGAAGCCTAAGCTAACTAATAGCTTCTTTACTTCATCGTAGTTCTCGGGGTGAATCCCTGTTCGGTCAAGCGGCTGCTTCCCATCTAACACACGCAAAAAACCAATTGCCTGCTCATAAGTTTTGGCTCCAAGGCGCGGCACCTTCTTTAATTGCACACGGCTCGTGAATTTCCCTTCCTCTTCCCGTTTTTTCACAATATTGTTTGCGGCCGTCTTGTTCAGCCCGGCTACATACTGTAATAGTGAAGAAGAAGCGGTATTTACATTGACACCAACCCGGTTTACGGCTGTTTCAACGACAAAATGCAAGGATTCTGACAGGCGTTTTTGGGAAACGTCATGCTGGTATTGGCCGACACCCACAGATTTAGGGTCGATTTTCACCAACTCAGCCAGTGGATCCTGCAAACGGCGGGCAATGGAGACGGCACTTCTTTCTTCGACCTGAAAATTCGGAAACTCTTCTCTGGCAAGATCAGATGCGGAATAAACACTGGCACCTGCTTCGTTAACGATTAAATAGAAAATTTCCTCATCCATTTCTTTTAATATATCAGCGACAAATTGCTCTGTTTCACGGGATGCTGTACCGTTCCCGATTGCGGCCATTTCTACTTTATATTCACGTAATATCTTTATAAACTTTTCGCGCGCTTCTTTCGCTTTTGAAACCGGCGGGTGCGGATAGATGACATCTATTTTCAAGACTTTCCCGGTTTCATCTACAACTGCCAATTTACAGCCTGTACGGTAGGCAGGGTCAACACCAATGACGACTTTTCCTTTTAACGGCGGCTGCAGAAGTAAATTGCGGAGATTCTCCGAGAATATATGTATTGCTTGTTCTTCGCCCTTTTCAGTTAATTCACTGCGAATTTCCCGTTCAATCGAAGGCTGAATCAATCGTTTATAGCTGTCTTCCATCGCCTCTAAAACAATGGGAGCCGCCGGTGAGTGCTGGTTACGAATCCATTTCCGCGACAAATAAGATAGTATGAAATCGGCATTCATTTTAATCGAAACCCGTAAAATATCTTCCTTTTCCCCACGATTTAAGGCTAATGTCCGGTGGGGAACAATTTTATTTACTGGTTCTTCATATTCATAATACATTTCATATACGTTTTTCTCGTCTTTTTCTGCATCTTTCACAACAGACGACACTGAACCCGACTTAAAGGTTTCTTTGCGGATCCATTTACGGCTTTCTGCATCATCAGAAACCCATTCCGCGATGATGTCTTTGGCGCCTGCAATCGCGTCATCTACCGTATGAACATCCTTTTCTTCAGCTATAAATTGCATTGCTTTTTCATTAATACTATCTTTAGGAAAAGTCATCAGCCACTCGGCCAATGGTTCCAGCCCTTTTTCCTTAGCAACAGTGGCTTTTGTTCGTCTTTTTTGTTTATAAGGACGATATAAATCTTCCACCTCTTGAAGTTTTTCTGCCTTTGTAATACTTTTACTGAGCTCGTCCGTTAATTTCCCCTGCTCTGCAATAATCCGTAAAACCTCTTCTTTTCTTTGTTCAAGGTTTTGAATATACTGCCTGCGCTCTGAGACGGAACGAATCTGCACTTCATCAAGGGCACCCGTCATTTCCTTCCGGTAGCGGGCAATGAACGGAACGGTATTGCCTTCGTCCAATAAGGAAATAACACTCTTTACTTGTTTATAAGAGATCGCTAGTTCAGCGGCTATTTTACCTAATAATTGATCATCCTTTACTGCTGTGTCACTCACTAATCCATCCTCCATTCCATTTTTCTATATTGTACCAAATTTAAAAATGAGTTTCATTATACGGCTCTGGTACTAACTTTTTTTACAAAAGGCTGTGTTTAACTTGGCTGTTGATTTGCGCTCCAGACACTTCGCTTTCCGCGGGCGGTCCGGGGAGCCTCCTCGGCGCTTAGGCGCCTGCGGGGTCTCCCCTGCCCCGTCCTCCCGCAGGAGTCTTCGTGCCTTCCGCTCCAATCAACAAGGATATAAAATTAACAATGTCCTTTAACACAGCCATACAAAAAAAAGAAAAGCAAGCCGGATTAGCTTGCTAAAAGAGCAGAATGAAAGAATGAGGTCAGATTATGTATGAAAAAACGCTCTTTTTTAAAAGAGCGTAGGTAAAGACTAAAATTCGATGAGACCCAAGCTTACCTGCAAGGCTTCATCCACTTTCTCCATCATTTCGTCATCGAGATGAGTGATTTTATCGGTTAACCGCTGCTTATCAATTGTACGAATCTGCTCTAACAGAATGACCGAATCTCGTTCAAATCCGTAGCGCTTGGCATCAATCTCTACATGCGTAGGAAGCTTCGCTTTTTGAATTTGAGCTGTAATCGCTGCAACAATAACTGTGGGACTAAACCGATTCCCGATGTCATTTTGGATGACAAGTACAGGTCGGACGCCGCCTTGTTCAGAACCAACAACTGGGGATAGGTCCGCGAAATATACGTCACCACGCTTGACAATCAAAGGTTTACCCTCCGCTTACAAGACGTTCTACAGTATGTTCTGCCTCATATTCTGCTTGAAATGCTTCTGATGCAATTCTAAGATTTATCTTTGCCATTTCCATGTATCCACGTCTCATCGACTCGCGAATTTGTCTCTTTTTTCGTTCGCGTAAATACATTTTTGTTGCTTGGTAAATAAACTCGCTGCGGTTTACATTTTCTTGCTTAACGAAACCATCTAACTCAGTTAAAAGATGTTGCGGTAACTTCACTAAGATTTCCGTAGTTGCGCCGGATTCTGACACAAACATACACCTCCACCATCACTACACACCATTTTTAGCTAACCAGAAATGCTTTCTGACGCATAAATACAACGCCTTATGAAGCAGCTCTAAAGCCTCTCATAGGCGAGTTTTATCTGTACCATATTTTATAATAACACTAAACGAGCCCAATTCATAGACTAAAAATAATCCTACTGTATTATAAGCCAATAAATAGTGCTTTTATGCACAAATTACCGCAATATCATATTTATGTTCTAATTTCCTTCATTACGCCTGAAAGTTTTATAGCAGACCATTTTTTATCTCGACAATTTTTCCACCTTTTTTATAAAGGCGGGGAACACGATGGCCAATGATACACGGTACTTCATAATTTATTGTTTCAAGTTTCTCGGCGATCTCATTTACCGATAGGAATTGCTCCCTCTCTCTGCCAATTAGTGTGACAGTTGTCCCAACCGGCAGATTAGATGAAAGGCGAACCATGCATTGATCCATGCAGATTCTGCCGACAATTGGTGCACGCTTTCCATCCACTAACACTTCCTGGCCCTGCAGCTTGCGAATCCATCCATCTGCATAGCCAATTGGAATCGTGCCAATCCACTCTTCTTTCTCACTTACATAAGTTGCCCCATAGCTTACCTTATCACCCTTTTGAAGCTGTTTCACATGGACAAGCTTGGATTTTAGTGAAAATGCCTCTTTTAACGGAAAGGGAATTTCCTTTTCCATTTCGATAGAAGGCGTCAATCCGTACATCGCAATTCCCAGCCGTACTGTATTAAAATACGCTTTAGGAAACCGTAAAGTCGCCGCACTGTTACTGGAATGAACATACTTTGGCTTCTTCGTCAGTGCACTGATTATATTCTCAAATAGCGCCAATTGCTGTTGGAAATAGGTATCGTCCAATGTATCTGCCGTGGCAAAATGCGTATAAATTCCTTCAAAGTGAAATCGCTCGTCTCCTAGAATAAGCTGCTCGATCACTTGTAATTCTTCGCTGGTCCGAATCCCTAATCTTCCCATCCCCGTATCTATTTTTATGTGTAAAGAAACGCACTCATCTACCTTTAAGTGTTCTTTGGCTTTTTTTATCCATTCCTTTTGAAAAACGGTTAGTGTAATCTTATTTTGCGCTGCAACTTGTACGTCCTCAGGTCTTGAGGCACCCAAGACGAGAATTGGAGCCTTAATTCCTTTTTTTCTTAAAGCAACGGCTTCATCCATAAAGGCAACAGCCAGATATTCAGCCCCTGAAGCAAGTGCTGTTTCAGCGACTTGAACATCACCATGGCCATATGCATTTGCTTTAACAACCGCAATAATCGCAACATCTTCTGGTAAATGCGTTTTAACGGAGGCAACATTTTCAGCGATACAATCTAAATCGATTTCTGCCCAAGTATCTCGATAAAAATCCCCTTGCACTCTCATGTCTCCACTTCCTATTTTGAAATAAACCCCTTTCATTTTATCACAAAAATTTTTTTCGAAAAATAAAAAAAACAGACCCCAATATGGAGCCTATCTCATTCTACATTTATTTTACCGCTTCACCTTGAACCGATTTTGCCACTTCTATCATTTCTTCCTTCGTGAGGTTTTTCGAGGCGATCATGTAATCAACCCCGTCATAAGACCATGAAATGGAATGATCTGAAATCGCTCCAATCGTTATACCTAAATCTACAATCTCACCTTCCATATTGGTCGAAGATGTGGACGCAGCCTTTGCCGTTACTTTTTCCTGGATAAGTGTAAATGACTTTTTACCGTCATACGTGAGAACTACCCGTTTACCGTCTTCAATCGTAACCGGTTTTTCCTCGATTAATTTGGTCCCCTTTAGCTCAAAAGTCGGATACTTCACAGCGAAGTTCTGATCGCCGCCCTTTGCCATCGCCGGTAAATTGAGTTGACCCCGGGTCATATTCTTCTTCATATCGAAATCGTCCTTGTCGAAATCCGCTTTAAAGGTAACCTTCGAAAATTCTACAGTCACAAGGGCATTCCGGTCAGGATCCATTACTTTTACAACTGCAGGCGATAGATCACTCTTATTTAGCTTGATTTCTTGGATCGGAAGCATACTATTATTTTGATAACGGGTTTTCGTTTCAAATATATAATGTTTTTTTGTCGAGGAGAACTTAGCCTCTTTATCAGCGACAATGTCTTTAATCAACGATTCATACAAATAGGCTTGGCTGCTGTTTTGCGGCCAATCACTTTGGAAGCGAAAGCTCTTATTTAATGCAGGAGTCAGAACAAAAACCCCTTGGTTATTTCGTAAAATCATTTGGCTTTGGTCCTTTTCTGCATTTTTCAAATTTACGCGATAGAATGTAGGATCCTTATGCCAGATTTCTACGTTATATACCTGTGAATCTGAGCCCATTTTCAATGTCATTTTTGCTTTTACCTTATAGCTGGATAAGTCACTTTGCTTACTCTTTAACTCTTTCACCACATCGTCCTGTGATTTTGAGCCACAGGCAGCCAGCACGAAAATGACCATCAGCCCCGTAATGAGCAGCATTAACTTTTTCCTCATTCCTTCAACCCCTTCTTGTCTCATTTCATATGATTTTAAGAAGAGAAAGGCAGGGATCAGGCTTTAAAATGACCATAGCTGACCTTGTCTCTCCTAGTTCCCTATGAATATATGAGACAACCTGGGGGAATATTCGAAAAAGCTTGTATACCTATTTATTTTTATTTTGACTCCTCAATCACAACCTGGGCTACTGCATACTCCCTGCTGTGGGAGATGGAAAGATGCGCCTGGACGTCCGGTTTTACAATAAAAGGCTTCCCGAAAGCATCCGTCCCAATTTCAATATCTAAAAAGGACAGCTCCTTGCCAATGCCTGTTCCAAGCGCTTTTGAAAAAGCCTCCTTCGCAGCAAACCTTCCTGCTAAAAACTCTACCCTTCTTACTTCTGAAAGGATTTTAAACTTATTGTTTTCATTCTCAGTTAAGATCCGGTCGGCAAATTTGCTCTGCCTTGTAATGAGTTCGCGAATCCTGGAAAGTTCAATAATATCGATTCCAATCCCTTTAATCATCGTTCATCTTCCTTCTATTTAAATTATCAGCAGCATAATAGTGTACAAGACAAAAATTCTGTTTATGATGGTAATTGAGAGGAGGTTTTATCTTTGTTTACAAGAACTGAAAGCTTTCGTGAATTTATCCGATATTTTCCGATCGTTTCTATTATTGTGGCCATTCACATCGTATTATATCTTTTAACCATTTTACCCATCTTCCCAAACTATTGGTTTTTTGAAAATTTTTCAGGTGTAAATCTTTATATTATGGAAGGGGAATATTGGCGGCTGATTACCCCAATCTTTATGCACAGCGGTTTCCCCCATATGCTGTTTAATAGTTTTTCCCTTGTCTTATTTGCTCCGGCACTGGAGCGGATGCTTGGCGGCGGCAGATTCTTATTCGTCTACTTGTTGTCTGGACTGATTGCTAATGCAGCCACCTTCCTGCTAGAGCCGTTAACCTATACCCATGTTGGCTCAAGCGGCGCCATTTTTGGGCTTTTCGGCTATTATATTGCAATTATTATCTTCCGGAAACATTTGCTGTCAAAGCAAAACTCGCAAATTATCCTTACACTTTGTGCAGTCAGCTTAATTATGACCTTTTTACAGCCAAATATAAATATTACTGCCCATTTATTTGGCTTACTTGGCGGCTTTTTACTTGGAGCGATTCCTTACTATAATAAAAAGAATCTTTCGGATTCTATTAAAGGTACGGCTGACTGGGCTGGCAGAAGAAAGAAAAGCGTTTCATTGCAATCCCCAGTTAAAGTTCTCATCTGGGCAGCGATTTTCATCATTGCCGTCCTCGGCTTCTTTTCCCAAAAATAACAGGTATAGCTGCCGGAACATTTTCGGTGCTATACCTTTTTTTTGAAAATATTTTATAAAAAATATGGGAAGTCTAAGAAAAACATCGTGGAGTGGAGCAGTATGCCGATTTTCTCAAGTTCAAAAAAGCAGGTACAGCCTCAAAAAAAAACCTCGAAACATCCAGTAGTTCTTGGGGAGGATTTTGACGTTCGGGCAAAATGGTTTAAGGATACCTTTCAGAAAAGTGATGACATCACGTTTCATGAAATACTAGCAAATCACACACGGGTCGGCATTATTTTTATCCAGTGCATGGTCGATCAACAGGTATTCGATGATCAGGTATTAAAGTATATTGTTTCACCTGATTTTGCTTCATCCCAGAAGGAATTACTTCATAAATTACTCGATCTTAAAGCGATCAGCACGATGTGTACCAGTATACTGACAGATATGAAGGAAGCAACTGACCGTATCTTGGACGGACATATCATTATCTTTTTTGAAGGCGACAGTCGAATGCTGGCCATTCCTCTGACGAGCGTTGAAACACGAGCTGTAAGTGAGACGGCAAATGAGAACGTCATTAGAGGGCCAAGAGAAGCCTTTGTCGAGGATATCCATACAAATATCACAATGGTCCGCCGGAAAATTAAGTCTCCTGATTTAAAAATGGAACAGCTGTTGATTGGAAAATACACCAAAACGAAGGTAATGATTAGTTATATCGAAGGGCTATGCAAAGAAGAGTTGCTCACGGATGTGAAACAAAGAATCAACCGAATTGAAATTGATGGTGTATTAGCTAGCAGCTATATCGAGGAGTGTATTGATGATTGGCCTTTATCACCGTTCCCCCAATCGCAAAAAACGGAGCGTCCTGATGTCGCAGCTGCTGCACTGTTAGAAGGAAGAGTGGTTATTTTTGTAGATGGAACACCGATTCCATTGATCGTACCTGTTACCTTTTATATGTTCCTACAATCAGCAGAGGATTATTATCAACGTTATATTTTAACCAGCGTGATCCGCCTGCTGCGCTATGCCTTTTTAGTCGTTTCACTGCTATTTCCATCTTTTTATATTGCGGTTACGACCTTTCATACAGAAATGATTCCGACAAGTTTATTGATCTCCGTGGCTGCATCTCGAGAATTCGTTCCATTCCCTGCTATTGTGGAAGCATTTATTATGGAATTGGCGTTTGAAGCCTTGCGTGAGGCTGGAGTCCGCACACCGAAAGCGGTCGGTCAGGCAATTGGGGTCCTAGGAGCTTTGGTAATCGGACAAGCTGCGGTACAGGCAGGAATTGTGTCGGCTCCGATGGTGATTATCGTCTCGCTGACAGGAATTGCCTCCTTTATCATTCCCGGCTATGATTTAGCGTTCTCCATTCGGCTGCTCCGCTTTCCAATCATGATTTTATCAGGTACATTCGGCATCTTCGGATTGATGATTGGTTCACTTCTGATCTTTATACATGTAGTACATCTAAGTTCATTCGGCCAACCATATCTTTCCCCTACAGCACCGCTCAAGACTAGCGATCTAAAGGATACGTTTGTACGCGCTCCATGGTGGTCAATGAAACGCCGGCCATCGTTTGCCGGGGCAGCAGACAAAAATCGGTTAACGATTAACAGATCATTTCCCGAGGATGATGAAGATTAATGAAAACGCTAAAATGGCTAATCGTTATGTGTACTCTGGTGTTATCAGGCTGCTGGTCAAGTGTAGAAGTCAATAAACGGGCTTTTATCCAAGCCATGTACGTTGATAAAAGTGCAAATGGCGAGATGGAAATAACCCTGTCCTTCCCACTTCCCCAACGGTTGATTCCAGGCAGCGCCGGGGCATCAGGAGGGAATCCATATGCCCAAATCTCGGCTACAGGAAAAACGGTGACAGATGCCTATCACAAAATGCAGGCAGATGAATCACGGGAACTAAGCTGGGGCCATACAAGGATTATTGTCGTCAGTGAAGAAATGGCTAAGGAAGGGATTGGACATGTTTTAGAATTCATTGTCCGTGAACCGAAATTAAATATCAATACTGCCGTATTAGTTACTCCGGGTAAAGCCAAAGAAATCGAAAATTTAGCACCGGTTTTCGAAACATTTCCAGGTGAGATCATCCGCAGATTCACCCAGGAACATATTACGTTATACACCACCCCGAAAGACTTCCTTGAAACGGAAAATGGCGATATGATCACAGGGCTGTTAACTAAGAAAAAGGAAAAAATGCTGAGTGAGAAAGGGAAGGAAAAATTGTGGGTCGGCACAGGCGGAATGGCATTATTTCACAATTATAAATTGGTCGGCACATTAAGTCCAAGTGAAGGCCGCGGGGCATTATGGCTGCGAAACTCGATAAATAAAGCAGCGGTAACAATTAAATCACCCACCGATGGGAAGCATATTAGTTTATTAGTCTTACAGGCGCATACGAAAATCCGCCCATCTAAAAAGGAACCATACACATTTAATGTGTATGTTACCGCAGAAGATGATATTTCAGAATCACAATCCAACATTGATTTATCGAAACCAAAAAATATCTATCACTTGGAGCGGATTGCCGAAAAGGAAATTAAGGATCGAATCAATGATGCGTTTCATGCTTCAAAAAGAGTCAAAGCAGATGTTTTTCAATTGGGCGAATACTTATTATGGCATAAACCAAAAATATGGAAAAAATCCAAAAAGGATTGGCCTGCTATTTATCAAGACAAAGTTAAGCTCAATATCCATGTTGATTTGAAGATTAAGCGTCCCGGCAGTGAAAATAATCCATTTTGGACAAAGGAATTACATTCATGATTATCATTATATTTTGTTTTCTACTGATCTTTTTTAACGAGTGGTTCTATTTAAAAAGTAAGAATCGTAAAAAAAGAACCTATTGGATTGTTTATTGTATTATGGGTGTCTCTTTTTCGTACTGTATTGCAACGGTCATATTTAAGCAAATGCCTAGCCCCAATGACTTGATCCTATTCCTATTTAAACCACTGCAGCAGAAAATACTAGGTTAGGTGGATTTCCTTGAAAACGGAGCAAATTACTCAAAATCAACTGATACTTTTTCTTATTATTTACTTCTATTCCACACTAGTTGGTTTCGCTGCTGCGCATTTAATCCACTTATCCCAATACGATATAGTGATTGTGCTATTGATTGGCGGCTTAGGAGGGGGCATTTATGCCTTTTTCACGATCAAGCTGGCTAAGCGGCGGCCGACTGAATTTATTAGTCATTATGGAAAGGAAATATTCCCTTCTTGGATCCATTATCTCTTCATGGGAATATATTGCTTTTCTTTTCTGCATATAAGTGCCTTTATTCTAAGAGAATACGAAGACTTTTTCGTCCAAACCTATTTGCCCGAAACACCGAACTGGGCTATAGGCATCATACTTGGCTTCGTTGTCGCAGTAACAGCCCGCTCAGGAGTGGTTACGTTATTTCGAACCGCGCAGGGATTATTTTTTCTCGTAATCATAGCCGATATCTTAATTACCGCTTTTATTGGAAAGGAATTAAAATGGGACAGGTGGATGGCCTTTGTCACGAACCATAGCTGGAATAACATTTATAAGGGTAGTTTTTACACCATTCCTTTTTTTGGAGAGGTAGTAATCTTGGTCTTTCTCTTTCCTTATTTATCTCAAAAGAGCAAGACTCATAAATCCGTTATTTGGGCTATTTCGCTGTCATTGTTATTCATCATCATAAATATGGTCTTTTTGTTATTACTCTTTGGTCCGAATCTGGCGAGTCATACTACCTATCCAATGTTGGAAATGGTACGTTATATCCGAATTGCTGACTTTATCGAAAACCTAGATCCATTTTTAATATCAATTTGGTCAACAACGATTTATTTAAAAATTTCTATCATGTTTTATTTATCCGTTCAAATCCTTGCCCATCTATTTCATCTTAAAGATCACCGGCCGCTTGTGTTTTCGCTCGCTGCTGTTATGGTCGCCTTATCGTTACAAATGTCGGGCGGTACATCCTCCCTTACCAGCTTTTTTACTGAATCATGGGCAGCCTATTCCTATTTTATTGAAGGTATTCCCATCTTGTATCTACTCATGGACACCTTAAAACGGTCTATAAAGAAAAGGTCTGCGAAAAAGGAAGAATCGAACTAAAAAGAGCATGGACAACGGGTCCATGCTCTTGCGCTTTTCTACTTATTGATGGTTATAGCTTCTTGGTTTTGATGATTTGCTGCTGGTTCTTTTTTCACCGCTTCTTGGCTTTACCGGTGCTTTTTTGCGACGATCGTTATAGCCGCCGCGGGAATCGTCTCTTCTTCTGCGGTCACCACGATCAAACTGTTTTCTATCTCTCTTTTGTGGCAGTGGTGATTCTTCCGTCAATTTAACAGGAGTCGTATCCGGTTCTTTTGTTAACATTTTTAAGACTGCAGCCACAACCGTTGCAGCATCGTTAGCTTCCAACAATTCATCTGCTGCCGCTTTGTAATAATGAAGGTTGTTAGACTCAATAGTTTGCGTAATTTTATCCACTACCGCACGCTGCTGGCCTTCTAATGCCTCATCAAGTGTCGGTGCCTTCATTTTTTCCATCTTCCGCTTTGTTGTTTTTTCAACAACAGCAAGATAGGATTTTTCACGTGGTGTAATGAAAGTCATCGCTACACCTGTTTTGCCGGCACGGCCTGTACGGCCAATCCGGTGGACATAGCTTTCAGGATCCTGTGGAATATCAAAGTTATACACATGGGTAACTCCGGAAATATCGAGACCCCTTGCGGCTACGTCTGTTGCAACAAGGACATCAATCGTTCCTTCTTTAAACTTACGTAAAACAGATAAACGCTTTGCCTGGCTTAAATCGCCATGAATTCCTTCTGCCGTATATCCTCTTTGTGTTAATGCCTCGGATAACTCATCCACACGACGCTTCGTCCGGCCAAATACAATCGCAAGCTCAGGTGATTGAATATCCAAAAGTCTTGTTAACACATCAAATTTATTTCGCTCTTGCACTTCAAGATAATACTGCTCAATCAAAGGAACAGTCATTTCTTTTGTTTTCACACGAACAATTTGGGGATCCTTCATGAACTTTTCAGCCATTCTCTGAATTGGTCCCGGCATGGTGGCTGAGAAAAGTAATGTTTGGCGTTCTTCCGGTGTTGAAGCAAGGATTGATTCAATGTCTTCAATAAAGCCCATGTTTAACATTTCATCTGCTTCATCAAGGATTACCGTATGAACAGTGTCAAGACGCATGGTCTTTCTATTGATATGGTCTAATACACGTCCTGGAGTACCTACGATAATATGTGGGGCTTTCTTAAGTGAACGGATTTGACGGCTGATATCCTGCCCTCCGTAAATTGGGAGTACACGCACTCTTTTGCCGGCACCTATTTTGTATAATTCTTCAGATACTTGAATCGCCAATTCACGCGTTGGCGCAATAATAATCCCTTGGATAGCATCTAATTTCATATCCACTTTTTCCACCAATGGAATACCGAATGCAGCTGTTTTACCAGTTCCTGTTTGCGCCTGGCCGATCAAATCTTTATTTTCTAGGCTCAATGGAATTGTTTCTGCCTGGATTGGTGTTGCTTCCTCAAAGCCCATTTTGAGAACAGCTTTTAACGTAGCTTGGCTAATGCCTAAGTCTTGAAACTTTGTCAATGTTTTCATTCTCCTTCATCTATTTGAAAATATGTTTCTTAAGTGCTGAATATATTCTCACACGCATCAAATGCGGTAATAAGTGCTTCTTTATTTTACCAAAAAAAAGAACATTCTCCAAAGGAGTATGCCCTTTTCGATCGTTCTTTAGACACGTTGATGATTATCATACCACTTTTACTAGTATTTTGCAATAAAGACGTCTAACCCCGCCTTACCGCTCCATCAAAAAGTCCAAAACTTGAGAAAATAGGGCAGAACGTTCTTCACAATGGCAAATATGGTGTTTCGAATCCTTTATATAGGTAAGCTTCTTTTGTTTCGCACCTATGGTTTGGTATAAGTATTCAGCACTTTTAGGCGGCACAATCCCGTCACAATCTCCTTGTGCAATCAATGTCGGCACTTTCACCTGACCTAGGAGAGGCTTGACCGATGAAACAAGCTTACGGAATTGTAATGTTGCCGCTAAAGGGGTTTCCGTTATTTTTCGTTTATAACGGTGAAATAATTCATTCTCTTGTAAGTTTCCTTGAAAGGAATCAAGGATGATTTTTTTAATATCGGCTCCGAGCTGCCTTGGATTCACATAATAGGCAGCAGCGCTAAGTAGAATCAGCTTGTCCACAGGATGTTTGGCGGCAAGAAAACTGGCAATCAAGCCGCCCATTGAAAAACCAATTACGTACACGACCTTACAGGCTTCATTGAGTTTTTTCAATTCAGCTTCGGCACAATCAATCCACTCTTGGTAGCGGACACCTTTTAAGGCGCCCGGTTCGCCGTGACCAGGCAGTGTAGGGACACTAAATAGCCAATCCGTGTTCTCCTCTAAAAAGGAGGCAAGGGGCTCTACTTCATACGGGGCACCTGTAAATCCATGAATAAGTAAGCAGCCAATCATCCGTTTCACACCTGCCAATTATCATAAATGGATTATTTTTGTAAAGCTGAAACGACTTCCTCTAACTTCATACCTCTGGAGGCCTTCACAAGAACTAATGTATCTTCATCCACGAACGGTTTTAATTCCTGAATAAGTTCTGCTTTATCTGTAAAAGCAAACACTCTTTTTTCTCCCAAGATCTTCTTAGCACCTATGGCGATATTCCCACCTAGTGAACCATACGTGAATAGATAATCAATTTTATCCCCGTTTAAGCCTTCTCCAATTTGCAAGTGGTACTGTTCTTCTTGCGGGCCAAGCTCTAGCATGTCTCCAAGAACAAGAATTTTCCGCTTATAGCCTTGCAGATTGGATACTAATTCGATGGCTGCCATCATGGAAGTTGGGCTGGCGTTGTAGGCATCATTGATGATTTTTTCCCCTAAGTGCCCTTCCACTAGCTCCATCCGCATATTTGTCAGCTTTATGCTCGTTAAGCCCGCATTCATTTTTTCAAAGGGAATGGAAAAATAATGAGCAATCAGCATCGATGCCAGCGCATTTAATATGTTGTGGGTGCCAAGAACCGGAAGCTCAAAAACAGTGTCAGCCCCATTCATTTTGAATGCGTTTCCTTGCTCGATTTGGGTAATTTCTGTTGGATAGAGATCATTGGTTTCGTTTCTGCCAAAGGTCTGAATCGTAATATTTCCTGTATTTTGTTGGATACGCTCCATTAGAAGCGGTTCATCGCCATGCAGGACAGCAAGACCGCCATCACGAAGACCTTGGAGAATTTCCAATTTCGCTTCAGCTATTCCTTCCCTTGAGCCAAGATCAAGAAGATGTGATTCCCCAATATTGGTAATCACAACTGCATCGGGACAGGCAAGTTTTGTCAGGAATTCGATTTCGCCTCTGCCGCTCATTCCCATTTCGAGAATGGCCATTTCCGTGTCTTCATGTAACCCTAGAACGGTTAATGGCAGGCCGATATGGTTATTATAATTCCCTTCCGTTTTTTGCACCTTATATTGAATCGATAATAACGCAGCCGTCATATCCTTCGTTGTTGTTTTTCCATTACTTCCCGTAATCCCTACCACTTTAACAGGTAATTCCTGCCGATATTTTCGCGCTAATTCCTGTAAGGCGGCCAGACAGTCATCGACAATGATAATTGGTAAGTCTAATGGCGGATTCGGGACATCCTTCTGCCAAAGGGCAGCTGCCGCACCTTTTCGGATGGATTCCTCTACATACTTATGTCCGTCCACATGTTCTCCCTTAAAAGGAATAAACAGATTTCCCGGATTAATCTTTCGGGAATCAATCGTCACTCCCTCAATCATCACATCAGCAAACTGGGGAATCTCATTTGAGGCGGAAACCATTTCTGCAATTTGTTTTAATGTGCGCTTTATCAAGTTGATACCCTCCCTTTATTGAGATTAAACAGAAACGGACACGGCACTTCAGCCGTGTCTCAAAGAATAGCGTAAGCGCCCTGGTCAGCGGCGTATGGCCTGGAGCGATCCAACTGAGATAAAGGAAACACGAAGAGCGCTAGCGATTCGATGTTGACTTATCGTAGGGCGGAGAGCGAAGGACACTAGCCGCTAGGGCGCTGGAGCTGGACAATTCTCAAATTTGAAATTTCTTTCTTATCTTTTAAAAAGTATATTTAATATTTTGTTTCTCGGCATGTCGTTCTTTCGCCAAATTCACGAGACGCTCGATTAATTGTGGATATTCTACCCCTGTGTGCTTCCATAAAAGTGGGAACATACTGAACGGAGTAAAGCCCGGCATCGTATTCACCTCGTTAATTAGTGCCCTGCCATCTTTCGTTAAGAAGAAATCAGCACGAACAAGTCCTGAGCAATCCAATGCCTTAAAAGCCTGAATGGCCATTTCCTTTAAGATCCCGTACTCTTCTTCCGTGATGTCAGCCGGAATAATTAAGGCAGTGTCGCCATCTTCATATTTCGCTTTGTAATCATAAAACTCCGTTCTCGGAACAATCTCACCCGCTACAGAACATTCCGGTTCATCGTTGCCGAGGACAGCAATCTCAATTTCACGCGCCGTTACACCTTCTTCAATAATGACTTTGCGGTCAAATTGGAACGCTTCAGCAAACGCCAGATCTAATTCAGCACGATTAGTACATTTGCTGATTCCAACGCTTGAACCCAGATTTGCCGGCTTAACAAAGCACGGATAACCGAGTTCCGCTTCTACTTTAGCATAGGCCTCTTCCTTCGCCTTTGCCCACTCGCTTTTTATAAAAGCTACATAATTTACTTGTGTGAGTCCTGCCTGTGCAAAGATATTCTTCATTATCACTTTATCCATTCCGGCAGCTGAAGCCAGAACGCCGTTTCCTACGTACGGTAAATTTAGCAGTTCTAATAACCCCTGTACGGTTCCATCTTCACCGTTTGGTCCGTGTAATAGCGGGAAGATTACATCAAGCGGCCCTTCTTCCTGCTGGTCCTTTTGCTGAAATGACGGCGCAAGTGACAGCGGCGATAAAGAATGGCCTTGAGAAAATTCAAGTGCCTTAACATTTTCTACCGGTTCATTTAACTGTGGTCCTTTAATCCATTCGCCTTCAACATTTATGTAAATCGGATGAATTTCAAATTTTTCAAGGTTTAATGCATTGATGACAGAGCGTGCTGTCTGTAAGGATACACTATGCTCCGCGGATTTTCCTCCATATAACAAACCTAGTTTTGTTTTCATACCAAAACCTCCAATTCTGTTTCACGGTTTTATTTTAACACTTTATCAAATAAGAAAGGAAATGTAAGCAGACCTGTTTTTTAAATGTTTTTTTCTCTTCATTAGTTTATGATATATATGGCTTGCTTCAAAACAAACATTTGGTCCCACTATATAGAAAATCTCCCCAATCGGAGAGATTTAAATAACATTTAGTTTCCATTCTTTTGTTTTTTTATCAAAGATGATCTTCGCATGGTATGGTTTAGCGGAGATTTGTTCGTATTCTTCCACCATATCATCCATATTTGCAAAATCTCCAACCACCCAGATCGGTATTTCAATTCGGCCGCGCTGGTGGTCAGCATCCCGTAAGGATATACAAATTCCTTCCTTAATAAAAGGTGTTAACGAGAGGAGGATTTCTTTATTCACCTGCGGATAGGAGCGTTTCTTCCGCAGACCAAGGATTGATTTTTCCAGCTTCATTTCCCCAAGCTTGCCGGCCAGTGCTTCACTTAATAGATGGAAAAAATCCTTAAAGCTGCGATAATAGATTTTGTTATACCAGCCATCATCGTGGGCCAAATAAACAAAACGGTTGCCTAGTTTATTATAAAAAGGCAATCTTAAATGCTGCTTTTGATGGCCTAAATATAATAATTCAGCTAATTCCTGACCTGAAAGTTCATTCAGCACTTCTTCTTCAATAAAATCAATCCAGCAGAAGTTGCCGTAACTGTATACATCTTCTCCTGCTAACTTATTAATTCTCTCTTCCGGACAATATTCGAGCAGCGTATGCATATTAAAATCAGCATCATCAAAGCGGTGCTTTAGCAAAAGCAGATGATTTAATGAACCTGAAAAAGCAGCAGCAAATTCAGCGAATTCGATACCGTAGGACAGTACATACTGGTCTGATTGATTTAAATGAATATAGATAAGATCCCGTATGTCTTGATGATGCTTTTTCAAAGCCAAACTCCTCCGTTCAACTACATGAATGATATTAAAACGTGATTTCCATGAAACTTCCAATCGTCTTTATAAATACTTCCTTATTTTATCAAATAATAGGACAAATAGCATATTTCAATTCTTTTACAAAAAATGTTTATATGTTACACATACTATTTAAAATCCACCTGAATAGTATTTGTTCTTTTGCTCATTATAGACCAATGCACCTTTATGAAAGGAGTGTATATAGAACATGATTAAAGATATGACTCCCGATGAAATAAATCTTTATATTATTAAAACATTAAAAGAAAACAAAAAAGACGACTTTGAGACGATATTGGAAGAGCTCCAGCCATATGACATGGCAAAAATTTATGAGGAATTGCCGGAAAAACATAAAGGCAGGTTTCTATTATTTTTAAAGTTTGACGTGTTGGCTGACCTGATGGAGGAGCTTGATAAGTCTGAGCAGCTTGAATTATTGAACATTCTGGGCATTGAAAAAACCAGTAAGGTTCTAGATTTAATGGATAATGACGACCTGGCCTTATTATTAAATGAGCTTTCGCCAGAGAAGAAAGACTCGCTGCTTTCAGGAATGAAAGCAGAAGAGTCCAATGCCGTTAAAGGAATCATGAATTATCCTCCGGAAACAGCCGGAAGAATTATGACCAATCGATTTGTTTGGATTCGTGATTATTATACCGTCAGAGAAGCAGTTGATAAGTTTAAAATCTTTGCAGAGTTTGCGGAGTCGATTAACTACCTGTATGTCACTGACGAGGCACGAAGGCTTGTTGGGGTCGTCTCTTACCGGGATTTACTATTGGCAGAACCAGAGGAGAAAATCCGGACGATTATGTACGAACGGGTCATTTCCGTTTCAGTAACCACGGACCAGGAGGTAGTGGCACGAACGGCAGAACGTTATGATTTCTTAGCCATTCCGGTTGTCGATGACAACAATGTTCTTGTCGGAATTGTAACGGTCGATGATATTATCGATGTCGTGATTAAAGAAGCAAATGAAGATATTGAAAAGTTGTCGGCATCAGGGAAATCCATTGACTTTGAAACGAAAACATTCGTCGCTGCGGCAAGACGGCTTCCTTGGCTGATTTTACTCTTATTCATTGGTGTAATTTCCGGGAGGATCATCAGTAGTTTTGAAGATACGCTTCAGCAGGTGGTAGCCCTTGCCTTTTTCATGCCAATGATTGCCGGGATGACGGGAAATACCGGAACCCAATCACTTGCCGTAGTTGTTAGAGGGCTAATTTCGTATGACATTGATAGAAAAGTGGTTACCCGCTTAATCACTAGGGAGCTCGGTGTGGGGATTACGATTGGCCTCACCTGTGCCATTCTCATTGCCATTATCGCTTATATCTGGCAGGGAAATTTGATATTGGGCGCGGTTGTCGGCTGTTCCCTGTTTCTCACTCTTATTATCGGGACCCTTGCCGGGACGATTATCCCCCTGATCTTATATCGGTTGAAAATTGACCCTGCTGTCGCATCAGGACCGCTGATTACCACCTTAAATGATATATTTTCGTTACTCACCTACTTCGGAATCGCAACCATGTTTTTAAAGCATTTGATGTAGAGATCTTTTGATAAAATATAAATGAAACCTTTTACATGCGGAATCGTTATATAAAGGAGTGTACTATTTTCCCTTAATAGGTAATAAGTATTGTGAGCAAGCCTTTTCTTTGCTAGCATAAAATTAGTAAATATTAGGAAAAATCAGGTGTAGCCAATGGATGCGAAACAAGAAAAAAGCCGATCGCTTCGATTGGACATTAACATTACTATTATTTCTTTTTTTCTTAGTCAGCTGTGCGGCGATTTATAGTGCACAAGCCTCGGGGCAATATGGCGCGACGAATTTCTTAATGATGCAAGTTTTTTGGTATGTAATCGGGGCCGCCATCATCACCGTGTCCATCTTTATCGACAGCTATCAATATAAGCGGCTTTCCTGGTATTTATATGGCTTTGGATTGATTTTACTTATTGGGGTTTACCTGGCACCCGAATCGATTGCCCCTGTTAGAAACGGCGCAAAAAGCTGGTTTGTCATTAAAGGGGTCGGGCAGATACAACCGTCCGAATTTGTGAAGACCTTTTTAATTTTGGCCTTAAGCCGGCTGATTACCACTCACCAGGAAAAGCATGTGGAGAAAACGCTAAAAACTGACTTTCTATTACTATTAAAATTAGGAATCACAACTGCTGTGCCGCTTGGGCTAATCATGCTCCAGCCTGACCTGGGGACTGGGCTCGTGATTTTATCGATTTTAAATGGACTTATTTTGATTTCGGGGATATCTTGGAAAATCATTATTCCAATCTATAGTTTAGGTGCGTCCCTTGGAGGACTTATATTCTACCTTGTCCTAATCAAGCCAGACTTTCTCGAAAAATATCTTCATGTGCAAACCTATCAATTTAACCGCATTTATGCATGGCTCGATCCCCATAGTCATACAACAAGTTCAAGCTACCACTTGTTAAAATCGTTAAGCGCGATTGGCTCAGGACTTATCACAGGAAAAGGGTTTGGCAATCGGGAAGTGTATATCCCGGAAGCCCATACAGATTTCATTTTTAGCGTGATTGGTGAAGAATATGGTTTTGTTGGCGGCAGTATCGTCGTCGGTCTCTTTTTTCTCCTTATTTATCATTTAATTAAGACTTCGTTAGACACCAATGACCCGTTTAGCACGTATGTCTGTACTGGAATTATCAGCGTCATCACCTTCCATGTCTTTCAGAACATTGGGATGACGATTCAAGTACTGCCAATTACGGGTATTCCGCTGCCATTTATCAGCTATGGCGGCAGCTCACTCATGGGGAATATGTTTGCAATGGGTCTGATCTACAGCATCCGTTACCACCATAAGACGTATATGTTCACATCAAAAAATTCGTTGCAGGCATAGATGAATTGGCGGCAGATTTTTGCATTTTCCCTTACATGGGCATAAATGAAGGAAAATGACCATATTCATTTCATTATTAGACAAACTGAGATAAACTATATTTGGTTATAACAATACATAAGCGAAGGTGAACTATGGCTAACTTTATTAACTCCATATTAGAATTTTTATCCCAGTTAGGATACCTCGGCATTGCCCTAGGTTTAATGATAGAGATTATCCCTAGTGAAATAGTTTTAGGTTATGGCGGATACATGGTTTCACAGGGACATCTCAATTTTGTCGGAGCGGTTATTGCCGGGACAATCGGCGGGACAATTGCTCAGCTATTTCTATATTGGGCTGGTTACTATGGCGGCCGGCCATTTTTAGAGAAATACGGAAAGTACGTCCTTATTAAGAAGAGCCATATTGATGTAGCAGAGCTTTGGTTTAGAAAATATGGTGCTGGAGTCATATTCTCGGCCCGGTTTATCCCTGTTGTAAGACATGCTATTTCCATTCCTGCCGGGATTGCCAAAATGTCAGCGACCAAATTCACTCTTTATACCGTGGCAGCTGTTTTGCCTTGGTCGATTCTTTTTATTTATTTAGGAAAGGTATTGGGCAAAAATTGGTCACATGTAAAGGAAGTTGCCCAGCCATATATATTGCCAATTATCATTGCCGCAATTGTTTTGGGAGCAATCTATTTTTTAATCAAAAAAACGAAGAAAACCACCGAATAACAAAATTCGGTGGTTTTTATTTATAACATGACTCCAGTAATTGCGGCTGTTAATAAGCTTACAAGTGTTGCCCCAAATAACAATTTAAGTCCAAACCTCGCCACCACATTTCCTTTCTTTTCATCCAAGCCTTTTACGGCACCGCTGATAATTCCAATCGATGAAAAGTTAGCAAAGGAAACAAGGAAGACTGAAATGATGCCAACGGTTCTGCTTGATAGCGAATCTGTGATTTTTCCTAAATCCATCATCGCAACAAACTCATTTGATACTAATTTTGTCGCCATGATGGTTCCTGCATCAACAATTTCGGAAGCAGGTACCCCAACGATAAAGGCAAATGGTGCAAATACATATCCAAGCGCCATTTGGAAGCTAATCCCGAAGATGACGGCAAAAACGTGATTTATCATACTAATTAAGGCAACAAAGCCGATCAGCATGGCCCCAACAATGATTGCCACCTTAAAGCCATCCATGATATATTCCCCAAGCATTTCAAAAAAGGTTTGTTTTTCTGCCCCTTCAATTTCAATAATATCCTCTTTTTCTGTTACTTCATAAGGATTAATGATATTTGCAATAATAAATCCGCCAAATAAGTTTAATACAAGGGCAGTAATAACATATTTTGGCTCAATCATTGTCATGTATGCCCCTAAAATCGATGCCGATACTGTTGACATGGCCGAGGTACATAATGTATACAAGCGATGTTCAGGAAGGTATGGAAGCTGTTTTTTTACCGAAATAAACACTTCCGATTGGCCAAAAATAGCAGATGCCACCGCATTATACGACTCTAATTTCCCAAGACCATTAATCTTACTTAACACGAGGCCAAGGAAACGGACGATAATCGGAAGGACTTTTATATACTGAGCGATTCCAATTAATACGGAAATAAAGACAATCGGCAAGAGAACATTCAAGAAGAAAGGCCCTGCCCCTTTATTCGCAATTCCGCCGAATACAAAATTAACACCATCAGCAGCATAGGCTAGAAGATGTTCAAATAACCCTGCTATTCCTCTGATTATCACAAGCCCTACTTCGGTATTAAGCAGGATGAAAGAAAATATCAGCTGTAAAACGAGCATAATAGCAATCGGTTTCAATTTAATCCCTTTTTTATTATTACTTACGATAAAGGCAAGCAAAAAAATAACGACTAATGCTGCCAAAAACAATATAAATTTCAAAAACATTCTCTCCTATTCTGATGATGTTATCTCCAAGATGTAAATTATTCGACAAAAATCGACAGCGTTTTCAAACATAAATTTGATTATAGAATTGCATCTTATTCATGTCAACCATATGTAAGGAAGTAGTAAAATTCAGGATATTCGCTATCATCTAACTTTTATTTTTCCCTTATTGAGATTAAATCATCCACCTTTTTTCCTCACAGCAAATAGGCATGGAGACCCTTCTCCACGCCAGTCAAGTATTCAATTCAATCTGAACATCTACCTTTGCTGCACCACACTTACCCGATCTTTATATAAATAGTAGAAATAAAGCAGCATCGCAATGAAAATGGACACAGCGGACGTTTTATAAATGCTGCTATATCCGAACAGATGGCTGATCTGACCAAACATCATCGCCCCTAAACCAATCCCCAAATCGAAAAAAGAAAAAAAGGTCGCATTCGCCATTCCTCTCCGATTTATTGGGACTCTCTCGATCGACCATGCCTGCAGGGCAGGCTGTACCGTACCAAAACCTAGACCGTATAAAACTGCAGCTACAAAAAGAACACTGCTGTTTGGAAGCCAAGATAGCAGCATCATCGCGATCAAAATCAACAATGTCCCTGGAATAAAGACGGCCCGGTGTCCTTTTCGGTCATATAGCTGTCCAGCAAAAGCCCTTGTGGCCATCAGTGCAAGTGCATATAAGAGAAAGTACAATTGGATGCCGGCAATATGCCTTTCAGCAGTATATAACGGGAGAAAGGCAGCGATCCCTCCAAATGTAAAGGTGATAAAGAACATCAGCATCGATGGCTTCAAGGCATTTTTCTCATACAGATCCAGCTTTTCCTTTTTCTTCTTCTGCCGTGGTTCGACCTTTTTGTAGGTAATTCTTGATGACAATAAAAGTGCTACCATTCCTAATCCGGCACAAATTAAGAAAAATTGTTTAAACGAAATGATGCCGGTTAAAATCAGCCCCAGGGAAGGACCGAATGCCAGTGCTAAATTGCCTGACAGTCCATAATACCCCATTCCCTCTCCTCTCCTAGACGCCGGAATTAAATCCGTCGCAATCGTTCCGGAGGCAGTCGTGGAAAATCCCCAGCCGGCACCTTGAACAACGCGCATCGCAAAAAGGAAGACAATGCTTGTTAAAAAACCAAAGGATCCGACTGATAGGACAAAAACGGCTAGTCCAATGAGATAAACAAATCCCCTGCCCTTTGTTTCAAGTGAACTTCCTGCATATGGGCGCAGCAATAAGGCTGAGAAGGTAAAAATCCCTACAACAAATCCGATTAATTGATCATTCCCGCCCAAATCTTCGACAAATAGTGGAATGGTTGGAAGCGTCATTTGAAATCCAAGAAAGATAAAGAAATTTGCCAAACAGATCAGGACAAAATCTTTTGTCCAAATTCTTTCCTTCGTCAGCTGTTTTTCCATAAAAGGTAAAAACCCCTTTCAAAAGTAAAAGCGCAAGCGCCCTGGTCAGCGGCGTATGACCTCCTCGGAAAAGCTAACGCTTTTCCTTCGTGCGATGCCTATGCTGCCGAAGCGTTCCTTGTGGAGCGCTCCAACTGAGATAAAGGAAACACGGTGAGTGGGCGAACCGATGTTGACTTATCGTAGGGCGGAGAGCGAAGGGCATTAGCCGCTAGGGCGCTGGAGCTAGATAATTCTCAAAGTCGAAATTCATAAATATTTATTGAATGAAAAAACGTTTCTACGATTGGTAGAAACGAAATTTCACGTACAAACATTGGTTACTTTACATTTGCTGCTTCAATGGCACGTTTCATTGCCTGCATTTGACCTAAATGAAGTGACTCGTGGAAAACCGCAAAGTTCGCAAGCTCACCAAAGGTTTCTTGACCAAGGAACGGAGTCTGTAGCTTTTCGTTAAAGCTTTCTCCTGGAATTTCCTTGATTCTTTTGATTTGCTCCTTTAACTGTGCAGTCAATTCCTGCACTGATGGAACGTCGCCCTGCCAGTCAGCTGGTTTAGTACCTGTGGCAAATAAATCCATATAATTCGCTGGCAGGTTCGTTGATTTTTTTGGGAAGCCAAACATAAATTGCTCCGCAACTGTTAACACATGACCAATATGCCAGTGGATTGTATTGTTAAACCCATGCGGCTGTGTATCTACAATCGCCTCATCTAACGCCTCTACATTTTTAATAAAATAGCTCCTTGTTAGCTCAAAGCTCTTAAATAGTAATGCACTCATTTTCATTAGCCTCCCTACTGGTTACATAGCTTCATTCTATACCATTATTCACCAATTATGAAACGAAATGCCCTACATTTCTTCAGGTGCTTCTATTCCTAATAATCGCAAGCCTTCTTTTAGAACGACGGTGACACTGTAAACAAGGGACAAGCGTGCATGTTTTTCGGCGCTTTCTTCTAGAATCTTTACTTCGGCATAATACTTATTGAAGGCTTGGGCAAGGTCGACAATATACTTGGCCACCTGAGATGGATCGTAATTCTCGCAAGCTCTTTTAATAGCTGGTGCAAATTCCATTAATAGGCTTGCCACCTTCCATTCTTTATTCCAAGAATTCGTGCATGCTTCAGGCTGTGACTTGGCCTGCCAATTTGCTTTTCGTAAAATAGAACATGCCCGTGCAAACGTATATTGGACATATGGCCCTGTCTCGCCTTCAAAGCGCAGCATTTCCTCTAAGGAAAATTCAATGTCATTCATCCGGTTGTTCTTTAAGTCGTGGAAAATAACCGCCCCCACGCCCACCTGTTCCGCTACGGCATCTTTGTTTACTAAATTGGGGTTTTTCTCCTCGATGTTATGACGCGCCATTGCAATGGACTCGCTTAATACCTCTTCTAAAAGAACAACTTTTCCTTTACGGGTCGACATCTTTTTGCCGTCTTTTAACATCATGCCGAATGGAACGTGTTCCATTTTCTCTGCCCATTCGTAACCTATTTTTCCCAAAACGGCAATTAACTGTTTAAAATGGAGGCTTTGTTCGTGGCCAACTACATATACAGATTGGCCAAAGTCATAGTTTTCCTTTCTATAGAGAGCGGCAGCTAAATCACGTGTGGCGTAAAGCGTTGCACCATCTGATTTCTTAATCAGGCATGGGGGCAGGCCTTCTTCGGCTAGCTCGACTACCATGGCCTGATCGGATTCTACTAGCAGCTGTTTCTCCTCCAGCAGCTTGACGATTCGATCCATTTTATCATTATAGAAGGCTTCGCCTGCATAGGAGTCAAATTCGACATTCATTAGCTCATAAATTCTTGAAAATTCTTTGAGCGATTCATCGCGAAACCATTGCCACAAGCTTAAAGCCTCCGTGTCACCATCCTCGAGACGTTTAAACCAGCCGCGTCCTTGATCTTCGAGCGATGGATCTGTTTCGGCCACTTCATGAAACTTAATATAGAGTGCCAGTAATTCCTTAATGGGATTGTGTTTTACCTTTTCTTCACTGCCCCATAGTTTATAAGCGGTAATAAGCTTCCCAAATTGGGTGCCCCAGTCGCCTAAATGGTTAATTTTTATGGGCTTATAACCGCATTTTTCTGTAATTAGGGCAATAGAGTTTCCGATTACAGTAGAGCGCAAATGCCCCATCGAAAATGGCTTAGCGATATTCGGTGACGACATGTCAATCGTGACATGACCGCCATTGCCAAATTTGTGGTCCCCGAAATGTCCCTTTTGCTTAATGATGTTGTCGATCAGCTGTTCCGAAACAAGCTTTTTATTTAAAAAGATATTTAAGTACGCGCCTACCACTTCAACTTTCTCAAATGTTGGCGATTGAATCTTTTCACTGAGTTCCTGGGCGATCAAATGAGGTGATTTTCTTTTCAGCTTCGCTAATGTGAAACACGGAAAGGCTAAATCACCATGTTCAGTGTTTTTTGGCTTTTCGATCATCATTTCCAAATCCGCTGCTGTGATTTCCTGGTCAAGCAGCTCAAATAGAATGGCTGCCAGCTCCTTCTTAAAATTCATATTCAAAAGACCCCCTTTTATTAAAAAACAAAAAACCCCCGCCTCTTATAAAAGAGACGAGAGTTTGAATATCCCGCGGTACCACTCTAGTTGTTCAAATCTGAACCGGCTTTGTTTTGTAACGGAGACTTCTCCGTCGCACCCTACTTGATTCGGGTGAGCATCTCAAAAGTGCGCTTCATTATCTGTTCCGTACCAGGCTCACACCGCCCCTGACTCGCTTTCACTTCCTAGATAACTACTCTCTTTTTCATTGATTTTTTAGGGTTTGATTATCCGTTATTATACTGGAAACATTAGGATTTATCCAGTCATGTTGATTTTTTTTATTAAGGAAATCCTACTGTTAAAGGAGGGATTTTTATGGCTAGAAGAAATAAAATACTTGTCCCGGAAGCACGTCAAGGATTGGATGCGTTGAAAGCAAAGGTAGTTCACTCTGCCCGCCCAGAGGATGCGAAATTTGAAGCGGCCGAAGAGGTCGGTGTTCCTTTGAAAAAGGGCTATAATGGCCAGCTCACATCCGAACAGGCTGGCAAAGTTGGCGGCCGGCTTGGCGGCAGCATGGTCCGCGAACTCGTGAAAATGGCACAGGAAAACTTGAGCAAACGACAGTAACGAGTGGGATCTATTTTGTAGATCCCTTCGTGGTTTCAGCTTTTACAGCTAATACCCCTTATTGGATTCATTTCTCTCTTTTTGATTCGAGGTTATGCATCCAATACCCCTTATTGGATTCATTTCTCTCTTTTTGATTCGAGGTTATGCATCCAATACCCCTTATTGGATTCATTTCTCCCTTTTTGAATCGGGGTTATGCATCCAATACCCCCTATTGGATTCATTTCTCCCTTTTTGAATCGGGGTTATGCATCCAATACCCCTTATTGGATTCATTTCTCCCTTTTTGAATCGGGGTTATGCATCCAATACCCCTTATTGGATTCATTTCTCCCTTTTTGAATCGGAGTTATGCATCCTATACTCCTTATTGGATTCATTTCTCGCTTTTTCAACGTCGGTTTTGCATTCAATTCTCCACAAAGTTAAAACGACCTGTGCCTTTATAAAGCACAAGTCGTTTTATTCTTCTTGAAGCCCTTTTAAAAGAAAGCCCTTCATGATCTCAGCAATTTGCCCTGAACTTAACGGTTCGTGATTTCTTTCCCAGTCAGAAACAAGGGCAATATACATTTTTAACAAAAGAAAGCTGGTGATTTCAGTATTAACGGGGGGAATGGCCCCTTTCACTATGGCTGTCTCGATTTTTTTCTTTAAAAAAGCAATAATCTCATTTTCGACATGCTGCAGCATTTCGGTAACCGCTAATGTCCCCATTTCAGTTTCTTCCTGGACAAGCTTAATCATGAGCTGGTGCTGGGAACGAAATTCTAATAAACGGTATAATGCTCGATGGACATTTTCCGTAAATGGCAATTCCGGCTGGATGACAGCATCTGCCTCAGCAATCATTTCCTTTACCAGTGTAGAAATAATCTCTTCAAATAACTCTTCTTTATTTTTAAAAAAAGTATAAATCGTTCCTTTTCCTACATTGGCAAGCTTCGCAACCTGATCCATTGTTGTCGCCTTAAAGCCAAATAAGGAAAAGGATTTTGTCGCTGCTTCCACAATCATCTTTCTTCTGTCGGGTGCCATATGCATCACCATCCTATTTGACCGATTTAGTTTTATAGTCACTTATAAGTTAATTTTACTATATCATAGCATTTTTGCAGTTTCAATTTTATTTGGAATCTTGTTGGAATAAATAGTTTTTCCCGCAGACAAAAACTAATGCATACAACCCCTTCTAAATGGAAAAATATACACAGGTTATGTAAGGGGGCTTTATGATGTTTCGGTTCCGTAAGCGAAAAAAAGCTATTAATAATAAAATCACCCCATATACTTCTAATTTAAAAAATCACCCTTTACATTCAGAACTCTCAGCAAACGAACAAATGGTAAAGGATATTTTTCATAACTGCGCTGACCTTGTCATTCACCCTATCTTTTTAAAAGGGAAACCGCAAATACTTTTAATTTTCTTAGACGGGTTAACGGACTCAAAGACGTTAGAGCAAGTATTATTGCAGCCCCTGTTGTTTGATGGATTTCCCGATGGCTTAAGCGAAGTTCATTCACTTAAGCAATTGATTGAGCAGCAATTATTTGCTGTTACCCCCAATAGGACGGTCGCAAACTTTGATGAATTTATTGATGGGATTTTAATGGGCAATGTTGGGATTATAATCGAGGGGGAAACAAAGGGAGTAATTGCCGATTTTAAAGGAATGGCCCAGCGCAGTGTCGAAGAACCGGCATCTGAGATTACGATTCGCGGGCCAAGGGACGGATTCACAGAATCCATCCGGACAAATACTTCGCTGCTAAGGAGAAGAATTCGTAGTTCCCGACTCAAACTCGAATCATTAACGATTGGGGAATTGTCAAAAACAAGCGTAGAGATTGCCTACATTGAGGGACTTGCTCCTGATAACCTTTTGGAAGAAGTCCGGAGCAGGCTCGGACGGATTGAAATCGATGGGATTCTTGAATCGGAGTATATCGAGGAGTTTATAGAAGATAATCCTTTTACACCATTTCCCCAGATTCAAAATACCGAAAGACCTGATATTGTGATTGCTAATCTTCTAGAAGGAAGAGTGGCCATTTTGGTAGATAATACATCGTTCGCCCTGATTGTACCTATGACCTTTTGGAACGGTCTGCAGGCTGTAGAGGATTACTATGAACGGTTTCTCTATACTTCCTTTATTCGCTTTATTCGTTATATCTTATTTAATACGACGATGTATTTACCATCTATATACGTTGCCTTGACGACCTATCACCCCAAGTTGATTCCAACTACACTTCTAATAAGTGTTGCAGCAGCACGTGAAGGAGTTCCATTCCCAGCCATCATTGAGGCATTGATTATGGAATTTGTGTTTGAAGGGCTGCGGGAGGCTGGGATTCGCCTTCCAAAGGCGGTAGGCTCAGCTGTCAGTATTGTCGGGGCGCTTGTCATCGGCCAGGCAGCTGTACAAGCCGGAATTGTCTCAGCACCGATGGTCATTGTGGTGGCGACAACCGGGATTGCGTCCTTTTCCATTCCCCGTTATAACCTTGGCACGGCACTGAGGCTTGTCAGATTTCCGATGCTGCTTTTAGCAGGAATGTTTGGCTTATATGGTATTGTCATCGGCTTTATCGCCTTGACCATCCATCTAGTCAACCTCCGCTCCTTCGGGGTTCCGTATTTTACACCTTTGGCACCGCAAATTCCGGGAGATTTAAAGGATGTTTTATTTCGGGCGCCAAGATGGGCAAACATATATGGCCCCATCTTTACGTTTGGAAGAAATAAACAGCGGATTCCTTCAGAGCAAAAACCAGGTCCCCAAAAAGGAGGACGGCAGCAATGAAGAAAAATACCGTTCTCTGTTTTGGATTATGCCTCCCATTACTTTTTTTATCCGGCTGCTGGGATCGCATGGAATTAAACGACCGGGCCATTTGGCTGGCAACCGGCTGGGATACGGCTGAAAACGGCGGGGTTGAAGTCAGCGGACAAATTGTCATTCCCGCGAACGTCCAAACCCAAGGCGGCGGAGGCGGAGCAGCGCAACAGGGATTTTTCACCATTTCTGCAAAAGGAAAAAATCTTGGCGATGCCATGCAAAACATGCAGACAAAACTCCCAAGAGAGGCATTTTTTGGCCAGCGCCGCGTGGTCTTTTTTAGCGAGGAGTTTGCCAAACGCGGACTTAAAAATGAGCTTGATATGAATAGCCGAGCCTCTGATGTCAGTCTTCGGGCGGATGTATTTGTGGTAAAGGGGTCTACAGCAAAAGAATTCCTTACGGTGGCTAATCCATTAGAGAAATCGCCCGCTGCTTCGGCATTAAAGGAGCACCGGCAAAGTGGCGGAAGAGGGGATACTTCTTATTTAAAAATGCTGATTGCGGCAAACCGCGAGGGAATTCGTACAACGATTCCTGCCATCGAAATAAGCAGCTCACTTGAGGGGGTGAAGACCGGGAAAGAGGATTCGCCAAACCCCAAGTTATTTCGTATCACAGGTGTAAGCGTATTTGATCATAATATTAAAATGCTCGGGTTTCTAAATGCTGCTGAAAACAAAGATATGCTCTGGGTAATGGGGATTCTTCAAAAAATGAATATTAGCATTCCGAAACAAGAGGGGAATGCCAGCATCACTTTAACGAAAATAAAGAGCAAAATCGAACCGAAATTTGGTAAAAATAATCAGCTAAAGTTTACTGTCAGTTTGACAGGTGAAGGAGCTTTGACAGAAAGTAACTCAGAATTAGATGTTGAGTATACCGATAATTTAAAGCTCCTGGAAAAGAAATTCGAAAAAGAGGCACAAAAGCAGGTTCAGCAAACGATAACAAAGGTACAAGAAAAGTATGGTTTAGATATTTTTGGTTTCGGCGAGGTCATTCATCGAAAGCATCCCATTCGCTGGAAAAAGTTACGAACAAATTGGGATCAGACATTTTCACAAGCGGATATTTCCGTAAGGGCAACAATTAAGATTAAACAAATAGGAATGGATGGTCCATCATTATTATTTAAGGAAAGTGAGATTAAAAAATGAAACTGTCTGGACTGCAAATTTTTTGGCTGATGTTTACGTTTGAGACAGGAAACATTATCCTTCTCACAATTGGTCCGGTCATGGAAGATGCCAAGCAAGATATATGGATTTCATATGTAATCGCCAGCTTGCTTGGTGTACTAATAGCCTATGCAGCCACAAAAGCAGCTCAGCTTCACCCCAACCATTCGTTAATTCAATTTAGTAAGCTTATTTTGGGAAAATGGCTTGGAACATTGATTGTGCTTGTCTATCTCTTTCAATGGTTTTCTGTTATAGGCAATATATTAAGAGAATTTGCTGATTTTACGATTACCATCCTGCTCCCTACCACCCCTCCCTGGGCCTTGTATGTTACGATGCTGTTGTTACTCATCTATGTAACTTACATAGGTGGAATCGAAGGAATTGGACGGTGCAGCGAGGTTTTCGGGCCAATTATCATCCTATCTGTAATCTTGTTGATCATTCTATCCATTAAAGATTTTGACACCCTTAATTTGATGCCAGTCTTTATCGATTCCGGAATTGTTTCGATTTGGAAAGGAGCCTTGACCCCGCTGGCATTCCTTGGAGAGTCTGTCATGATGCTTATGCTCGTCTCTTTTATGAACGAGCCGCAAAAGGCCCTAAAAAGTGCCGTAGGCGGGATTGCCTTGGCTGCCTTCGCAGTGACTATTGTTGCTTTATGCGTGCTGCTGATTTTTGGACCAGAGATATCCGCTAAACTGCGCCACCCCACGTTTGATGTCGTCAGCTATATCTCTGTCATGGATTTTATCCAAAATTTGGAAATTATTGCCGTGTTAGTCTGGATATTAAGTGTTTTTATCAAGCTATCCCTGTATTTCTTTTTGGCCTGTTATGGCACCGCTCAATTATTCAAGATCAAAGACTGGCGGAAGATGATTTGGATTACGGCACCACTTTTTTTCGCCTTGGCACAGTTTTTTCCTAATCCATCTTACACCTATGGCTATATGAAAACGTATTGGACCCACTACGCTTTACCGATCAACATGGTGGGAATCCCACTATTGCTTTGGGGTATTGGCAGCATTCGTAAAAAGCGGGCAGGCAGTCATTAATGCTAGATGATAATCAAACGTTTGATTGAAAATTTGTTTTACTAATCAATCGTTTGATTAATTGTAAATCGCGATGATCGTATACTGCCTATGACCCTGTTGAACGATAGTGCCTGACACCAAATTGCCAAACAAGAAAACACGGCAGAATAAACAAACTCCCCAGAACAGGAGTCAGCATATGGATGAGGTCGTCTCCGTTTATTTTTCCGAGAATATACTTTAGCGGCAAGTAATTTACTGTTCCAAAAGGAATCACATAGGTAAAGAAGCGGGTTACCCATTTTTGATAAATATTTAACGGATATTGCGCCATCTCCCTGCCTCCGTCTGTAAAAATATTCGCCACTTCAAGGCCCTGAACTGTCCAAAAACAGATGCTGGCTGCAAGCATATAGATTCCGGTAAAAATAAGGACCCCGCTTGTGATCATCAGCACAAGGGTAATGACTTTGAATACACTCCAGTCAATAGGCAGATTACTAAGGGCCCATATTAAAACAATGAAACTTTGCAGCAGCCGGCCAAATTTCGTAAACTCGAATTTTGAGCCGAGCACCTGTAGAAACGTGCTTCTTGGACGTACCAGTAAGCGATCGAATTCCCCCTTGATGATTAAACTTGAAAACATATCAAACCCGCGGGCAAAACACTCACTTAAGCTAAAGGCCATGTGGATAACCGCGAAGCAAAGCGCCACCTCGAAAAAATCCCAGCCTTTTATTTGCCCAAACCGTTCAAATAAAAAAAACAGACCGGCAAAAACGGTTAAAGGGATAAAAAACTGACCTACTGTCAACAGCCAAAAAGATGTACGATATTGCATCTGTGATTTAAACAAAATCAGCAAATACTTATAATAAAGACGCAATGTGAATCAACCTCCCTGGACAACCACTTTTCTTACTACCCGGTTAAGGGCAACTCGGCCTAATAAAACGAGGACAAGCAAATATCCTAATTGAATGAGTATCCCTATAATGGCTTCATCCTGCGGAATATGTTCAGAATAGACCCGAAAAGGAAAGTCAGCCGTCCAGCGAAACGGAAGAACATTCGCTATATTTTGCAGCCACGATGGCATTAAGGGAACCGGAATAATTAAACCGGCAAAAAACTCGCCTAGGATTGAAAAAACTAGTATTGACCCCATCGGTGACATCGTTATAAAAACGGAAATATATAAAAACATTGAAATAGCAACCAACAATAATAAGCCCAGAAGTAAGGCAGTTAGGAATAATAGAAAAGCAGATAAACTAGGTGAAAAAGTCATGTCGTAGGGTTTAGGCAACAGAAAGGATACCATCAAAATCGGAAAACAGCGCAGGATGGCGCTCGATAATCGCTGTGCGAGCAGTTTTGCATACCAAAAACCATAAAGCTCACATGGACGACACAGCTCATAGGCAATATTTCCGCTTGTAATTAACTCAAACAGCTCAGAGTCACGAAACCACATCGTAATGAAAACAAGAAATGCCTGCTGCAGCCATATGTAAGTGATGATTTCTCTTAATGAAATAGGTGGGGTTTGTACCGTGTATTCGTAAAATGCTTCAAACACCATAATTGTGATAAATCCCCAGAAAAATTGCGTTGCCACTCCAGCTAGTGCCGCTGCCCGGTATTGCATGCCCATTGAAAGCCGCAGCTTCAAAACCGACCCATACACCCTCATATTTGGTACTCCCGATAAAGTCGAACAATGATGTCTTCAATCGGCTGCGTTTCAACCGTTACATCTAAAAGGTCTACCTTGTTGGATAGTTGTTTGATGACCTCCGAGGTTTTTACCTGCTCGGTATCGATACTCAGCACGACCCTTTCCGGTGTCCACGAAAGTGTGGCAGCCCCGGGGATGCGGATGGAGTTAATATTTTTTACATAATCCGCTGTGATCGTTTTATGTGTACCAAACCGCTTTCGAAGTTCCGCTAAGTTGCCGTCGTATAATAAACTGCCCTTGCCAACTAAAATCACCCTATCAGCTAATGCCTCAATATCATTCATATCGTGTGTGGTGAGGATGATAGTTGCCCCTTTTTCTTTATTGATCGTTTTGATAAACTGACGGACGGCGATTTTCGAGACGGCATCCAGCCCGATGGTCGGTTCGTCTAAAAATAAAATTTTCGGATTGTGGATGAGAGAAGCCCCGATCTCACAGCGCATTCGCTGGCCAAGACTTAATTGACGGACGGGTAAATGGACAATCTCTTGTAGTTCAAGCGTTTCGATGAGCAGGTCGATCGTAGATTTATAGTCTTGTTGGGGAACCTTATAGATGTCTCTGAGAAGTTCGAACGAATCCATCACTGGCACATCCCACCAGAGCTGGGAACGCTGGCCGAAGACGACACCAATATTTTTCACATACTGAATTCGGTCTTTCCAAGGTGTAAACCCCATGATCGTGCACTTCCCGGTGTCGGGCACCAGGATGCCGCTCATGACTTTAATCGTTGTCGATTTACCAGCACCGTTCGGACCGATATAGCCGACAATTTCTCCTTGATTAATAGAAAAAGAGAGGTCTTTTAGTGCGTCAACTATTGTATGTTCCCGGTAAAAGAGTGCTTTTGCAGCCTGCCGCAGCCCGGTTGACCGTTTGGCAATCTTGTATGATTTGCTTATTCCCTCTAATTGAATCAATTCGGTTTCACTCCCTCACATTTTGAGTCGCAGAGGAAAATAATAACATCTCAGACAGAAGAGCGTCAAGAATATTTGGAATATTATTACTCCAAAGGTGTAACAAAATGTTCACCCCTCATTTCCAAATATTTCTGTTTCTTATAATAAAATGAAATAGAAATAGCCGGCGTTAGGAAAGGTAGTGGATTATGTTTTTTAAATTACGCACTGAATCAGACAGACTAAAGATTTTAAGGTCATTAAACACAAGAATGAATCTACCTGAAAATGACAAGCAATACTATTCTAACCTTAAAAAGGGCTTTGAAGGGGAAGTAAAGTTTGATAAGTTAACCGAAAAACTTCAAAGCGAATCGCTGATTGTAAACGATTTGCTGCTGAAGAGTAACAATACAACATTTCAAATTGACTCTTTAATTATTCAAGATGTCCTTTATCTCTTCGAAATTAAAAATTATGAAGGGGATTATTATTTCGAGGCAGATAATTTTTACTCAATGCACGAAACTAAGATTCAAAATCCACTCCATCAGTTAAACAGATGTGAATCTCTGCTTAGTCAGTTATTACTGAAGCACGGTTACAGAATCCGCATAGAAGCATGGGTTGTATTTATCAATCCCGCTTTTACCCTTTATCAAGCACCTAAGAACAAACCTATCATTTATCCTACACAACTTGATTTTTTAATGAATAAGCTAAATGCCTCTACAATGAAATTAAATGACAGGCATCATAAGATTGCGGATCTATTAGTTTCACTTCTTCAGACGGAATCCCCTTATACGGATTTACCAAATTATGATTTTGATAAAATACAAAAGGGACTAACGTGCAAAGCTTGCCACTCATTTTCAATTTCTGTGCATGGAAGGAAGACCCTTTGTGATGAATGTGGGAATGAAGAAGGTTTTGAAGCTGCAGTAATGCGGAGTGTGAGAGAACTTAAACTCCTTTTTCCTGATAGAAAAATAACAACTAATGATGTTCTTAACTGGTGTGAAATGAACGTGGCCCAAGCAAGGATAAGCAGAATTTTAAAGAAAAATCTTAAGGTTATTGGGTACGGACAGTGGTCCACTTATGAGTAATAGTAAATTAATCTCCATTTTGATCAAATGGGGATTAGTTTATTTTGCAAACAAATTTATTGGGTGCTTTTCATTTATTTCGTGTTTTAGCCTGATATACCAGCTGCTGGATTCATTTTTTATCGCGTTTTGCATCCAATACCCCTCATTGGATTCATTTCTTCATCTTTTTCATCCCGGTTTGCATCCAATGACCCCTATTGGATTCATTTCTACATTTTTTCTATCCCGTTTTGCATCCAATACCCCTTATTGGATTCATTTCTACATTTTTTCTATCCCGTTTTGCATCCAATACGATTAAGTCCGTATAATTGTGTAAAAAGAAAAGGGTCATTTTTATCCTACTTGGCTACAATGTTTAACAACCACGATAAACATAGAAAAGAGGAATAAAAATGACCCAATTACAGTTTAGCCTAGATTTGGAACTTTTAAAAGACTCAGTAATGAATTCAAATATAGATAACGTTGTTAAATCAGCTGTTGTTCTGGTTTTGAATGAGTACATGGAGAAAGAAAGAAATGATTACTTACACGCCGCTGCATATGAACGCTCTGTTGAGCGTCGTGATTACCGAAATGGCTACTACGAACGTGAGTTAACGATGAGTATCGGTAAGATAAAACTTAAGGTTCCTAGGACTCGAAATGGTGAGTTTTCACCTACGGTTTTTGAGAAATATGCACGTTGTGACCAGGCGTTAGTACTCTCTATGCTAGAGATGGTTATCAATGGCGTTTCTACACGTAAAGTTACACATATTGTGGAACAACTTTGTGGTGAAAGTAAGTCAAAATCGTTTGTTTCTTCACTTACTCAAAAGCTTGATCCTATTATTAATGACTGGGCCAAACGGCCCTTAAATTTAAGGTATTATCCTTTTGTTTTTGTAGATGCCATGTATATAAAAGTTCGTGAACATCATCGTGTCGTCTCTAAGGCTGTTTATATAGCCACTGCAATCACTGAAAGCAAAACACGTGAAATTCTTGGGTTAAGTGTGGATCACGCTGAGAGTTATGAAAGTTGGAGTCGCTTTCTCCAACAACTAAAATCACGTGGTCTTCAATCCCCAAAGCTAGTCATTTCAGATGCTCACCAGGGGCTTCAAAAAGCGATTCAACGTGAATTTATTGGGACTAGCTGGCAAAGGTGTAACGTCCATTTTAAACGTAATATCATAGAAAGGCTTCCAAAAAAGGACTCAGCGGAAATACGTATGATGATTAAGCGTATTTTTGATGCAGTCACAATTGAGGATATGCGGAATTTTAAAGGTGAACTGATGAGTCAGTTTGGGGACAATCTTAAATACGAACAAGCTCTGAAAATATTAGATGATGGTTTCGAAGATACCATACAATATATGGAATTTCAAGAAGATATCCGTTGTCATATCCGTAGTACAAATTCTCTTGAGCGATTAAATCAGGAAGTCCGAAGAAGAGAAAAGGTAATTCGAATTTACCCTAATACACAATCTGCTTTTCGTTTAGTAGGAGCTGTTTTAATGCACTATCAAGAAACCAATTATTCGAAGCAGAAATCTATTAAAAGGTAGATGTTTAATTTTCAACGTACTTCCAATTATGGATTATTCCATATCCAGTCAAGGGTATCAAAGGAAAAACCGCCTTTGACACCCTTGACTGGATATGGAGATTGAAACCCATGGAAGTAACGCTCGAAAAATGTTAAGGGGATAAGTGGCTGATCATATATATTTGACATAACAAAATTTGGTTAAAAACATTGTTTAGCAAATTTACACAAAATCAAGGACTTGACTTCCAATACCCCTCATTGGATTCATTTCTTCATCTTTTTCATCTCGGTTTGCATCCAATGACCCCTATTGGATTCATTTCTACATTTTTTCTATCCCGTTTTGCATCCAATACCCCTTATTGGATTCATTTCTACATTTTTTCTATCCCGTTTTGCATCCAATACCCCTTATTGGATTCATTTCTACATTTTTTCCATCCCGGTTTGCATCCAATACCCCTTATTGGATTCATTTCTACATTTTTTCCATCGCGGGTTGCATCCAATTCTCCCAACGGACTCATTCTTCACTATTTTGCTTCCCTCCCTCACTCTTTTCCTTCAAATGGTCTGTTTTATAATCAGGTCCTCCATATAATAGGGAAATCTCTTTTGCTAATTCTTCTAAAAACTCATCCGTGAATAACGGTTTTTTATGGGTTGACATGGGATCTCTCCTTTCAGGAATAAAATAACACTATTATTTACTTATCTAGGAATTACATTCATCGGTAAAATACAAATTTTTTATTTACTTTTTCGTTACGCGGGAGTATGATAATCCACAGTTTCAAATTTCTAAATCGCTGAAACCTTATGGTACGGGGGAACCTTTTTTCCGAGTTAACTTTTAACTCTAGGGGTGAATCCTTTTAGGCGGGGCTACTCATTGGCCCTAATCCGACAGCTAACCTCGTAAGCGTTATATGAGAAGGAAGGTGGAGCTTGTGACATATGAACATTAATGTCTACAGGTCTATTCATTGATGACTTGTAGACTTTTTTTATTTGTTTTAAAAATCCCTTGCATTGGGGTTTTTTTAGATTAAAAGAGAACACTATATTTATACTTATTCGGCGGTGAAAAGCAATGATGTCTTCAATCAAGCGTTTATTAATTGGGCGTCCTTTAAAATCAACAGCCTTAGGGGAACAAAGGCTGTCAAAGACGAAAGCCTTAGCAATCCTTTCATCGGATGCATTATCTTCCGTTGCCTATGGCCCTGAACAAATTTTGATTGTCCTGTTTACATTGGGCACCCTTGCCTTTTGGTACTCCATTCCAATTGCAATCGGTGTATTAATACTATTAGCAGCGTTAATTCTCTCTTACCGCCAGATTATCTTTGCCTATCCACATGGCGGCGGAGCATATGTGGTTTCGAAAGAAAATTTAGGTATTAATCCGGGGCTGATTGCGGGTGGCTCCTTATTAGTTGATTATATTTTAACAGTGGCTGTAAGTGTATCTGCTGGTACAGATGCGATCACATCTGCCTTTCCGGCCTTACACGCACACACTGTAGCCATTGCCATTATCTTTGTCATTTTCATAACCATCTTGAACTTACGAGGAGTAACGGAGTCGGCATCTATATTAGCCTATCCTGTTTATTTGTTTGTGCTGGCTTTATTCATACTAATTGGGGTCGGATTATTCAACATTGTAACAGGCCGGGTTTCGCCAGATTTATCTGCACCGATTGGCACTCCCGTAGCAGGAATCAGTCTCTTTATTCTCTTACGGGCCTTTGCCTCTGGAAGTTCCGCCTTAACAGGTGTAGAAGCGATTTCAAATGCGATTCCAAACTTTAAAGACCCCGCTCCTAAAAATGCGGCCAAAACGTTAATGGCGATGGGGATATTATTAGCGATACTTTTTTCTGGGATTGTACTGTTGGCCTATTTTTATGGGATTTCTCCCCGCCATGAAGTGACGGTCGTCTCACAAATTGCCGAAGAAGTTTTTGGGCGGAATGGGATGTATTATTTTATTCAGGGGACTACTGCTTTGATCTTAATTCTTGCTGCCAATACGGGATATTCGGCCTTCCCGCTGCTTGCAGTGAATTTAGCCAAAGATAAATTTATCCCTAGAATGTTTACCATTAGGGGTGATCGATTAGGTTACTCCAATGGAATCATCATCCTTGGTATAGCCTCCATCTTGTTAATTATGTTTTTTGAAGGTCAGACAGAACATCTCATTCCGCTTTATGCCGTGGGTGTTTTCATTCCTTTTACGTTATCGCAAACAGGAATGATGCTGAAATGGATTCGTGAAAAACCAACCGGATGGGTACCAAAGCTCATTATTAACACAACAGGTGCATTCATTAGCTTTACGGTGACCATCGTGTTCTTTTTAACTAAATTCGCTCAGGTTTGGCCAGTTTTAATTTTCATCCCGCTTATCATTTTTGTTTTCCATAGAATAAGAAAGCATTATGATGCAGTCGGGGATCAACTCAGAATTAGCAGTTGCGAGCCTGTAGTTCCAATTGAAGGGAATGTCATTGTTGTACCGGTCGCAGGTATAACGCACGTGGTAGAAAACTCCATCAATTATGCTAAATCTCTTTCACCCGACCAGATTATTGCGGTTTACGTTGCTTTTGAAAGAGAAGATGAAAAGAAGTTTGAAGAGAAATGGAAGAAATGGCAGCCCGATGTCCGGCTTGTGACGCTGCATTCTCATTATCGCAGTATTATTCAGCCATTGACCAAATTTGTCGATACAGTGGAACATAAAGCTAGCGAATCAAATTATCAAGTTACCGTTATCATCCCGCAGTTTATTCCTAAAAAAGGCTGGCATAATATTCTTCACAACCAGTCAAGCTTACTGATTCGTTCATTCTTACTATACCGGAGAAACGTGATTATTACGACTGTACCTTATCACTTGAAAAAGTAAAACATTCAAACGAAAACATCTGACCTTAGGATCAGATGTTTTTTGTTATCCTCTCCCTACACAAATATTTTTGCCTTTAATTACTCCTCTCCACCCGCTTAACCTCTTCATAAGGCTGGACCACAACAAAACCGTCGCCTTCAAATCGCATTTGAATGGACTCTCCGCTCCCTCTTCCGAAGAATGTCTTTAAACTGATATCGGTTTGGAACTCGGGTTGGAGGTTTCCGGACCAGGCGACAGTAGCATTTGGGTCGGTTATAATCGGCTGACCCGGCAAAACCCGTAATGTCAATGGCTCATAGTGGGTGGTGATCGCAATCATGCCCGTTCCTTCACAGCGGACATTGAATAAGCCGCCTGCCATCATCCCGGCAATCCGCTTCATTAATTTAATCTCCCATTTAATCCCTGGTTCAAATGCAAGCAGATCATTACCGTTCACATAAATCGAGTCGCTTTGTAAATTAAGGATAATGATCTTTTTCCCTTCGTCGGCAAGGTACAATTTCCCCCGGCCGTTTGCTTTCATTAACGAAGCCCCTTCACCGGTAAACGCCTTTTTGAATGCTGTTCCCAAGCCATGCTCCAAAATGCCTTCACGCTCAAATTTTATGTTTCCATGATAAGCAACCATTGACCCTGCTTTCGCCCATACAAGGCCGTCCAAATTTACTTCAAGCAACCTCGGTGTTTCTAATTCGAAAAAGCCTTCCCCTTTATCCTCTTGCTCCGTTTGCTTAATAAATTCTTCAATTGAGTATCTGCTCAACTTGCCCACCATCCTTCCATAATTGTATGTACGTGGAAAAAACAATATAGTTTCAAAATTGTTCATTTTTTCCTTTTTCTGGTGTATGGGCATTAACATAGGAATGATAATTAAGTTGGGTAAAGCTGGCCATGAAATTGGCAATCAGTTTCTGAGCTGCTATCTAATAAAGAATAAGAACCGTTAATGAGTTTTTATATAATAATGTCTTAAAATAATAGTTTTTAGAACTGAGACCGTAATACCAAACATTACTAGTAATACGGCACCACAGATATAATAGACAATATCAGGACTAAAGCCGTTTTGATAAAAAATAAAACAAGACACCCCAAATAGTACAATTAAAAACAATTCAACCATAAGGGAGGTAAAAATAAAAAGTATATATGGTTTAACAATTTTGGGGTGGGAGACATGTTTGAGAGTCATTCCTTCCCAACATAAATTTGCAGCTTTCTCCAAGTTTATCACCTCATTTGGACAGGCTTTTATACACAGTATGTCCATTAAGGCAAATTCTTTACATTTTGTAATAAAAAAGACAGCTTTCAGCCGCCTTTTTCACTTCTTATTATGGCTTATAATTGATCCCTAATGACGAAACCACCATTAGAAGAGTAAACAGTAACAGAAAGATACTTAAGGATAGTCCCCAAATGGCGTACAACCTCGATCTTCTCCTCGTAAATAGACCCAATAGCCCGAGGAAAAAGCCTACGATCGGCAGTTGAATAATAAACACTCCAGGAAACACTTTTTCTTTGATCAAAAGGGCCACATTTAAACCGGCTAACGAAATCAGCGCAATCAGAAAAGATAGAAATCCTGATATTGTCGGAAGGCGTCTGTTGCCTCCTTTTTTCTTTATTCCCAATTCCATAGTTTAACCTCCCCCACCTTTAACGCACGAATTTCTTTTGTGTCCTGTAATTTTCTCAACTCTTCCGTCGGGCCGGTGATGACGGCGCCATAAACCTTAATGCCATGTTTCTTGATATAGGCAAGGCGGCTTTCCAAGGACAATGATTTCGCACGGGCAACCTTTTCGGCAACGGCCTCATTTTTTTCAAGCAAGGATAAAATATCTAGAAACGCTTCTTCATTTGTTCCATCGTATATCCTAAATGGAGACCAAATCGTTGGGTCATACTGGGCAGGATAACCTAACGGCGTAATCGGCACCCCTTCTTCATCCACCTGAGCAGGATCCATTCCCGTATCCACTGCCAGCCAGCGAAGCTCCATATCTTTAGGCAGACTGTTTTTTAAATCTTCCGGTTTCATTACCTTGTTGAGCGAGACATATACCTCGGCAACGGTCCCATCCGGGATCTTCTTTAAGATGTCCCATTGATCAGTTTCATTAAACGGAATGTTTGCTTTGGGATGAATCATGGCTTCTGTTTCCTTACTAGGAAATTCAGGCAGCGGCCGGTCTAACAGCATATTCTTCTTTGGAAAACTCGGCTGATCGAGGAAAAAGTCAATATCATAGGTTCCAGCCTTATAATCTTCTTTGCCAATTCGTTTAAAAACATCAAACTTGATATTCATAGAAAAAAAGCCAATTTCATCTTCTAAACGCAGCTTTTCTAATCCCATATTCGGCTCGGTCACATAAATGGTTTTTGTTACCACATCAATCAAATGATCTGCCTTACCGCCGATGGCATAGTACATGTATGTGGACAAAGTCATGATTGGAACAATTAATAACAGAATGGCCAGACTGATCATGATATTTGTCCTGCGGGCCATATTTTTTCCAATAGAGACGATTTCTGTTTGACCTTCTTTTGAATAAGGGCTAATCCCGCCCGCTTCATTTAGCGAATCCTTTAGGTATTTTTGATATTCATCATCCAAATTGTTTTTTTCATCACTCATCTGCTGTCTTCCTTTCCTTCACTTTATCCATGACTTTCCTTCGGCCCCTATGTAAATGGCTTTTCAACGTATTTATGTTCATTTCCAAAATTTCCGCCGCTTCATTATACTTTAGCTGATGTAAATCACATAACAGCAGCACATGTCTTTCCTGTTCTTTTAAGGAATGAATGTCTTCCAATAATAATTGAAAGCCTTCCTTTTCCAGCAGTCTCTTTTCAGGCGTTTCCTTAGAAAAACTTCCCTCTTCCAGCTGCGCCTGAATGACCAAACGCTTATTTTTTCGTTGAAAATCAATAAAGGCATGGTAAGCGACTTTAAATAGCCATGCGCGAATATTGGAAATTTCATAATCGTCCAGATGCAAATAGGCCCGGTAAAAGGCCTCCTGAACCAAATCCTCAGCAATAAAATGATCCTTTGAAAGGGAGTAAAGATATCGGTATAAATCATTAACATGTTCTCGATAAGCCTGATCTAGCTCCACTTTTGCTCCCCCTTTCACCCTAACCACGTTTAACAATAGCAAAAGGTTGCAGATTTATGGAAAAAACTTTTTAAAATGGTTGTTTTCGTAAAAAAAAGCAACAATTGAAGCAAGGGACTGACTCCTTGATCAAGTGTTGCATCTTTTTACTCACCATATTAAGTACCGGAAATCAACCATTTAGTACAGCTGTTATGACAACGGATAAAACCACGCTTAGCAAAATGGATATAATCCAATCTTTCTTTTTAGTTAATTTAAAAATAATATTAGAAATCGAACTAATCACAAGCAATAAGAAAAAAACAAATATAATCATATAAAATTCCATGCTACATAACGCTCCTCTATTTACTCCTTCGGATCTTCAATTTCCGCGGTGCCTAAATGTCTAACAAATTCAATTTCAGCACCACTTGTCCAGCCGCCTCCAATAAATGAGGCTGGATTTGCGACTTTATCCTCGTTATCATAGGGAATCCAGCCAAAATAGAACTGATTGTTAACAGGTTGAAAGGTGAAAAATGTCCCCGGCGCCTTGGAGGCATCAATCTTTATCGCAGAATGCATTATTTCAACCCAATCATTCGGCAGTTTCATCACGCCGTAAGATTTCACCTGCAAGGGGATTTTTTTCTCCATTTGAATTTTGGGATCATACGTTTCAACCCCGTCATGTCCAAAAAATCCTCGATCCCTTATGAAAAAGAACTTTATATAACTTAATTGATCATCAGGATGAACATTCCAAACCAAGCGGTACGTTGAAGGATCGTCACTTTTAACCTTCCAAATGTGCGGTGAACCTCCCGTGTTAACCGAGACAATCCTCCATTTATTCTTTTTCCACTCCCAATAACTAAGCCCATAGTCCCCATTTTCCGAAATAAAAGGAACGACTTTATGCTTCTGATCTACATCGACCGTATCTTGAATAACACTCGCTGATGCATTTAGAAGGGTGTGATTGATCTGCGCTGCCGCTTGTTTATTTGATGGAAACGGTTTTGGGTTGGAAAAATAGTACCTATACATTATCGCTGAAGTCAGAGTCAAGATTCCTAATAGGGTGAAAACCCAAATCCTTTTTTTCTGCATCTTATTTATCTCCCTTCAGCAACGATACTTTGGAGCGAAAATAAAGCTGCCTTTTTGCTGTGGTGACTAACATCCCTTTTCCGTCAGTTTCAAGATAAATCATTGTTTCCAGCCCGCTTCCCCATTTAGCGGATGTCCCGGCAACCATGTACGGGAAACGTTCATTCCTATTGGTTGAATCTTCCCTTGCCTCGTCGTCATCATAATACCACTGCTGGCCCTGGACTATTTTTGCCGCGAAACTATGCACTTGTTCCCGCAGAACTTCCCGATCCACCGAGCGGTCCAACGCTGAAGGATGAGTATTGATAATCCTAGCATTCTCAAAGTCTCCAATATAGGTAGACAGTTTATTTTCAGGATAAATAATATGCTGGAATGGTAGCGCTAGTAGGATCCCTGCCAAGAAAATATAATTCGCCAAAAATCCAAGCCGAGCAAACTTTCGATACCTCTCCCAGCGTCCTTCCTTACCCTTTAATAAGAAGAACATAATCCAAACACCGAGTGGTAGAATGGCAAATTTGACGGGCGTATCAAATACCCTCCAATTAAACGAAAAGGAAAATAGACCGACCAGCATACAAATGATGACTTTCCATATTTTTGGCTTCTCCGGCTGCTTCTTATAAAAACGATAGGCAAGCATCCCAATGGCACACCACGCTATAAATCCAGTGATATAACCTATTAGCTGAAAAGTAAAATCAAACTGAACCACCATTCAACCGCCCCCTGATTTTACATAATTCACTAAAATTACCCAAAAGTCCTGCATAGAAAATAAAAAAAACGCAAGCTCTTTAATGGTCCTGATAAACAAATAATGTAAATGACCCCCACTCCAAAACCAACGAAAGAAAGATACCTGCCCCATACAATAATGAGCGAATCTGAACCCGCTTTCATCACAAACAAAAAAATAAAAATAAGCTCGGGTTGCAGGTGAACAGTTCTTATTCTTTTCTAATGGAAATACAAGAACTGTTCATTGTTTCCTTATTTGTTTATAATATCTCTGAGGTGAAACTATGGCACGCGAACGTAAATTTTCTAAAGAAGATTTATTTCATGAAACGAAACGGCTTCTTCTTGAACAAGGATATGAGGGATTTACCTTTGGTTTGCTGGCTGATTCTTTACACGTATCAAGAGGGGCTCTTTATAAATACTACGAGAATAAAGACGAACTTCTTACAAACTTTGTCTTTTATGAAATGGACCAATTTCTTCTTAAGTTAAAGCAATTAGACGATCAGCAAGGATTTGAAGCACAGTTTGATTTTCTTTTACAGCTTATATTCAGCCAGACCGATATTCAAAAATTAATCAAGATCGGCCAGCAAATCCCCGGTAATGAAGAAAAGTTTGGTAAACTCCATTTTGATATGTATCAGTACTTGCAAGGCTTCATAGAATTGGGTAAAGAAGAAGGGAAGCTAAAATCCACCATTCCAAATGCTTTAATTTTAGGTTATATTTTCCAATCGGTTGTCATTCCGAATCATTTTGGAATCCCCGCTTCCGAATGGGTCAGCTCAATAAAGGAAATTATCCGTCACGGAATGTTCACAAATACGTAAATTGACACTCGTGTTACTTTGAAAGATAATAGTAGTGACAATAGTGTCAATTTATTTTTCCTTAAAGTAACACAAGTGTCACTTTCAAACATTACATGATGAAGGGAGAATCAGCAAAAGAGATGAAATCATTCTTACAAGCTATTACGGACAGGGTTTCAACTAAAAAAGGAATGTGGATAACCCTTGCTTCCTGGTTAATCATTACGATTGTATTAGCCCTGTTTGCACCAAATGCCAAGGATTATGAGGTGTCTAGAATTGAATCACTGCCGAGCGATGCAAAATCTGTTATTGCTCAAAAGAAGATGGATCAATTTTTTCCTAATAACGAAGGCACACCTGCAATTTTAGTTTTCCAATCTAAAGACGGTGAAGTAGAGATTAAGGAGATTGGCGCTTTATTAGACAAAATCAAGAGTAAAAAAATTGCTGGGATTGATCAAATTATCCCAATTGCAGCCTTACCGCCCCAGGCGGCTGCCGGCTTCTTCTCAGCTGACAACACAACAGCCATTATTCCATTGACCTTTCATGCTTCTTTAGAAAATAAGGAAATAAAAGAATCGTTACAGCATATTAAAAAAGTGGTGGCCGATTCCTCTGATTTAACTTTATTTGTGACAGGTCCGGCCGGAATCGCAACAGATTCACTCGATCTTTTCTCCCGGGCGGATGTTGTTCTTATTTTATCAACGGTTGGCTTAATCCTTGTTCTCTTGATTGTGATTTACCGGTCACCATTATTAGCTTTCATTCCATTGTTAGCAGCCGTCTTTGTTTATGAAGTCGTCAATCAAATCCTGGGTATCATGGGGAAGGCTGGTCTTGTTCTCAGCAATCAGACCCTTTCGATTATGTCGATTCTCTTATTCGCTGCCATGATTGATTACTCCTTATTTGTCTTTTCTCGTTATCGTGAAGAACTGACAAATCATGAAAGTAAATTTGATGCGATGAAAGAAGCGATGCGCGAAACAGGAATGCCTGTTTTCTTTTCCGGCGGTACAGTTTTAGCAGCGATGCTGGTATTATTCTTTGCTGAATTTGGCGATTACCAGAATTTCGCTCCCACCTTCGCAACCACAATGGCCGTGATTATGCTGGCATCGATTACACTTGTTCCTGCATTATTCACTCTTTTTGGAAGGAAATCTTTTTGGCCTAAGATACCAAAGGTTGGTATTCAAAAAGCTAATCAGCATGTTGTCTGGGGGAAAATTGGCCGTTTCGTTACGAAAAAGCCAGGCCTTTCCGTTGCTTTGATTAGCATTTTCTTATTACTCTCCGCCAGTAATCTATTTAATCTAAAGTATGAGTTCGATACGATGAAATCCTTCCCTAAGGATATGCCTTCCCGAGAAGGGTATGAGATATTGGAGGAAAAGTTTGAGGTGGGAGACCTGGCGCCTACTTCCGTTGTGTTTGAATCGCCAGATCCTGTTACTGCCGAACAGCAAGAAACCTTACGTAAAGCACTTGCCGGGCAGCCGCTTGTCAGCCATGTTCGTTTAAGCGAAACAACGAAAGACAATCAAGTCATTTCATACAGCCTAACGTTTAAAGAAAATCCTTATGACGTGAAGACCATTGATGCAATGGAAAAAATAATTAATAAGAGCAAAAAGATAACGGATGACAGTCAACTTGATGGAAAACTCTATTTCGCAGGAGAAACAGCTCAAAAAGTGGATGACCGCTCCGTTAATGACAGAGATGTGATTGTGATTGTTTTGTTGGAAACCGTCTTAATCTTTGCCTTGTTAATTGTCTTAACCAAATCCATTAAAATGCCTATTTATATGATGGGGACGATTTTAATTTCATTCCTTGCGGCCTTGGGACTGGGAACCTTCTTAAGCAGCCTGATCTTTGATATCGATACGATTAGCAACCGGGTGCCGCTTTATGCCTTTGTCTTTTTAGTGGCCCTTGGAATTGACTATAATATTATACTCATCTCAAGATTCCAGGAAGAACGCGCAAAACACTCTGTTAAGGAAGCAGTAGAAATAGCTGTTACGAACACAGGCGGGGTCATTTCGTCCGCAGGAATTATACTCGCTGCTACCTTTGCCGTATTAATGACACAACCAATCCAATTATTATTTATCTTTGGCTTCATTGTCGCAGTCGGAATCCTGTTAGATACATTCCTAATAAGAGGAGTACTGCTGCCGGGATTAATTGTTTTATTGGAAAAGGACAAAAAGGTTAGTGAAAATAGATAGATTTCAAAGAGAACGGCAGCCAATCATTTCATTGGCTGCCGTTCTTTTTTACCTCTAATGCCGGATTCTATTAATCAAACGTTTGGTTAGTTTCTTCGAGTCAGTTGTATCAATGGTTTCAGCCATTCAATTAAACGTTTGATTAGTGTTGTGTCCGCACAAAGAGTTTTTATTAAGGACATTTCCTCCTCTTGCTTGGGTCGTTTTGTCTTTAAGAACGCTTATTAAAGACATTTCTACCTCTTCCCCGGGCCGGTTTGTCTTTAAGACTGCTTATTAAAGACATTTCCTTCTCTTTCCTAGGCCGTTCTGTCTTTAAGAACCACTGTCACTAGTTTAAATGACTTGGTGCAGGCAATAAGCTGATCGAGAAGGCACTTTTATCACTAATCAGAACATCTCGAAATATTCAGGAAAGTCCGCTATACTATTACTACACCAGTTAACTTAATTTACCATTAAAGGGAGGAAGATGTATTGCCGCTTATTTTCCAATTAGGTAAAAGCATTTTAGCTTGGATGGTTGCCATCTTTATCATCATTTTTATTATCTTAATGCCAAGGGATGTGACATATGAAACCTCAACTGGAAATGTATTTGAAGATGCCGGGTATCACTATTCCTGGACAACACATAAAGATTCCTTTATGAACTTTTTCTCCTATATAAAAGAAAACAAATCTCTAGGGGATTACAGGCCAGGCTATCCAAATAGTGAACTACTTTCAAGAACATTGAAGAAAAGTCTATATATTGTACTGCCCGCCTTATTCCTATCATATTTATTCGGCGTACTAAAGGGGATGCTGGATTACCGTCTATCAAAATATAAAATATGGAGCTTCCCTACTAGAGCATCAACATGGCTTTTTCTATCTATTCCTGACTTTTTTATCGTGGTGGGTATCCAATTATCGCTAATGTATTTGAATGGGATTGGCCTCCTACCTCATATCACCCTATTCGGAAGCGAAAACTTTGAAAACATCATACTATGTATTATCTATTTATCAATCTATCCATTTTTTTATACGGCCAAAATGACTTACAGCAGTTTGGAAGATGAAGAAGGTAAGGATTATATCCGCACAGCCTATTCGAAGGGCGTATCATTTAAAAAAGTCGTCTATATACATATTTTCCGTAACGCCATCATCAAGATTCTGCAGCACTTAAACACCATTTCTTTGTTTGTGTTATCCAATTTATTTATCATTGAAAAATTTACCGCCTACCGCGGTGCAGGGTTTTATTTCATGGAAGCAGTCTACCCGGGAGCCTCTTTTGCCGTTGGACAAAGCATGGATTTAGGCAATGCTTCATTAACCATTTCCTATACCATCATTTTTACGTTCATTATATTAATCATTCATTTGATCAGCCAAACCTGCAATTATCTTATTACACCATATGACCAAGAAGAAGAAGTGTAAAATAGGAGGCATAGTCTTGAAGAACCTGCAACTTGTTATAGGAACCATCTTTTTAACAGTTTTCCTAGTATTGGCGGCCTTTGGCCCTTACCTCCCATTCGTGGATCAGGGGTTAAAAGAAGAAACGATGCAAATGCATGACAGCAAAATTATCATCCCGCCCTATCCTCCTTCAAAGGACCATCTGTTTGGCAGTGATCATAAGGGCCGGGATTTATTAAGTCTTTTAGTGATGGGAACCCGAGAAACGCTCCTGATTGTTATTGTTGTCGTTGTGATTCGCTTTTCTCTAGCAGTACCATTGGGCATGGCGGCCATGGTTTCAAGACCGCTTAATGCGTTTTTGGGCGGTTGGAATTATATTTTATCTTTTATCCCGCCCATTTTTTTAGTTGCGCTGCTACTTGGCATTCCCTTTATCTTTTTCTCAACACACCGGCCATTTTGGTATGTCGTCATCCTATCCAGTATCGAGGTCGGGCGGCTGGCCACAATGGTAAAGAATGATGCCAAGTATGTATCAAATCAATTATTTGTTAAGGCGGCCATTTCCACTGGCTGCACCAGAGTGAAGTTATTTACCCGGCACATTTTTCCGCATCTTAAATCACAGCTCATCACAAGTTTTGTAAATGATCTGGCTCGAGTGTTATTCTTATTATCACAATTGGCCGTCGTTCAACTATTCTTGAATCAAAAATTCACCTCCGAATTAGATGGCAGCTACTCAGCGGAAAACATCTCACTTGCCTATCCCATGTACCTACAGACCATATCAAGAGATATTTGGAGCAGCTACTGGGTACCGTTATACTCGGTTTTATTTATTTCATTGATGATTATCACGTTTCTCTTGCTGGCAGACGGCTTAAAAAAACACTTTAAGGTAAAATATCGAATATTTTAAAAAAGAGGCCAGACCCCCATTGCGTTGATACGCCGGGGGACTGGCCTCACAATTTATTCAGGGATTGTGTGAACACTTAGCGCTTCGGTAGTAAAGCCCTCTACTGTTACGGTGATTTTCCTTGAGTTGTATTTCTTAAAAGCTTTCTCATCATATGGTAAAACCACTATGTTTGAAATGGAAGCGTCTCTTGGTAGACGTATTTGCTCAGCTTGAATGCAAGTCCCATCGGAGTTTTTCACTTTCTTTCCTCCATAATACTGGGCAAATTCCAATACCGGCTTACACTTTTTTGGACTTAAAACCAGGTCTTTGTTAGACTTATTTGTAACCGTGGCTTGCACCTGGATAACCTTTCCTTTGAATGTTTGGATTGGAGTTGAAACAAACAGTATGACATTCAGCCTATCATTTTCATTCGAAACAGATCCGCCGCTAGGTCCCGAAATAGGATGGAATTTTTCATATTCCTTATTTGCTAATATCCCTGCTCCCACGCCTATTAAAAAAGTGAAAAAAATAATGATTGCTTTTTTCATAGTTTCCCCCGGTTTAATTTTATTCTCTTTCAAAAATCACGCCTTCCCTTTATTAATTATTCTAGATTTTTCCTTATATTCCCTTCTCCATACCAATACTTTAGAAAGTAAGACATTTCTACGCTATCAGTAGATAAAAAAGGGCTAGTCCCTCCTCCGCTTTAACGAAGTGAGAGACTGGCCCAAAAAATTCATGAAGTTACGTTCTTAACAGCCTGTTTATAGTTCTCATACCACTTTTTCCATTCTTCCATTCTCTCAATCGTTCTGCCATCCATTAACGCCTCAATGACGTCAAGACAAACATGCCAGCCGGCAAGGTCTTTTGGCGTATGATCAGTCATTTTTTCAATCGTTTCAATCAAGACCAACTTGCAGCCATCCGAGTCTGGAAACAGTTCAAACCGAACGGTGTCAGCCCACCAAGAGAATTGAAATACAGAATACAGCTTAAGTTCAGTAATAGCAAGCTCTTCAAACGTGCCATCCTGCATGTCAAACCTCATGAACCCGCCTTCACTTAGATCGCCAACCCGGAGTTCGTTAAACCATTTCGCTAGCTTTTCATTCTCTGTTAACCAGGCCCATACTTCTTCAACGTTATGCTGAAGACGGCGTTCAAAATGAGCACGATAATGATTTTCTATTTTTTCAATGACCGCAATTCCCATCTTCGATCATCTCCCTTATTTGTATACCACTATCCTACTATTTCCTTTACTTATATCTCAAGTATTCCCCATTACCACGGCATGTAATAAAGGATATCAAACCGCTCATTCAAGAAAAATAGTACCATTAAAAAAGGCAGCATTCGCAACCGCTGGAAATGATTTGCTGGCAAATTGATAAATAACAGTACAGCAGCGAAGAGATCGAATCCACTGGGGATTGAAAAAGTATAGAAGAAACTATACCCTTCCGCTATGAGCACACTTATGGGTAAAGCCCCATAAAATGCGGCCCTCCAGCCATTTCCTTTCGCATACCACACCACATAACCGCCGATTGGCGAAAGTAAGGCAATACTGCCCCACGCGATAAAATAATTCTTGGGGAAAAATCCAAACAACGCCATGGAATAACTATAATAAACAATAAGCATGGCGATTAAAAAAACAAACGCGTGTAATCCCGCGGCTTTAGGCGAGCGGCTTCGAACGGCAATGATGGTGGTTATGACTACCCAAAATCCTAAGTGTGTCCCTATTAATCCAATTTTTGAACCATCAGTGAATTTCGCCAAGAATCCTGCTATTGCTCCTAGCATAAATACACCCAATACTCTTACTAACCTTGTTTGTAACGGAGGTACTTGATCCGATTTAGCCCTTATGTATACTAATTTTTCCTTCATTGTTTTTTTGGTAAAAAAGATTTTTCATTTATTAAAGCTAAGTGTTTCTCAACCAAAACCATCACCTCTATTTACATATTTTACTATGATTCAAAGAAATATTTCACTAAAATTCAGAGGAGTGAACATCATTTTGCTTTTTTGGAAATTTACTTTCAGAAATTTTGGTCTTATTGTGCTACTATGATATGGTAATTAGAAAAAAACAATTGGAGGTTAAAAAATGGCACTGCCAAACTTTGAAGAAAATCTACATAAATACGCAAAACTTTTAGTGGCAAAAGGAATCAATGTTCAATCTGGTGATTGGGTAAAAATGACGATTACGGTTGATCAAGCTCCTTTAGCTCGATTAATTACGGAAGAAGCTTATGCATTAGGGGCTGAAAAGGTCATTGTCAAATGGTCTGATGATGAAATCAGCAAGCTTCATTATTTACATCAACCAGAAGAAGTTTTAACCGATATTCCTGAGTATGAAATTCAAGAATCCGAAGACCATGTATTAAATCATCGTGTTAGCCGGCTTTCAATCGTATCAAGTGATCCAGGCTTACTTAATGAAGTCGACCCTGGTAAAATTGCTGCCTATCAAAAAATAGCTGGAAAGGCTTTCAAAGCACAACGCATAGCTACGCAGAACGATGATTTAAAATGGACCGTTGCCGCTGCTGCCGGAGCAGGCTGGGCTGCAAAAGTGTTCCCTGATCTTGCAACTTCTGAAGAACAAGTGGATGCTTTATGGGATCAAATCTTTAAAACTACACGTGTGTATGCAGAGGATCCAATTGCTGCCTGGGATGAACACAAAAAGACATTGAATGAAAAGGCAGTGAAATTAAACGATATTCAATTTGATGCCTTGCACTACACAGCACCTGGTACGGATTTAACATTAGGCTTACCAAAGAATCACATTTGGGCATGTGCGGAAAGTTATAATCCAAAAGGGGAAGAATTTATTGCTAACATGCCGACAGAAGAAATCTTCACTGCTCCTGACACCCACCGCATGGATGGTGTCGTTCGCAGCACGAAGCCATTAAGCTATGCCGGTACATTAATCGAAGGCATTGAAGTTCATTTTAAAGAAGGAAAAATCGTGGATATTTCTGCTGAAAAAGGCGATGAAGCGATTAAGAAATTGGTGTTTGATAACGAAGGCGGCACTGGATTAGGTGAAGTTGCCCTTGTACCAGACCCATCTCCGATTTCTCAATCCGGAGTTATTTTCTTTAACACTCTTTTTGATGAAAATGCATCTAATCACTTAGCAATCGGGTCAGCCTACCCGACTACAATCCAAGGCGGAACAAAAATGAGCCAAGAAGAATTATTAAAAAACGGCATGAATACGTCTACCGTACACGTTGACTTCATGATCGGCTCTGACAAAATGAACATTGACGGCATCAAACAAGATGGAACCATCGTTCCAATCTTCCGTAATGGAGACTGGGCGTTTTAATTAAAACAGGGCCGGATCTTATACTTCGTAAGCATAAGATCCGGCCCCCTGCTTTATATTATCTCTGCTAACGCAACTTCCTGATAGGTTTTAAAGAAGGCATTGCAAAATGCATCCCACTCACTTGCGGACTCCATCGACTCTTCAGTTACTTCTCCGAGAACCGGCCGTTGCAGCAGGTCTTCCAGCTGCGCTGAAAATGTTTGAATGGTTTCTTGTGGTGCTCCATCAAGAGCATTCCTGACAAAATCAGCCGGTGGATACCAGTCAGCGACTCTAGTGATGTCACGATAAATTTGAGTTAATAAAAGATTTCTTGGTCCTTCCCATTGTTCGTTCACCACGACATCACGGAATATCCTTGGCAGCGAGGAGAACTCTTCCATTACACCATGACCGGCGAACACGGAAATGGCCTCGCGCAATACTTCCACTCCCTCTTTGGTAGCACCAATTTTCTGCAATAAAATTAATTCCCTTAGATTAAATAGTTGTTTCCTGATTTCCAGCGGATGGTCGGATTGAAGTCCAGGATTGAGCGGCTTTTCAAGACGTAAGAATAGATCATAAATCTTAAAGGCACCTGCCGTTGTCCGTTGGGCTGCATTCTCTATTAGCCTTAATTTGCTTGCGGCCAGTGGGTAGTCTTTTATCTTTTTTCCAAAAACGGAGCGGAATTCACTATAAAGATTTGCTTCCCTAGATGCTCGAAGCATAAAACCGGCACAGGCAATGCCGATTTCAAGCCGTGATAACGTCAAAACAATTCCTACTGCTACAGCAATGCCCTTATCTTTCGGTCCAATTGGATAGGCTAATGCACCATCATATTGAAATTCACCTGTCGGAACCTCGGCTGTACCCATTTTCCATTTAATCCGGTTAATTTGATAGCCATTTCTCTTTTCCTTCACTTTATCTCCCGGCAGCCACGACGGAACAATAAAGGTGGACACTTTGTTTGATCCCGTTATTTTCGCAGTGACGACGGAATAATCCGCATGCGCAACAGAACAGAAAAACTTATTTCCATATAAGCGATAGTTTTTTCCATCCGGAACGGCTTCTAACAGGTTTGCAGGCAAATCAGATCCGCCCTGAATCTCTGACATAAACTGGGCGCCGATGGCAAATTCGCCGTTAACCCCTTCTTTTGTATGTTGCAAAATTTCATGGAGTTCTGAATGGGCCTCATCCGGAAATTCTTCAATTAGGGCAATTAATCCATGGGTACAGGTCAAGGGGCATGTTACTCCTGCTTCGCCTAATTGATGAATGAGCATTCGTTTGACAAAACTCTCCCAAGCTGTGATTTGACTAGAAAACAGCCCTTCGCCAAAAACTCCCTTTTCTAACAGCTGCGTTTCCATCGGCCGTACCACTCTGTCAATCCTGTGGTTAAATGCATCATAATGAAGCATGTGCGGACGAACCTCCGGCCGCGCACTTTGTGCCGCCAGATGATCCCATGTGGAAGATACGGTTGGAGAAAAGGAAAGAATTTTTTCATGAATTTGTTCGTATTCGTGACCAGTAAATTTTTGTAATGATTTCTGTAAAAATGGTTCATCACGGTACCAATCAAGATTTCTGCGCTTTTCTACGAATTCATCAAAGGTGTAGGAATTTTTCCCTCTAGCTTCTGTTTCTTGGGAAGTCAGGCTCATCAAATGCTCACTCCATTTCAATTGACAAATTTGATTATTCGGAATTATTATATAGTTAAGTTTACGCAAACGTCAACTAGGGGGATGCTTTAATGTCTGAAGAACGTCTTTTTTCAATAAGTGAACTTGCAAGTATGTTTGATGTCAGCTCCAGAACGATTCGTTACTATGAAGAAGTCGGAATGCTAACGTCAGAATCGCGCGATCGTTTAACGAAGCAGCGCAGCTATACGAACCGTGAACGAGTACGGCTAAAATTAATTCTTCGCGGTAAAAAACTGGGATTTAGTCTGCAGGCAATTAAGGAAATGATTGAGCTGTACGAAGCAAACCCTGAAGGAGTAGAAGAGAAAAAAAGAATTATTCAGCATGCAGACCGGAAGATTCAGGATATTAATGAGCAAATTTTACAACTGCAAATGCTAAGAGATGAAATTATCGCTCATAAGGAAAGGTATATGGAGCAAGCTCCCAGGAATGATTGACGGCTCTAGATTGGAATTGCATTAGGAATAAACAGTCGGGGGTATTGGCTTCAAATCTTGTCAAGAGATTTTGAGAAATGAATCTAATAGGGATTATTGGCTTCAAAACTCATTAAAAAAGTTTGAGTAATGCATCCAATAGGGGCTATTGACTTCAAAACTCATTATAAAAGTTTGAGAAATGCATCCAATAAGGGCTATTGGCTTCAAATCTTGTTACAAAAATGGGAATGTAAATTATTTTGTGTAAATGGTTGAATTACCTTATTTTAGACTATACTGACATTACAATGTTCTTACCTACTAGGGGGATAGGGCAATGCTGGGGAGCAACCCGAGCACCTAATAGGGTTCTGTACAAAAGGAGAGGGGAATTTTCCTCTCTTTTTCCTTTTGGGAGAACAAAAGCGATAAACCCTTAGGGCGTAGCCCTAACTCTATAAAGGGTAACTTACAGAATTACTTCCCAAGCCGCCCTTCAAACATAATCTCAAACTGTTGTCTACATTCTATCCAACCCGGAATAGGATTAGTCCATTTATCCGTAACACCCACTGTAGCCAGATATACAATCTTTTTGAGTGCATTGTCGGTAGGATAAGCGGTCTTGGTTTTCGTGACTTTTCTCAATTGTCTATGGAAGGCTTCTATCGTGTTCGTGGTATAGATTAGTTTCCTAATCTCTACAGGGTACGAGAAGAAGGCAGTAAGTTCGAGCCAATTAGCCTCCCAAGATTTCACAACAGCAGGGTATTTTTTGCCCCATGTCCCCTTAAATTCGTCAAAGGCAATTTCAGCCTTTTCAAGAGTAACAGCCTTATAGACTTTCTTTAAATCATCCATAACGGCCTTACGGTCTTTATTTGGAACATACTTAACATTATTACGTAATTCATGAATAACACACGACTGAATAGTGGTCTTTGGATAGGCCGCGTTGATTGCCTCAGAGAAGCCAGAAAGCCCGTCCTTACAGGCAATTAAGATGTCCTGGACACCACGACTTTTTAACTCCTGGCACACATTCAACCAAAAACTTGCACTCTCGTTTTCGCCAATCCAAATGCCAAGAATGTCCTTAACACCTTCCGAATTGATGCCTAATACCGTGTAAGCAGCTTTACTGATGATCCTATTTTCATGTTTCACCTTGAAATGGATGGCATCTAAAAACACAATCGGATAAACAGGGTCTAGTAGACGGGTCTGCCATTCAACAACCATGGGTAAAACTTTATCAGTCACCTTACTCACCAAGCTTGGTGAAACGTCAATACCGTAAATATCCTTCATATGTGCTTCGATGTCCCTCGTTGACACTCCTTTGGAATAAAGAGCAATAATTTGATCCTCTAAACCATTGATTGAGGTTTCGTAATTTTTAATAATTTGAGGTTCATATGTTCCATTACGATCCCTTGGGATGCTTAATTTAGTCTCACCAAACTTGGATTTAATCGTCTTCGATTTAAACCCGTTGCGACTATTTCCCGAGTTATTCCCTCTTACGTCATTTTTTGCATATCCGAGGTGATTCTCGATTTCAGCTTCAAAAACCTGTTGTAGAGTTTCCTTAAAGAGGCCCTTAATCATGGCTTGAATATCATCCACGGTTTCACATTGGCTAGCCAATTCCTTAATCGTCATATCCCCAAAATTTTGCATAAATGATCATCTCCTTAGTTGGCAAGTATAACCATTTACACAAAATTTTAGACGTTCTCACAAAATTTGAGAAATGCATCCAATAGGGGGTATTAGCTTCAAATCTTGTTACAAAAGTTTGAGAAATGCAGCCAATAGGGGGTATTAGCTTCAAATCTTGTTACAAAAGTTTAAGAAATGCATCCAATAGTCGTTATTGGCTTCAAACTCGCAATAAACAAGAACATGAAACAAAGAGGACTAGGATTTCAATTATTTGAAGCAGGTGATCGCACCTCTGTTTTATTCTTTTGGTATGAATGGTCTCCTCAAATATCCCTTATCCCTGTGATATAAAACTATTGCGATCACTAAAAACCCTGATGCAATCCAAATAGATGTATTCCCAATATAGGTGGTCGAAACCGTCCCTGTCATGGCACCAAATAGAAAAGAAAGAATGATTCCAAAGAATTCTTTGAACTGTCTTTTTGCCTCCTGGTTATGTTCGATAAAGGCCGCATAGGCTGCTTGTGTTGCTGTTCGGAGATTCCCGGTTGTCATCGTTGAATTGTAAGCCCATTTGTCTAATTTATTGAAAGTGGAGATTTGTAATGATGATACAAATGATATACTCACGGTTACCACGATATTTGGCACACTATTTGGCAAAATACCGACAACGACCAGGACAAGGCACTCTAAGATGAGGATGGAACGTCTATAGCTATGCAGCACTTGCCTTATATGAGGAATCTTCACTATTTCGGATACCAAAACCCCAAGAATAAAAGCTAGAATAGGCAAAATAAAAAGAAACGAACCCCTCCACTCGCCATTTGCCACTTTCACCGCTAATAATACGATATTTCCTGTTTGGGCATTCGCAAATACCCCGTCCCTGCTAATGAAAGTATATGCATCTAAAAAACCGCCCACTATGGCTAACAATATGCCCAATCGAACAGAATTCGACGATAATGAAGGGATCATCTTTTGTTTGTCTATCATATGTTGTGCTCCTGTTTCTCTGATAATGATTTATTTTACACCATAATCGGCCTTTTTAAGAATCTAACATTGACAAAAAGAGTACTATTAACACGCTATTAATAGTTAATCAATCGTTTGATTAATTTTCCCATCCTAGTCATACCAACAAATCAGCCATTCAATCAAACGTTTGGTTAGTTTTTTTAATGCAGACATTCCTTGTATATAGAAAACCTAGTAAAGACACTTTTGCTATTTTCCAGAACCGTTTTGTCTTTAAGAGGCCTTATTAAAGACACTTTTGCTATTTTCCGGAGCAATTTTATCTTAAAGAGCCCATTCAATCAAATGTTTGGTTAGTAATAAATTGCATGTTTTAGGAATCTATTCCCTGTTTTGTGCTATCTTAAAACATAGTAAGTTAATGTATTTAATGAAGGATGTGTACAATGAACTTTTCTAAAAAAACTGTGGTCATAACAGGTGCCGGAAATGGGATTGGCAAGGGGATCGCTTTACTTTATGCGGAAAAAGGAGCCAATATCATCCTTGCGGATATAGATGAAAAAGCAGGGGCTAGTGCAGCCAGTACGATAAAGGAACTGGGCGGAGAGGCCATTTTCGTACAAACAGATGTAAGACTAGAAACGGATATTGTTCGGTTAATGGAACTAGCCCATCAAACGTTTAGTCAAATTGATATTTTAATCAATAATGCAGGGAAAGCAATATTCAAGTCTCCATTTGAATTAACTTTAGAAGATTGGGACGATGTGATGAACACAAACTTAAGAAGTGTTTTCTTGGGATCACGTGAAGCAGCAAAATATATGCGTCATAACAAGGATGGCGGCTCGATTGTGAATATTGCCTCCACAAGAGCCATCATGTCAGAGCCTAATTCAGAATCGTACGCCGCCACAAAGGGCGGAATTATTGCTATTACACATGCGCTCGCGGCTTCATTGAGCAATGATCATATTACCGTAAATTCTATTTCTCCCGGTTGGATTGAAACTGGTGATTATTCAAAATTAAGCCCCCAGGATCATGACCAGCATCTCTCAAAGCGGGTGGGAAAACCAGAAGATATTGCCCGAACCTGCTTATATTTGACATCCACAGAAAATGATTTTGTTACAGGAATTAACCTTGTCGTAGATGGCGGTATGACGCGAAAAATGATCTACGAGGAATAGGATTGGGTAATTTCCATATCGCCATAAATTTTTTAATCAATCAATTGATTAATTTCCTCAGGCTAGCCATACCAACTGATCCATACAGTTAATCAAACGTTTGATTGGTTTTTTCGACAGTCCTGTATAGGACCTTAGAATTTTAATCAAACGTTTGATTCGTCTTTTGACTAGTAAATCTAATCAAGATATGGATTAACTTTCTTCACATGTAGCGGAGGAAAGAGCTAGAACATGTTTCTGTTCTATCACCACTGTTCCCCCAATATCAATACATGCTTCTAATTTAATCTGATTTGCCTCATAATTACTTTTCATTTGGAGGAATCTAATCACTCCACTTATAAGAATAACAATGGATAAAACGATTGGAACTAGCATTTTTATTCTGTTTTTATTCAACCCCAGCCTCACCCTTTCCTATTTTTATTTATCTCTAACAAACTCAGTTCTGGCACCATATGAGTCTATTAATTCTATTGATAGTGGCAGTCCGTTATCATTCAATCGGAAGATATACGTATCGTGGATCCAATCGCTTTTGCAGACGACTCTTGCTTGATCTGCCTCGGTTGGAAGCAGTTTAAACTTATACGGCACCCCGTACAATTTTGGAACAATGGCATAAAGCTCTTTGTCAAAACTTATAGATACAGTCTCTTCACCGTTCAAATACGTCCCAACTAGGTTTTTACTCTCTATCTTTAACGGTTTAAACGGTGGAAATCCCTCAACCTCTTTTCCAAAAACAATACGAATTAGGTCGCCGCTAATTTGCATAACCGGTGTAATATTGATATTACTTAACACTATCACAACCAGTTCCTCTTCCGGATACATCACGAGTTGATTGACGAAGCCATTGATATCACCGAAGTGACTTACCTCCTTATGGGCACCGTCCTCGATGAACCAGCCAAACCCATACCCATTTGTGCTTGTATACATTTGATCCTGTAAATTCTTATCAATTAATGAATTTTTCAAGAGTGCCTGACACCATTGATATAAATCTTCAACAGTTGAATACATCCCGTAGGCGCCTAATGGGAACGACATGTCGATGTAATCTGTATGAACGACTTTTTCCCAAACAGTATGGCCTTGTGCCAGTGACTTAACGATTGATCGTCCGTTATCAACCCCAGTGCTTGTTAAACCCAGTTCATCGAAAATTTCCTTTTGTAGAAAATCGGCAAACTCCATCCCGGAAACTTTTTCAATTATAGCTGTTAATAATAAATAGCCGGAGTTGCTGTAACTCATGTTAGTGCCGGGTTCAAACTCTAGCGGCATTGACTGAAACGATTCAATCACCTCCTGCAAAGTTGCCGGCAGTCTCATCGTCTTTGTCCAATAATCCGGTGTAGAGGTAAAGTTTGCTATTCCCGATGAGTGGTTCAATAAATGGCGGATTGTCATCGAAGCGCCCTTCGGATAATCCGGAAAAAACGGATCGAGAGAATCGTCAAGGTTTAAAGCACCTTTGCCATGCAGTTTCACAATCGCCATCGCGGTGAATGCTTTCGTTAATGAACCAATACGAAATTTAGTAGCAGGCGTATTTGGAAGATCATACTGAAAAGACGAGAATCCAAACCCTTTCTTTAACAGGACTTCTCCTTTATAACCAACAAGAACTGCCCCATTAAAATAATTGTGGGCAGCCAAATTTTCTATGTAATCATTAAGCATGCTGATTTTAGTTTTCATTTTTTCCCCCTTGCTCCTCATTATTGACCAATCCCTCTCAATCTGGAATATTTATGCTCTTCATCCATTTTAGCACAATCTTCCAGATCGTCTTTTAGAGGAATTTAGAATAGTTTAAGAAAAATTATAACTTTGAGGATTTTATCAAGTGATTATATTCGTTTTCAATCAAATGAATATCTAACCGATCAAATAATGGTAAGACAGATTCTAATTTTTCTGGCAGTTGGTGTTGTTCATGCCAGTCAACCTTTGAGACACCTAACATTTTTCGAATTTTCTCTGAAGAAAAGGGCAAAAATGGCTGCAGTAATTGCGCTAAATTCAAAATGATATAGGTACAGGTTGCCAGCGTAACATCGCCATTAATTGGGTTTTCCTTTACTTGAATCCATGGTTGTTGTTCATCAAAATAACGGTTGGCACGACGGATATATTGAAAAATCCCCTCTAAGGCCTGTTTAAAATGCCCTTTTTCAATTAAGTCACCAGTAGTAGTGAAAAGATCAATCGTATTTTTCTTAATCTGCGTATCTACTTCAGCTTGCGGTATGTTACCATCAAACGATTTTTCAATAAACTTTAACGTGCGATTAACAAAATTTCCATAGGCCCCAAGCAGCTCACTATTGTGGCTGTAGATAAATTCACGCCATGAGAAATCGGTATCTCGACTTTCCGGAGCATTGATGGTTAAGAAATAGCGAATAGAGTCGGGATCGTATTTACTTAAAATGTACGGAACCCAGACGGCCCAATTTCGGCTCGTGGATAACTTTCTTTTCTCCAATGTTAGATATTCATTCGAAATAATATGCGTCGGCAAAGTTTTGCTCTTAATACCCATTAAGATAGCGGGCCAAATAACCGTATGGAATGGGATATTGTCCTTACCGTGAACATAATAAGATACTGAATCCTCATTCCATAGCTGGTCAATGCTTACACTATTTTGTTTAGCCCATTCTAAGCTAGCCGTTAAATATCCCGCAACAGCTTCGATCCAGACATAAATTTTCTTCCCTTCAAATCCTACAACAGGAACATCCACACCATTTGGCAAATCTCGGGTAACAGCTCTATCTGGAACGCCTTCATGCAAGTATCTTTTCGTTAACGCCACAGCATTTTCCCGCCAGCGCTGCTCCTTATCTGCTTTGTTGACAAAATCCTCTAACTCCTGTTGCAATTGACTAAAGGCAAAATAAAAATGTTCCGTTTCCTTAATAACTGGCTCATTTCCGCAAATTTTACAGCGTTTTTCAAGTAAATCCAGTGGATCAAGAATTTTCGAACAATTATCGCACTGATCACCTCTTGCTTTGGCCCCACAATTCGGGCAAATCCCTTCCACAAAACGATCCGGCAGAAACTGCTTATCATGTTCACAATATGCTTGTTCAATCTTCTTCGTATATAAATAACCATTTTCCATCAATTTTAGAAATATCTCTTGAACGGATTCATGGTGATGTTTTGCATCCGTTCTTGTATAAAGATCGTAGGTAAAGCCCAGTTCCTTAAAGCACTCAGAAAACTCCTCATGATATCGGTTTGCGATAATCTCCGTTGTTGTTTGTTCTTGATTAGCCCGAATTGAAATTGGTGTGCCATTGCAGTCACTTCCTGATACGTAAAGGACCTTTTTTCCCTTTTGCCTGTAATACCTTGCTAAAATATCTCCTGGCAACAGTGCCGCAATATGGCCTAGATGTAACGATCCATTGGCATAAGGCCATGCCCCTCCGATTACGATTGTCATTTTAGATTCCTCCCAAAAAATGAAATAAAAAAACGCCCTAATCAATACGATTAGGACGAGAATACCCGTGTTACCACCTACATTTACAAATAGCTCACACTATTTGCCTCCATCAGTACGTCTTTTTCAGAGATACTGCTGCTGTAATAACGAGTGCCATTCCCGTCGCAGCCTACTAGCTAGAAGCGTTCGGTGCGAAGCTCAAAGGTCATTTTCAAAAGGGTTCATTTACTTCATTTCCACCATCAGAAGCTCTCTATCAAATACTGCCCTATTTACTTTTCCTTCTCAACGCTGTTAATTTCAAAAATATATGAATAATTATATAATTTCCTGCAGATGGAAGCAAGAGGAGGTTCTGATGCTTCGATTAGTTAATTCTTTTTAGTTTCAGCATTCCAATTACTATTGGAATCCCTGTTCCAATAAGCGTGAGCGGTAAAAACCATACACCAAACCTGGCTCCCCAGCCTAAAGCAATGGAAATAGATTCAATTAAAATGAGCGAAAAAAGAATGAGACAGATATTTTTCAACTGATTAACCAGCCTTCGGCTATGTAAATAAAACTGTTCGGCGTTTGATTCATTAAAGCGTTTAGGATAATTATGTACCTCAGGGAATTTTTCTAGTACCGCCATTAAAATTGCAATGAATAACCCTACAAAAAGTAATATAAGAAGCTCCCACTTGGAGCCCCACCGATCCACCTCACCGGCTGCATTATAATGCCCAGGTACTTCTTCAGGCAGTGTTTTCCAAACGAAAAGCAACACAATGATTGATCCCAAAAAACATAAATATCCGATAAAATCCCAAATCCATTCACTCTTTGACTTAGGAATTTTTAATTTAGGCCTGCCCAAATAATTTGGCATATTCATTTTCCCTCCCTTTTCCTTCACCTTATTACACTTCCATTATGAATAATATATCAAATATTCCAAATTTTATCATTAAGTCATCTAACCGTGCCCTTTTCGCCAAAAAACGCCAATTCCCAGCGATTGAGAAGTTGGCGTTTTTCATTTAATGATTTTTATATTGCCTCGTTGTATCTTTTTCCGCAAAGAATTAATCATGAGGAATTTAATTGCACGTCTTGTTGGCGGAAATAGCATGAAAAAGCCGCCAATGTCTGTAATAAATCCCGGCAAAAGCAGCAGGATACCGCCTACCAATATACAAATCCCATCTAATAACGCTTCACCTGGAATATGACCGTTTTGCAGCTGCACACGCGCCTTCTGAATGGTTTGCAGGCCTTCTCTTTTTGCTAAATACGCTCCAACTACACCTGTCAATATAATGAGTAGTAATGTCGGCCAAACTCCGAGCGTTTTTCCGGAAAAAAGGAGTAACCCTATCTCTGCCGCAGGAATCGCAATAATCAAGATAAACAAATAACGCACCTGAGAGGTCTCCTTCCAAATGAATTAATTACATTATAACAGGAACGGCTATTTAAATGAAAATCCCTTGTCTTAACATATGAAAAAAGGGGGGTTCCCCGCCGCATTATCGCAGCGGGGAACCCCCCCTAAATTACTTAAAGTTTCACCTTAACCTGATTTAAAGAATAAGTAAGTGGTATTCCCTTGGCTCCGTCGATAATAATCTGACAGGTCCTGCGCTTTAACTCTGTTAGGGATTCCTCTGAAACGTAGGAGGAATGCGGTGTAACGAAAACCTCTTCCATTGTCAGGAGCGGATGGTCCAGTTCAGGTGGTTCCTTTGCCAGCACATCGAGCCCTACCCCTGCTATATGCCCTTCATTAATTGCCTTCTTTAAATCAACCTCATTTATTACACCACCGCGGCATGTGTTAATAATGAACGCTCCTTTAGGCAGCATTTTGAGGCGTTCATAGTTTAGAAGGTTTTCTGTTTCCGATGTAAGTGGTACATGTAAACTTAGAATGGTAGATTGCTGCAGCAATTCGTTTAACGATACTGACTCTACCCCATAAGAATCGAAGGTTTCTGCAGAAACATACTCATCATAGGCTAATAGGCGGACACCAAATGATTTAAGCTTTGCTGCTACTATCCGGGCAATCCGGCCAAAGCCCAGCAATCCTACGGTGTTATTCCTGAACCGGCGAATGGGCAGTGTATCGAGTGGATCCCATTTTCCCTCTTTCACTTTTTGGTTATAGGCAGTGATGCGGCGAGTGACCGCCAGCATTAGTGTAATCGTATGATCTGAAACCTCTTCCGAACAATAATCGGGTACATTTGAGACAATAATTCCCCGGTTAGTGGCTGCCTCCAAATCAACATGATTAAAGCCCACCCCTGAAATAGCTATAACCTTGCATGATTGCAGTTTATCAATAAGATCAGCCTTACATGGGAATCCAACTTGAGCAACTACCCCGTCCGCATAGGGCGCATAGAGTGGGAGGTCTTCCTCAAACGTCTCCGAGCGTGTTACTTTTACCTCAAAGCCCTCTTGTTGATAGATTCCCTTTTCCATTTGATGATCAATCCATTCATCGTCTAAGATCCAAACTAAATGCCTTCCATCCTTCACTTTATCTCCTCCTTTTTTATTATGATGTGGGCAGTTTCTGGCCGATTTTCCGTAACGAGTTTACTAGACGTTTATTCTGCTCCGCAGTCCCAATGGTAATACGGACATATGTGTGCAATCCCCACGCTGCGCATGGTCGAATAAGGATTCCTTCCCGCATGAGCGCATCCGATAGCTTCATTCCATCTTCTTTTACATCGACAAACAGAAAATTTGCGTGTGTTTCGGTCACGCTAAACCCTAAAGCGCTCAGTTCCTTGATCAGCATTTCCGCCTCTCGCTTATTTTCTTGTAAACTTTTCTGTTTATATTCTATATCGTCTAAAGCCGCAATTGCCCCTGCTTGTGCCATTCGATTGGCAGCAAATGGTTCTCTTACTGCCCGTATAGCCTCGATATACTCTTCATTCCCAGCTACGTAGCCAATTCTCGTTCCGGCTAACCCGTACAATTTTGAGAATGTACGTATAAAGATAACCGGATACCCTTCCTTGACAAAATCAATTCCTGTACGGTATCCTTCCCGGTTAATAAATTCAACATATGCTTCATCAAGCACGACGATCACATGTGATGGTATTTGCTTCAGAAATGCCTCGAGTTTGTCTTCTTCTATAATGGTTCCAGTCGGATTATTAGGATTACAGATAAAAATTAATTTGGTATTTTCATTTATGGATGCGAGAATTCCGTCCAGATCATAGGTGTAATCCTCAGTCACTGGAATCTCTACAGGAATCCCTTCCATGAGCAAGGTTATCGTTCTATATGCAGGAAACGTAGGGGTGCAATAGATAACCTCATCACCTGGATTAATATAAGCCGTTCCAATTAAGGTAATAACATTATCCCCGCCATTTGCCACTAGAAATTGATCGGGGGCGAGTTGATAAATTCCCGCTAATTTTTCTCTAAGCTCCCTGCCTGTTGGCTCAGGATATAACTGGCTTTCCTGCAAGGCCAATTGCATAGCCTGCACTGCTTTTGGTGACGGGCCAAACGGATTTTCATTCGAAGCCAGTCGAATGATTTCATCTAATCCCAATTCCCGTTTTACCTCTTCTATCGCTTTTCCGGGTATATATGGCTTTAACTTTCTTCCGCTTCTACGCCATAGGTCTTGAGACAAATCTATCTCCCCTTTTTATAAAAATCGCGGGTCCAAATAGTTAAGCTTCCCCTTTGGTCCACTTGCCTATTTCACTTCCATCATGGCCTTCAAGCTTTCCTCACGGATCAATTCTGTCAGCTGCTCTTTATACTCAAGAAAACGAGGTGCCATTTTAATATTATATGGACGAGGATGCTCAAGCTCAATTGGAATATCCGCTTTAATTCTGCCGGGTCTTGAGGTCATCACAATGACTCTGTTGGCAAGGAAAATCGATTCCTCGACATCATGTGTAATAAATAAAATGGTTTTGTTCGACTTCTCCCAAATTTCCAGCAATAGCTCTTGCATTAGGGTCCGGGTCTGATTGTCAAGCGCTCCAAATGGTTCGTCAAGCAGCAGAATCTCCGGGTCATTCGCCAAAGCTCTTGCAATGGCGACGCGCTGCTGCATTCCTCCAGAGAGCTGCTTAGGATAATGCTTCTCAAAACCTGTCAACCTGACTAATTCAATATAATCCTTAACAATTTCTTTACGCCGGGCAGCATTCATTCCTTTATTCTTCAATCCAAATTGGATATTTTCTTCCACCGTCAGCCATGGAAATAAGGAATAAGCCTGAAAAACCATTCCCCTATTGGAAGATGGCCCGTTAACCTCATGTCCATCAAGGTACACCTGACCCGAGGACTGTTCCTCAAGTCCTGCCACAATCCGCAGCAGGGTAGATTTTCCACATCCAGATGGACCAAGGATGGTAATAAACTCGTTGGTCATAATGTTCAGGCTGACATGATCTACTGCCAGTACTTGAGAATGCTTCCTGTTACCTGAGAATATTTTTGTGACATTATCAATTTGTACCTTCGGATTCAGCATCCTATCCTCACCTTCCATAATTCCATGGGAACAGTTTTCGAATTGACACTTTTAAGATTAAATCTGAGAGCAAACCTAACGCTCCAATTGTCAAGATTCCAAAAATGATATTACCCGTTTTCAACATTCGCTGGGATTCCAGAATTAAGCTTCCAATCCCTGATGCTGAAGCGACAAGTTCCGCGACAATAATATAAGACCATGCCCAGCCAAGGATAAGCCTGATTGTTTCCATAATACCTGGAATAGCTGCCGGAAGAATGACAGAACGTAATACGCCAAAGGTAGAAGTCCCAAGTGTATAGGCAGCTTCTAAAAGCTCCCTTCGAACATTTGACACTTCAACCGCCGTCATAAGGACAAGCGAAAAGAACGTTCCAACAAATATGATCGTAATTTTCTCCATCTCGCCTACACCAATCCACAAGATAAAAAGCGGAATGAACGCAGATGCCGGCATGTACCGTACAGATGAAATGACTGGTTCAAAAAAGGCCTCCACCACTTTAAATGTTCCCATTAATATGCCAAGCGGCAGCCCAATGATCACCGCAATTAAAAAGCCGGCAAGCACACGATAGATTGTAATCCCGATATCATTGATGAACCCAAATTCAGTAAATAGCGTAATGCCCGATTGGATAATCTGGGTTGGAGTCGGCAGAAAAAGTGGATCTACTATTCCGGTATACGTTAACAAGGACCAGATGACGAATAAGATGACGATACTTGATATGCTGACCCAAATATATAATGTATGTGGTATGTTTTCCTGCGGCTGAAGCCACTTTCTTCTTCTAGGTGTTCCCTTTCGTTCGTTTTGAAAGGGCAGTAGAGGCACCTGATTACCTAGCTCCTCATTTTTAGCCACCTTTTCCATAGGATCTCCCCCCTCTTTAATGAACAAATGAATAATCAATAAGTTCATCGATATTTGGCTCTTTATCGATTAACTTTAGCTCCACCCATAATTTAGAACTTAAAGTTGTAAGCTCATTCAATTTCCCTGGATTTTCTTTCGTACCGAAATATTCTTTATTTTTTTCCTGGTCATAGAATCGAACACCATTTAATGATTCCTCAAGCTCTTCATTCGATTGCCCCATCGCCTTTGCCATGATCCCGATCGCATCTTCCTTATCCGTTTGAATGTAGTCTAATGCTTCGTACCAGGATTTCACTAACGCCTTTACCACTTTTGGATTTTTCTCAACAAAGTCCTTTCGCAGCCCAATAGTATCAGCAATAACGCCCGGAGTTTGGTCACTTGATGTGAGAACGCTTCCAAAAGTAGTCTCCTTTGCTTTACTTAGCCACGGTTCCCATGTAACAGCCGCATCTACCTTATTTGCTACGAATGCTGCCCCCGCATCACCAGCTGTCATGTTTTGCGTCTTAATATCCTTAAAGTTGATTCCCTCTTGATTTAATTGATAAAGGAACCAAAAGAAGCTTGCTCCTCCGTCCGTTTGTACAGCTACCGTTTTTCCAACAAGATCTTTCAAACTTTTAATCTCTTTGTTTGCTACAATTCCATCCCCGCCATAAGAATCGTCCAGTGCTACTACCTGTACGACTGGGAGATCACTTGCTGCGGTAACAACATGGGAATCTACAGTGGTAGCAAAACCTTGAATACGGTTTGCGGCCATTGAGCTTCTTCTGTCAGAGACGCTTTCCATCTTTACCAATTCGACATTAATGCCATTCTTTTTGAAAATCCCCTTTTCTTTAGCAATATAAAGTGGGGCATACCCTACCCATGTGGAGACGGCTATAGATAACTTCTCACCGGATTTACTCTCTTCTTTTCCCGATGTGTTATTTGAACATCCAGTCGCTACTACCATAACAATAAGCAAAACGATTATCCAAAGTTTTTTCATTCACTACCATCCCCCTATTATTTATTTTTCAGCCGTAATGGATTTCTCGACCCATTCATACAGTGAAATTGCCCTTACATTTACATTTTTCACTTAAGATTGACCCTTTCTCTATCAACCTCTCTTTCTTAAATGCCGAATGAATATTTTGTATTTTTAAATAATTCTAACTTATATAATAATAACATTCTAAATAATAGAAAAAAACTATTTAAATTGTTATAAATATATATAATAAAAGTATAGAAGGAGGCTTTCATAAATGGATATCAGGCAACTTCGCTACTTTGTCGTCATCGCTGAAGAAAGTCAGCTTACTCGTGCAGCCCAGCGACTCCATATGGCACAGCCCCCCCTGAGCAGGCAACTAAAATTATTAGAACAAGAGCTGGGTGTGACCTTGTTCGAAAGAAACGGCCGAAATATGAACCTGACTGAGGCGGGAAAATCGTTATATAGAAGAGCTGAGAGCATTCTGAATCAACTGGAAGAAACGATCACAGAGGTAAAGGACACCGGAGAGGGCTTACGGGGTTTGTTAACTATTGGGACAAACATTTCTTGTTTGCCATTTCTCTCTAAAAAAATATATCAATTCAGGGAAAGGTATCCCCAAGTTATTTTTAAGATTTGGGAGGAAAGCCCTTCGAAATTAATTGAACAATTGGAAAATAGAACGATTGAACTCGCTATATTACGTTCTCCCTTCAAAAGAGATATTTTTTCAATTATTCGTTTACCAAAGGAACCATTGGTTCTCGTCATGCCTCCAATATGGGAGCTGCCTGATTCAAAGACAAACATTCACTTAAGTGAATTAAAGGAAATGCCCCTTTTACTTTTACATAACGGTAAAGAAGAGAGAAGCTATCATCAAATGGTCATTGATGAATGCAGCCGAATTGGCATCGATTTAAATATTGTTTGTGAATGCCCTGATGCCGCTACACTTCTCATGCTTGTTTTTGCGGGAATTGGAGCCACGATCCTGCCAAAGAGTCTAATAACCTATATTCCAACTAAATTCATAAGAGTAATGGAGATCTCAGATTACCCATTCTACACTGAATCCTCCGTAATTTGGTTAAAGGATCGGCCGCTTTCAAAGACTGCCAGCCGGTTCATCGAAACCTTGGATATATAAATAAAAGGCGCATGAATGGTTCATGTGCCTCTTAGCTTGTTGATCCCCTGCTTGAAATATTTGTTACTAACATGGAATTCCTAAACTCACTTGGGGTCATACCCATATATGCTTTAAACACCCTGCTGAAATAGCGTGAATTTCTATAGCCGACGTCTTCAGAAATTTGATAAATGGTGCAGTTTAAATCCATCAGCATCGATTTCGCTTTATCGATCCGCAAATGAGTAAGATATTCAATAAAGGAGGAGCCCGTTGTCTTTTTGAAAATATTGCTAAAGTAATTCGGACTTAAGTGCGCTTGCTTTGCTACGCTTTCCAGGGAGATTTCTTCTGTGAAATGATGATTAATATACATTAATGCCTTTTGGACCGACTTTAGCATACTTTCATTATGATTGCTTACGATATGTTCTAAAAGTTGATTGACCACTTCATAAAACCATTGGCAAATCTGCTCCAGGTTTTCCAGGAGAAGCAGTTCTTTGGCATATTGTAATTGGGTCGTCAGGACTTCTTTCAGGTGTGCCCCCCCATTGATGGCGGCATGTGCAAGTGTAGAAAGTAGATCTAAGGTTTGCAATTTGAATAAGTTGGGATTTATATTTCTTTGGGAGGATATAATTCTTATGACACTGTTTAAACTTTTCTTTACTCCGTCGAAATCCCCTATCGTTAACTGATTTGCCATAACAGCGATTTCTTTCATCTGTAAAAGATCGATTTCATTCGTAAAAGGCTCTACATCTCCATAGTGAATGACGGCATTGCTCCCCGTAAAAAATTTATTAGCAAGCGCCTGCAATGATTCTTGATAGGATAAATGGAGATTTCTAGCATCCTCATAATAGTTCCCAACACCAATGGTTACCGAATATCCTGTACCTTCCTTAATATCTATCTTTATTTTTTCAGCATGTATGGTCGATAATTTCTTAAACTCTTTTATTTTATTTAGCACGGGTAATGATAAGAGAACATTTACCTTTTCCGGCCCATTAATGATGACGATCATATCCTCCACTTGGTTGTGGTCAAAATATTTATCGACACACTTTATAATATCCTTTCTAATCGTTTGCCCCCATGACTCACTCTTATTTTCCATTAATCGGTGATAGTTATCTATACAGATGGTCATACATGTATTAGGTATGGTAGATAATCCTGCAAGTTGACTCCGGTCCCATATTTTCTTGGAATGTTTAACATTTCCAAAGATTAAATCATACGCTAAACTCCTCTTTACATCGTCTTTGACGTGCTCCATCTCTTGGTTAGCAGGCGTCGAAATTGGAGACTGCGATCCTCCTTTGATCAATTCCAGGAAAAGCTTGTAAATATCCTCTTCATTTATTGGTTTTTTTAGACAGTCAAATACACCATTTTTAAAAAAGCCTCTGATTTCGTCATGACTAAAATGGACGTTCATCACGATTACATGGGGGTATTTTTGGTACTCCATCCCTTCTAATAGGGCATTTTGTTCTTTGGCCGTTTTATTATCTAAATCAAAAAAGATTGCAAGAGCCGGTTCGGCTGGATCGTATTCTATATCCTTTTCAAGGAACGAATTTACCTTTTTAATAGAAAAGGGAGAATGAAGCAGTTCATTTACATGCTCCATTTTCTTTAAAAGAGACTCATCTTCAGATACGATTAAAACCTTGGACTTCAATTCAACACAACCTTTCTTTGCTAAATGAAACAGCATATAGTGCTATAAAGGCCTTTTTAAGCCCAGCTCCCGCGCTCTGTTGTTCGCTTTTATGTAGCCGGCATCTGCGTGTCTTATGATATTTAAACCGGGATCAATAGTGAGTAAATTCTTTAATTTCTTTAACGAAGCTAAGCTTCCATCCGCTACTGCCGTCATACCGGAATGAATGGAGTTCCCAATCCCTACCCCGCCGCCATGTTGAATGCTGACCATCGTTGCCCCGGAAACAGCATTTAACAATCCATTTAGAATCGGCCAATCTGCAACGGCATCGCTCCCATCCGGCATTCCTTCTGTTTCCCTGGTTGGAGCAGCCATGGTACTGCCTTCTGAATGATCCCGAGTAATTGCAATAGGGGCCGATAGCTCACCTTTTGCTACCATATCATTGATTAATTCACCAATCTGACTCCGTTCATTGTAATCCAACCAGCAAGTACGTGCCGGCAATCCATAGAAATAGATTCTTTCTTGAACAAATTTAATCCAGCGGCAAACCCTTTCGTCGCTTCGAAAGGTCGATAAAATCGCTTCATCCAATTTGTATATATCCCCTGGGTTTCCGGAGAGAGCAATCCAGCGGCATGGTCCTCTCCCTTCACAGTAGAGGGGACGTAAATATTCAGAAATAAAGCCAGGGAATGAAAAGGCATGATCGTACCCTGCTTTATATGCTTGACCCCGAATATTATTTCCATAGTCAAAAACGATTGCCCCTCTGTCCTGTAGCTTGCACATGGCTTCCACATGGGCAACAAGGGTTTCTTCCGCCATTTTCAGATATTTTTCCGGCCTTTTCCCCCTTAGGAAGAACGCTTGCTCTAAGGTTAATCCACTAGGAATATAGCCATTTAATAAATCATGAACAGCTGTCTGATCGGTCACGATATCCGGTGTCACACCCTTATTGACCATCTCGCAGAATATATCTGCTGCATTGCCATGCAATGCAATGGCAAGTGCCCTTTCCGCCCCTATTGCTTCCTTCGCTAACTTTAAAGCCTCATCAAGTGAATGAACTTTCACATCGCAATAATTATTAACCAGCCGCTTATTTATCTTTCCTTCATCAACTTCTACGACGATACAGACTCCGCCATTCATGGTTACGGATAAGGGCTGGGCGAACCCATTCCTCCAAGCCCGGAGGTCAAAACCAGTTTCCCTTTTAAAGATCCATTGTAATACCGGTTTGCGATTTCACTCATCGTTTCAAATGTTGCTTGCAGTACACCTTGGACACCAATGTATGCCCAGGACGCAGCTGTCGCTTGTCCATACATCGTTAAGCCCTTTTTTTCCAGCATGGTGAAGTATTCGTCATTTGCCCAATTTGGTACAACCATTGCAGTAGAAGAGATGACCCGTGGGGAAAACGGAAAAGTCCGGAAAGTCGCAACTGGCTTTCCGGATTGAATCAATAATGTATGGTTTTCATCCAACTGTTTTAACTCACGGATGATCGCTTCCATCGCCTGCCTGTTTCTGGCGGCTTTTCCCCTGCCGCCGTAAACAATCAATTCATCACTGTTTTCAGCCACACGGGGATCAAGGCTATTAAGGAATAGCCGCAATAATGCTTCTGTTTCCCAATTTTTGCAGGAAATTTCCTTGCCTATTGGTGATTGGATTGTTTGAAACATAGATTCGCTCTCCCTTGTTTCACGAAAAAATAGAATATTTAGAATGATGTCCTTGGTTTAATTCACGATAGACCTGACGATTTCCTTCATTTATAAAATTATTTTAGGACATAGTTAGCAATGACCATTTTTTGCACTTGAGAAGTTCCTTCAAAAATTTCCAAAATTCGTTGATCCCGATAGAAACGCTCCACTGGATATTCCTTCATAAATCCGTAACCGCCATGAATTTGCACGGCTTTATGAATGATGCGATTAGATGCTTCGGATGTAAATAGCTTTGCAATGGAAGCTTCTTTCGACAATCTGTACCCTTTTTTATCCTTAAGACTAGCCGCATAGTACGTATACAAGCGGCCGATTTCAAGTTCTGCAGCCATTTCAGCAAACATCCATTGAAGTCCTTGGAACTGCGAAATCGATTGGTTAAAGGCAACGCGCTCTTTTGAATAAGAAACAGCTGCATCAAGGGCGGCCTTGGAAAGACCTATCGCCATGGAGGCAATCCCAATACGCCCCCGGTCTACCACTGTCATCGCGATTTTAAAACCATCCCCTTCTTTCCCAACAAGATTCTCCTTTGGTATACGGCAGTTCTCAAAGATGATTTCATGTGTACGGGCACCGCGAATCCCCATTTTATCGTCCCCAGCCCCATATGATAATCCCGGAGTCCCTTTTTCGACGATGAAGGCACTGATTCCTTTTGCGCCTTTTTCTGTGTCAGTTTTTGCATATACAACCAATGTATCCGCATAAGCTCCGTTCGTGATGAAAATCTTTGAGCCGTTCAGGACATATTCATCACCTGCAAGCCTGGCATTCGTCTTCATCGAGGAAACATCGGTCCCGCCATTTGGCTCAGTCAGACAAAAGGCAAATAACTTCTCTCCGGTACAGCCCGGCACTAAGTATTTTTTCCGTTGCTCCTCGTTTGCAGCAAGATAAAGACCATCAATTCCCAAATAATGGGCAGTAAGGATGGAGCCTGTGGCAGCGCAGGCATACGTAATCTCCTCAACAGCGATCGCCTCCGCAATCGAATCAGCGCCAACTCCGCCATCTTTTTCAGGATAGGCGATTCCCATTAATCCTAGTTCGGCCAACTTGGGGATATGCTCAGTTGGAAAGCGATTTTCTTGATCCAATTCCGCTGCCTTAGGCTGCAGAACCTCCCTGCTAAAATCCCGCACCATTTTACGAATACTTTGCTGTTCTTCCGTTAATTCGAAATTCACGTTACATTCCCCCTATTATTCTTCTATTCATCGATTATTTTTTCAGATCGGACTTTTGATATTTCGCAAGAATTTCATCCGTATGCTCACCTAAAGAAGGGCTTGGTCTTTGAATCACTGCAGGCGTTTTTGAGAACTTTACCGGATTCCCCACTATTTTCATTTTCCCTGCAACAGGATGCTCTAATTCGACGAGCATTTCCCGAATGGCTATATGTTCATCTTCACAGATCTCTTGAATATTTAATATAGGTGAGCTTGGAACACCGCCATTGTTAATAAGTTCTACCGCTTCCTCGACCGTGTAAGCCTGAAGCCACTCTTCAATGATTGGTTTAAGCTCATCCACATGTTCAGTTCTTAATGCATCCCTGCAGAATCGCTCATCCTGTTCGAGTTCTGGCTGATCCATGATTAAACATAATCGTTTAAAAAGCGAATCATTTGCCACCGCAATGACGACATAACCATTTTGCGCTTTATAAATATCAAATGGCGAACTAATCGGATGGCGGCTCCCAATTCTCTCAGGAACAATTTGATCCACTGTATACCGCATGACATTACTTTCTAATAGCGAGAAGATGGAATCAACCATAGCTACATCAATATATTGACCTTCACCTGTTCGTTCTCGATGAAATAAAGCGACCATTATCCCATATGCCGCATACAAGGCTGCACTCATATCACCGAGCGATGCCCCGGCGCGTGTCGGCGGCTGATTCGGGTGCCCCGTTATACTTGCCAATCCGCCCATCGCTTGCGCAACGAGATCATAGGCAGGTCTCCCGCTATACGGGCCATACTGTCCAAAGCCGGAGATAGAGGCGTAAACAATCCCGGAATTTATTTGTTTTAATGTTTCATAATCCAAACCAAGCTTTTTCATGACACCTGGACGGAAGTTTTCGATCACAACATCTGCTTCCTTCACTAATTCCATTATAAGCTCGATGGATTCAGGCTTTTTTAAATCGAGTGCTACACTTTTCTTCCCCCTGTTTAAAAACACAAAGTATCCGCTTTCATTATTTTGAAATGGACCGAACCCTCTTGTGTCATCACCTGTACCAGGCTTTTCTATTTTTATCACTTCAGCTCCCATATCTGCTAACAGCATCGTGCAATATGGTCCAGCTAATACACGTGTAAAATCAAGGACTTTTATTTTCTCAAGCGGTTGTGGCTGTGCGTGTTCCATTGTGATTCCCCTTTCATTTCCAGTATGTTACTAGTAATTTTCATACGGATGGCCTTTGGTAACAAGAGGAATTTATTACTTTTTTGTGCACTTTTGTACGAATCTTCTGAAAAAAGTGCACTTGCAAAACTATATAAAAAGAAGAAGCAAGGGAAAGAACCCTTGCTTCCTAGATAACCATTTTTTTATTTTCTTGCAGTTGTAATTCTTGTTCACCCGTGCCGTCATGCTCACGGTTCTTTTTAATTTTGAAATGATAGATTAAGTAACAAGCTATGACAAATGGAACTCCTAAATATAGAGCCAAACGCTGCTCGGAGTCAAACGCTAAACTGGTCAATACAATACAATTCAAGGTTAATGCAATGATTGGAAGCAGAGGGTAAAGCGGTGTTCTAAATTTAAGATCCTCCACTCTGCCGCCTTCGCGAATGAACTTTCTGCGGAAGGCAATTTGCGATGCAGTGATAGAAATCCAGCCTACTTGGGCACCTAATCCTGCAATGGAAAGCAGCCAAACAAAGACGGTTTCTTCTGCAAAGAACCCTGACAATAATGATAATAAGGCAATCCCGATTGTTAACACTAGTGCGTTAAACGGAACCCCTTGTTTATTGACTTTTGTAAGTTTAGGACTCGTCATCTTCTCTTTTGACATCGCATATAACATCCGGGTGGCCGCATACAGTCCGGAGTTCGCAACAGACAGTAAAGCAGTCAGAATAACAAAGTTCATAATGTCCGCTGCATAAGGAATACCAATACTATCAAAAACGACGACAAAGGGACTTTCCACAACACCTGCTTGTTCCATAGGGATTAAGCTTGCGAGAACAAAAATAGCTAACACAAAGAAAAATAACGTGCGCCATACCGTTTGCTTGATTGATTTTGGGATGGTCTTCTCCGGTTCTTCACTTTCACCGGCAGCAATCCCAATTAATTCTGTGCCTTGGAAGGAAAAGTTAACCGCAATCATGGTAATAAGTAAAGCAGTAAACCCGTGTGGCAGGAAGCCATGTGCTGTAAAGTTTGAAAGAAATGGTGCTGGCTGTCCGCCTTTCAAGTCGATGAAGCCGAACATTGCCGCCCCGCCAAGGACTATAAAAGCAAGAATGGCAAAAATTTTAATGCTTGAAAACCAAAATTCTGTTTCCCCAAAGGCGCGAGCTGAAAGCGCATTGAGTGAAAATAATACCACTGCAAAAATAGCACACCAGATCCACACAGGTGAATCAGGAAACCACCGCTGCATAAGCTGCCCTGCAGACAACAGCTCCAATGCAACCGTTACCGACCAGCCTAGCCAATAAAGCCAACCGAGTGCAAAACCTGTTCCCGGACCAATAAACTTCGTTGTATACGTTTGAAAAGAACCGGAAACTGGCATGGCTACGGACAATTCACCTAAACAAAGCATGGTTAAAAACATGATGAACCCGCCAACAACATAGGAAAGAATTGCACCTGCCGGACCAGCCTGGCTAATCGTATACCCTGAACCTAAGAAAAGCCCTGAGCCAATTACCCCTCCTAGAGAGATCATAAACAAATGCCGTGTCTTCATGGTTCTTTTTAGTTCATGAGTGGTATTGTTCTCCTGTAAATTCATTAATCCTTCTCCCTTCCCTTTGAAAGAATGCGCTTTCAAACCCATATAATTCACTGTTTTAAAATAGCAAATTTTGCACAAGAAGCTATTTGGATTCTTGCTTATAAAAGATTAGTTCATTCTTGGAACATTATCAACGACCAAATCTTTCTAATATTATCACTATTTTAATCTATTTATATATGCAATTTCTATACCAATAATGAAACCCTTTGTTTTAGAACATTATTTTGCCATAGATGCTAAATTCCTTTGCACTATTTTACAATAATTTTGCACTAGTGATGCAAAAAAGCTCTTACCATATTATTGGGAATAGATTTCATTTGATTTTTAATTGTCAGTGTAAAGCCAATACGTTTTGCACAAACTGATTTTCCACAGTAAAATAATGCAAAATTTTTTTGCGTTATGACCCCATATTTGATTAAATAGGGATATAAGGGATGGAACAAGGGGTAGAAACGATGAAAAAATCACAAAATGATTTGTACTATTTAACACGTATGTATAAACGGATTTTGGACGAAGTGGACGTTGGTGTTCATGCGGTAGACGAAACGGGCAAAACCATTATTTATAATAAAAAAATGATGCAAATGGAATCTATGGATCTCCATGATGTGATTGATAAAAACTTATTAGATGTATTTATGTTTAAAGACGACCAATCCAGCACGCTTGTCAAAGCGCTGCATGAAGGCAAAGAAACGAGTAACGTAAAGCAGACCTATTTTAATAATAAGGGTCATGAAATTACAACGATAAACAATACGATTCCTATTTATACTGATGAGAAACTCCAGGGTGCTGTTGAAATTGCCAAAGATGTAACGAAGCTTGAACGGCTCATGAAAAGCAATCTGACCAAAAAAGGATCCACTAGATATACGTTTGATAATATCATTGGCACAAGTCCTGCCATTCAGGAAGTAATTGAAGCGGCTAAACGGGCAACCCGAACCTCTTCGTATGTTTTGATTATCGGCGATACGGGTACTGGGAAAGAGCTGTTTGCCCAAAGCATTCATAACGGGAGCGGGCGTTTATCCGGGCCATTTATTTCGCAGAATTGTGCTGCTTTACCAGATAATTTAATTGAAAGTCTTCTCTTCGGTACAAAGCGTGGTGCTTTCACAGGGGCAATTGATACCCCGGGATTATTTGAACAGGCAAACGGCGGCACACTGCTGCTGGATGAGATTAACTCATTAAATCTTAATCTTCAGGCCAAATTGCTTCACGTCCTGCAGGAAAAAGTAATCAGACGAATCGGTGATACGAAGGATACGCCTGTTGACGTTAGGGTCATTGCTAATATGAATGAGGATCCCATTGACGCCATTGCCAATCAGCGGATGCGGAAAGATTTGTACTATCGGCTGGGAGTCGTGACCCTCTTTGTCCCGCCGCTTAAAGAGCGCAAAGAAGATATTCCCTTATTAGTGGAGCATTTTATTGAAAAATACAATGAACGATTTCAGATGAATGTAAAAGGCTTGTCAGGAGAGGTCAAATCATCTTTCCTTGAGTATGATTGGCATGGGAATGTCCGTGAACTTGAACATATTATTGAGGCGGCTATGAACATTATGATGGATGAAGAGTACATTATGTACCCCCATTTACCCTACCAATATCGGAGCAAAATTCAGCTGAGAGAGAGAATGATGCCTCTTTCCACTGTTGATACCTTCATTAAAGGAAATTCAGATGTCACTATACCGCTAAAAGATCAAATGGAGCTATTTGAAAAAACGTATATTGAACATGTTTTAGCAAAACATGATTCTAATATCTCAAGAGCGGCTAAATCACTCGGATTAAGCCGCCAAAGCTTACAGTATCGAATGAAGAAATGGAAGCAAGAGTGAAGAAATGGAAAAAAGGGTCAGTCCTTCGCCGCTTGATACAGCGTAGGACTGACCCCTTGCTTTTCCTTTGTCTCATGCACGCTCAAAAACTATTCGTCCAGCAACAACTGTTTTCACAGCTTTTGCTTCAAGCATTTCTTCTGATGTTCCGGCAAATAAATCACGATCGAAAATTGAAAAGTCAGCAACGTAGCCAGTTTTTATCAACCCGCGTTCATGCTCTTTGCAAATAGCCTGGGCACTGCCAATGGTATACATTTGAACGGCTTCAAAACGTGATAGCTTTTGTTCCGGTAAATACCCATTATGCTCTGCATTCGGCTTTTTCCGTTCAACGGCAGCATAAATAGAGGCAATCGGGTTAATATCTTCTATCGGGGCATCCGTCCCCCCCGCGCACATAATTCCACGGTCTAATAGGGTTTTCCAAGGATAGGCCAAGGCTAGCCGCTCTTCACCGAGTCGATTGATTACCCATGGAAAATCTGATGGGACAAATGCTGGCTGTACATCCACGACAACCGGTAACTTCGCCATTCTCTCCACTAAATCTTCACGCAGCACGCAACCATGGATTAGGCGGTCGCGTTTGCCGGCCGGGGCTTGATATTTTTCAATTACATTAAGAATTTGTTCTGCTCCTGCATCCCCAATCATATGTACAGCAACGGCTTCGTCATATTGTCGCGCAAGCTTCACTAGTTCTTCTAATTGTTCATCTGTTTGAATTAGCAGCCCTTTCTGATCCGGCTGATCTGCATATGGCTCCGATAACGCCGCCGTTGAACCGCCTAATGACCCATCCGTAAAAATCTTCATGGCTCCCGGTTCAATAAAGGGTTCGTCAAATTCCACATTCGCCTTCATCATTTTTTCAAATACCGCATTATGACGCAGCAAGTTGACTCTGAAATGATGCTTTTCGCCAATAACGCGGCGATAGGCTGTGAGCGGATTGATAAATTCTCCGAAATAGTACATTTCCTCTGTATGACCACCGGTTAATCCATAGGACAACATCGTATCAACAGCCAGGTTGAGCTCCTCTGTTAATGTATCAATATAGGCTTCCCCGTCTCTTGAAATCACTTCCGTAACTAATTCACTTGCTTTTTCATATAAAAGACCATTTAGTTTTCCTTCGGCATTCCGTCCAATTTCCCCACCCGCTGGAGACTCACTTTCCTCCGTAATACCTCCAGCTGCAAGTGCGGCAGAATTGCCAAGAACAACATGACGGCAAACTCTTGTTAAGAAAATCGGCTCTTTGCGAATCGCGTCAAGCTCCTCGATCGTGGGAATGCGTTGATCCGCCATGTTATTTTCATTCCAGCCTTCGCCAAACAGCCATTGATCAGCAGGGACTGTCTTCGCGGCTGCTTTGACCATTTCTAGCATTTCTTCAGCAGAACCTGCTTTTGCTAAATTCAGCCGAACTAACTTTTCACCTAAGGAAATCATATGCAAATGACTATCCACGAAACCCGGGTACATCACGGCCCCTTGCAAATCAATTCGTTCATCTGCTTGTCCGCAAAGTTCAGCAAATGAACCCGTTGCAAGAATACGGTCATCCTCAACAAGAACAGCTTCGACCGTTTCCCCCTCTTGCCCCATTGTGTAAATCGTGCCGCCATACCAAAGTTTTTTCATAAAAACGCCTCCTCGTCCAGATAAACTTTTTTACTATACCTGATATCTTCTCTACTCTATTTCCATTCTATCGTCTTCTACCCAAAAGATGAATACAAAAAACGCCCTGAGTTATACTCGGGCGCACTTATCAAAGTCATCATTATAGGTTCACCTCTTCAAAGATGGCTAATATTTCAGCCGCTGACTTTGCAGAAACCAGTTTTTCAATATTCTCCTCTTCTGAGCAGACAATCGCAATATTCGAAAGAATGTCTAAATGCTCGTTATCTTTACCGGCAATGCCAATTAACAGCTTGACGATATTTCCAGCACCAAAGTCCACCCCTTGTGGTACTTGAACAAAGGAAATTCCCGATTCCTTCACAAATGACTTTGAATCCTCCGTACCATGCGGAATCGCTAAAAAGTTCCCCATGAAAGTGGAAGTTAAATGTTCTCTTTCAAGCATTTTTTCGATATAGGCTGCTTCAACATAACCTTTATCCACGAGGATGCTTCCCGTTAAGCGAATCGCTTCCTCCTTCGATCGAACACTAGCATTTAATAGAATATTTTCTTTTGCTAAAATCGATTTCTCCATCATTACACACTCCTTAATCCTTTTAATTTCTCGGTAAAAAATTGATCTAATCTGGCAGAAAGCAATCCAGCTATTTTTCCATAGTCTCCCGATTGAAAAACAGCTATATTTTCTTCACTTTCAATTAATAGTGAGCTGACAAAACTCAATACTTCTAATGATTGTTCCGAAATATTTCTCGGTGACAGCAGTAATAGCAAGTAGTTCATTTCCATTTCCTGATCGTCCATCCCTATTACCTTAAGTGGTGTTTGCAGGGCAGCCATACTGAAGCTTGGCACCATCACATGTGTTGATCGGGTATGGTATAATGCCATTCCTGTCTCAGGAATCCCCACTCCCCCAAGCCTTTCCCTATCGAGGATATTCTGAACAACCGCTTCAACATCCTCTATTTTTTTCCCTTGATAGAGCATTAGACATGCTTCGGTTATGATTTCCTTGATTGAGTTATACCCGCAAATTGGGTTCAAAACGAATCCTTTTAGAATAGTGGCTATCGTTCCAGCATAGTCGCGGATATGATTCATTTCCTCCATTAATTCTGCCGGATCCTTTTTACACACATTCGTATGGAATGCGACAGGGAGTTTTTCCTCCGAACTGTTCACGATTTTATATTTATTGATAAAGGAACGAATCTTCTCAATCTCTTCTTTATTTAAAAAGGGATTAACCATAATATAATCTGCTTCGTAGTCAGCAATCGGGATGGTAGAAAGAACTAATTGATACTCATCTATGTTCATCTTTTTAAATTCCATGACCGATACATGTTGAATGTGCCTCAGCTCAGGAAACTCCTTTTGCAATCTTGTTGCCAGCATCTTAGATGTGCCGATTCCGCTTGAACAGACCACTAGCGTTCTAAAGTTAACAAGCTCTCGCCTGCCCATCATTGCCGCACCAAAATGCAGAACGAGATACCCTGTTTCTTCATCTGGAACAGTAAAATGAGGAAAAACCTTCGCAGTTGCCTGTTTAACAATGGCAAATAAATCTGCATAGTCCAGTTTTATCTTATCTATTAATGGGTTGCTGATTCCCATTTTTTGTTTCATTCGATACATGGCTGGCTTTAAATGCGTAACAAGCCCTTCAAATAAAGAGCGATTTTCCGATAAATCAATCCCTGCTAATTCACTAACATCTCTAATGAGCTTCTTTGTATTCACAGCAACTGCTAAACTCGTTTCTTCATTAATAAATTCATTATTATGTCTCAGTTTTGCACCTTTTAAGTGCATGGTAATGTAGGCAACCTCAGCCTCTGGTATATTAATAGAAAAAATCAGTTCCAATTGAGCGACAATCTTTTCTGCAAATTGATATTCCTTCGTTACTTTTTGATTTTCCAAATAAGCCGGATTAATGGTGATTCCTTCACCTTTTTGGATTCGCTCCACCGCAAGCGCTACATGAACGACTAAGGCAATATAGGCACTATCTGCCATTGAAAACGGTAATTCTTTGACAATTGAATGAACTATTTTTTCAACAATCGCGAGTTTTTTCTGTTCAACAAGTCCCATTAGTTTTTCGGAAATAGTATGAATTTGCTCTGTTGACCGCTTTTGAATGTTTTCTCGTGTTAATGAGAGAATTTCAGCTTCATCAATATATTCAGAGATTAAATTGCTAATCGCCCTTCTTTTTGCACCTTCATCCCCTTCGATTTCAACACCGTAACCTCTTCTTCGAATGAGTGCTAAATCAAAGCTAGTTAATCTCTCTTCCAATTTCGTTAAATCAGCACTTACAGTAGCAATCGTGACATTTAGATCGTTGGCAAGACCGAGAAGCTTTACAGGTTCATTGGTTTCCAATAGCTCACATAAAATAATCGTTTGCCGTTCTTCAGGAGTGTATTCCGAATGAGAGAGATTAAACAAATACCGTTCCAGTTCCCGTAGTCTATGATCATCGCCGGTAATTTGGACGCCAACACCTGACTTTTTGTGTAATATCAGTTCATATTCCCCTAGAATATCTGCTACATTTTTTAAATCGCGGTGAATCGTTCTCCCGCTTACACCCATTTGATTTGCAAGGTCTTTCACGGTCACTTCATCCGTATTCTTTAATAAAATTTCAAGGATTTGCCTCTCTCTTGCGGAAATATACATATTTCTCACTCCTTAAAGTTGACCGTCTGCCTCCATTGTTGACATGTTTAACCAAGCAAAAGCCTAGCGTATAGTGTCTAGGCTTTTCATGAGACTATCCCTTTAAATTATTTACTAATTCATCATACTTAGGACTATTTAAAAAGTTTTCTACTGAAACATGAGTGGCATTCGGAAGCTTTTCTTTCGCACGGTCTGTTAAATCTTTATGTGTTACGACCACATCAGCATCCGCCGGTAAATTGTTAATCGCTGTGTTAATCACCTTCACATCCAGGCCCGCTTTCTGTACTTTATTTCTTAAAATCGATGCACCCATTGCACTTGAACCCATTCCAGCATCACAGGCAAACACAATTTTGTTTACAACTTCCGGAACAAATGTATCCTGTGTGCTTGTTAACACGGATGAAATGGAGCTCTTCTTACCTTTCATTTCTTCCATTTTTGCCGCAGCAGAAGTTAAATCTTCATCCACAGCCTTGCTTGTTTTTAGAATCAAGGAAGCTACTCCGAAGGAAACGGCTGTTGCCACGATAACACCAGCAAGTGTGGCAAAATAACCGCCTTTTGGCGTCATTGCCAGCAGCGCGAAGATACTGCCTGGTGATGGTGCCGCGACAAGACCTGCATCGAGAATATTAAATGTGAAGACACCGCTTACACCACCGGCCATCGCTGCGAAGATTAACATTGGTTTCATTAAGATGTATGGGAAGTAAATTTCATGAATACCACCCAGGAAGTGGATAATCACTGCTCCGGGAGCTGTTTGTTTTGCCGTTCCCCTGCCAAACAACCAATAAGCAAGCAGGATCCCTAATCCCGGTCCAGGGTTTGTTTCTAATAAGAATAAAATCGATTTACCAGCTTTTGTTGCTTGTTCGATCCCTAATGGACTTAATATACCATGGTTAATTGCATTATTTAAAAAGAGAACTTTTGCTGGTTCAATAAAGATGTTTGCTAACGGTAACATATTATGATCAACGATAAATTGCACACCTGAAGCTAATGCCTTACTTAATGCTTCTACAACTGGGCCAATGCCTTTATAAGCTATTAAGGTTAAAGCTCCTCCGAGAATTCCGGCAGAGAAGTTATTGACGAGCATTTCAAAACCTGACTTTACTTTTCCTTCAATAAGTTTGTCAAACTTCTTAATGACATAACCGCCAAGCGGTCCCATTAACATAGCCCCTAAGAACATGGGGATATCTGTCCCGACAATCACACCCATGGTTGCAGTGGCACCAACGACCCCGCCGCGAATGTCGTATACCATTCGGCCGCCGGTAAAACCGATTAATAATGGCAATAGAAATGTAATCATTGGGCCGACGAGTGCTGCCAGATCCTTGTTCGGCATCCAGCCAGTTGGAATAAATAATGCTGTGATCAGTCCCCACGCGATAAAGGCGCCAATATTCGGCATCACCATCCCGCTTAAATAACTGCCGAATCTCTGTATCTTTATTTTTACATCTGGTTTTTCTTTTGCTGTTTCTGTAACTGTTTCAATCATCTCTTTTTCCCCCTTCAACTTATTTGTTGAACCTTCTATCTCTAGATTAAAGCGTTTTCAATATTCATTCAACGAATACAAAACTTCATTTTGTCACACTGATTGTTGCCAAGTTTAATGTAAGTAAAAAGGGCCAGCCCCTCGCTGCTATAAACGCAGCGTGGGACTGACCCAAAGTATGGAAGGTCCTTAGTAGTTTCTGATGATTTCTTGAGTGATTTCGCTATTTTCATCCAATCCCGATACTTCTTTAAGAACAGCGGGCAAGCCCTTTTCTTTAATCATTGCTTGGAGTCTTACTGCTTCCGGGTCATCCTGATAATCGAAATGCAATGCTGAAGCAATAGCCTTTGCAAGATTTGTATACGAAAGCCCCGCCTTCGCTGATTCCGTTGCCGGACGAACAAGACGATCATTTGCTCCAAGTTTTCTAAGAGGGCCACGGCCAACTCTTGTCACCGCATCATTTAAATAAACATTTTTGAAGCGCTGAATAATCTTATCAATATATTCCTGATGTTCTTGTGGATTTAAACCGTACTGTTTTATTAAATAGGCACCAGTCTCGCCCAGCGTTGCGCGAACTTGATTCTGAATCGTTTCGTCTGCAAGTGCTTGGTCAATCGTTTCTTTATTCGCAAGATAACCAAGATACGCAATGGTAGCATGACCTGTATTCACAGTAAAAAGCTTTCTTTCAATATATGGAGCAAGGTCTTCGACAATCTTCATTCCTTCCACAGGCGGAATGCTTTCACTTGTTTCCACGACCCACTCATGATAGGTTTCAACCAGCACATCGAGTGTGCCATGATTGTTTTGAATCGGCACAATTCGGTCAACAGCAGAATTAAAGAAATAAACTTTTCCTGCTAACTTCTCCTTTGTTTCTACATCAAGTTGCTCGAATATATAGCCCTTTAAGAGGTCTGTAGCTGAAATTTGATTTTCACAGGCAATCACATACAACTTTTCATCAGTATTTCTCACTCTTTCAATGATTCCCTTTGCCATTAACGGGGCAATATGGGGCAGAATATTAGGCCCAATCGCTGTCGTAAGGTACGTCGCCTTGCCGATTGCTTCGATTACCTCCTGCTCCTGTGACTGATTATTCAACCCGGAAACATTTTCAATCATTACGCTTTCTTGCTGATCCGTTGCTAATTTTACTTGATATCGCTTTTCCGCATTTAATTGGTTTATCACTTGTTCAGCGATATCAACAAAGGTGACATGATAGCCAGATTGTGAAAAAAGTGCGCCAATAAATCCTCTGCCAATATTCCCTGCGCCAAAATGGACTGCTAGTTTCATTTTTATCATTCCTTTATTATATTTGTGTAAAGATAGTCTAAAAAGATGGATTCTAATCTTGTCCGAATCATCGCTTCATTCGCTGATGAAAAAGTCAGGATTGCTTCATGATTTTCAATTAAACTCGTGCTTATCAAGCTTACTATTTCCTGCTCTCTTACTGCCAATTCTTCAGGAGCCAGCATGAGCAGCAAATTTTTCATTTTCATATCTTTGCCATCCATTCCCTTTACCACTAAAGACTGCTCCAAATGCGTAATCTGAAAAATAAGTTCATGAACATGTGGATCCCTGCAGTGAAATAGAGCCATTCCGGTACCGGGTATTCCGAGGCCGCCTTTTCGTTCTCGCTCTTTTATTGAAGCCAAAACGGCTTTTCGGTTTGTCATCAAATGATCCTTTTCCGCTTTACGGACCATTTCCGCGATAATTTGATCATGGTCGTTTCTATGCGGCACCCGATACACTCGGAAGTTCTTCAAAACAGCCTCAATACTGTGCTGGACAACCTTTAGCTCTTCTAAAACTTCAGTAATGCCTGTTTTGGTCACTGAACCAGCTTTCGAGATCTCTTTAGATAAAGATGCCAGGTACCTTTTATTCTCCGTTAGGGTTTCAATATTATCGCGCAAAAATTGCCGTATCGCCGCTATATTTTCCTCTGTTAAGAGTGGAGAAACCAACATATAATCTACGTCCAAAAATGGAAGGTTTACCGTTGAAATGATCATATCAAAATCTTTTATTTGATCTTTTCGTTGAATCTCTTTGATAGATTTTATCTCTATGTGATCAATACCGGGAATCTCCTTTTTAATTCTACTTGCGAGCATTTTAGAGGTTCCTATCCCGGTCGGACAAATCACCAATGCATGGATAGGTAATTTTTCTTCCCTTAGAACAAGTGCCGATCCGAAATGGAGGACAATAAAGGCAATTTCATCATCAGGAAAAGAATCAATTTCGTACAAATGCTTCTCCACACTATTTTTTACTGCCAAAAACAAAAACGGATACTTTCGCATGATTTCCTCTTTTAAAGGGTTAAACGAGCCCATTTGCTGTTTAATCCGATAGAGAGACGGTTCCAAGTGGGCCAGCAGCCCCTGGTACAAAGAAAAGTCATTTGTTAAATCAATATGTAATTGGGATGAGACATCTTGGATAAGGCTTCTGACCAATTTACTAAGAGCAATACTGTCATAGGGAACCTCATTTGCCTCTTGAAGTTTAGACCCCTTAAGGATTACTGCTAAATAAATGACATCCTCTTTCGTGAATGTTACCGGGAATAATGCTTCAAGTTTACTACAAATATCAACAATCAGATGAGATTCATTCGTCAGTTCATTAGAAGGTTCTATCTCCCCCTGTAACAGAGGAAAGTCTTCCGTCCTCTGCATAGTGATACATATATGAAGAATGAGTCCGATATATCCACTATCGGCAAGACGCTGCTTCGAACGGGTAAAAGTCGTATTGACTAACCGATCGATGGCAAGAAGATAGTCTGGAAGAAAGTAATGTAAGATGATTTCTTGATTCGAATTTCCATTTTCCAATAAAAACAAACTTTCGATTAGTTCGTCATGAAAATACAACAGGATATAATTCGCCAGGGCTTTTCGCTTGGATGACTCAGAGCCGAGAATATCAACCCCTACACCTCGTTTTCGTATGATTTGCAAATGAAAATGGCCAAGCCATTCAGCCAGTTCATCCAAATAAGTCCCCAATGTTGTCATACTAACACCGATATCAGCAGATAATGCTTGAAGCTTAAAAGACTCCTCTTGGAACAATGCGATTAGCAGCTGCAGTTTTTTTACCTTCGGCGTTTGGTCAATAGGGTTGCTTCCCATTAAGTATTGGATGAGGCGAAAAATCTGTTCGTTCTTTCCTTCAATTGCTAATCCCTTCTCCATTTTACGCACTAACTGCAAATCGAAGGTCTCAAGAATTTTCTCTACCGCTTTTAAATCCCGCTGGACAGTACGCCCACTCACATCCAAGTAGGCTGCAAGCGATGCCGCCGTATGTTTACCAGATGTTTTGACGATTAATTCAATGATTGCTTTTTCCCTTGAGGTAATATACACGCAATCAACTCGATTCTATTGAAATACACGAATAGAAAAGCGGCATAGGCAGCTTTTCTATTCGGTCCATTCATTATTTATCATTTAAGATATCCATGATTTCTTTTGCCGTTTTGGCTTCGACCAATTTTTCGATATTGGCCATATCTGAGCATGTAACCGCAATTCCAGACAGGATTTCTAGATGTGTCCCATCTTTACCGGCAATCCCAAAAATCAATCGTACCTTCTGTCCATCAAAGTCTACCCCATTTGGAACCTGTAAAACGGTAAATCCGGAATTCAGGACATCCTTTTTCGCTTCTTCGGTACCATGCGGGATCGCGACATCATTTCCCATATAGGTGGAAGTCATTTCATCACGGGCAATCATGGCATCAATATAGCTTTCTTTTACATATCCGGCCTTGACAAGCGCACGGCCTGCGAAACGAATCGCCTCTTCTTTCGAAGTAAATTCTTGATTTAGGAAGATATATTCTTCACGAAGCAAGGCATCATCTGGTTGCTGATCATCGCTTGGAACGGCTGCTTCTGCATCTTCAACGATTTCTTGAAGTTCCGCTGTTTCAGGATTTTTTAACCGATTCATTAACTTATCATATTCTGGACTTGATAAGAAATTATCAACGGAAATATGATAGGCTTTCGGTACTTGCTTTTGAGCTCTCGGTGTTAACTCTTCCTGCGTAACAACAATTTGAGCATCCGAAGGCAGATTACTAATGGCTGTATTGGTAACTGAAATATTCATTCCCGCTTCCTTTACCTTTTTCCGAAGCAGTGATGCCCCCATTGCACTTGAGCCCATTCCGGCATCACAAGCAAAGATAATTTTGCTAACCTGTTCCGGAAATTCCCCGTTATTAGCAGCCAAGACATTCGCAACAGAGCTTTTCTTGCCTTTCATTTCTTGCATCTTTCTTGCAGCCTCTTCAATATCTTCCTCTTGCTGTTTCCCTGTTTTTAAAATTAGTGACGAAAGAACAAAGGAAACAACTCCAGCGACAAGGACTCCAGCGATGTTCGCCAAATAAGTACTAGCTTGCGGCGGGGTAACAGCCATAATGGCAAGAATACTACCCGGTGATGCCGGAGCCGATAAGCCTCCGCCTAAAAGCATCAAGGTGAAAACACCGCTCATTCCACCTACAATAACGGCAAAAAACAACATTGGACGCATTAAAATATACGGGAAGTAAATTTCATGAATCCCGCCAAAAAACTGAATAATCGCAGCCCCTGGTGCAGACCTTTTCGCATTTCCTTTTCCAAAAATACAATAGGCTAAGAGGACACCGATACCAGGTCCTGGGTTTGCTTCAAGTAGAAATAGAATGGATTTCCCTGTATCCTTCGCTTGCTCTAACCCAATTGGTGAAAGCACACCATGGTTAATGGCGTTATTTAAGAATAATACTTTTGCAGGTTCAATTAAAATACTTGTCAACGGCAAGAGTCCTGTGGCTAATAACCAGTCAACCCCCGTAACGAGCCAGCCTGTAAACACGGTAACGGCAGGGCCAATTCCTATGAAGGCTAAAATAGCGAGAAAACCGCCAAGAATTCCTGCTGAGAAGTTGTTTACAAGCATTTCAAATCCAGCTTTAACTTTTCCTTCAATTAGCTGATCGAATTTTTTAATCACATAACCGCCAAGCGGTCCCATAATCATTGCACCGAGAAACATCGGAATCTCTGCTCCAACAATGACACCCATTGTCACAATCGCCCCGACAACGCCCCCGCGCTGATCGTGTACAAGCTTACCCCCGGTATAACCGATTAATAACGGAAGCAGGTATGTAACCATTGGTCCAACCAGTTTGGCAAGGCTTTCATTTGGGAAGAAACCTGTGGGAATGAATAGTGCAGTAATTAATCCCCATGCTATGAAAGCGGAAATATTCGGCATAACCATCGAACTTAGGAAGTTACCGAATTTCTGAACCGCTACCTTTATATTAGATTGAGCCATATGCTCTCATCCCTTCATTATAAGAATACCTAATTAATGTTAAGGCACAAATCTGCTATATTCAATAAAGAGGTAATCTAACTTTGTCACAACAAAGGTGACAAAGTTATTGTTGCTCAAACAATAAAGGGATATGCCCATTTTAAATATGGATCGACTGGAGCTTTTATAGGTATTTGAGGAAAAGTGGCGGACCATGTAAAGGAATCTAAATTAAAAAATTTTATAAAAACAAAAAGAAGGTTCTTAGAACAGTGACCTTCTTGTCTATTACATTTCAACAAAATTCTTAGCAGCTTTATTAATTGAAGCCCATTATTTCAAGGCTTTCTAAGTTTTCAATTAAACGTTTGGTTAATTTTTTAAAAACTAATCAAATGTTTGATTGAATTCGGCCTATGGTCATATAAAATAAAGGTTTAATCTTTGAAACCGATTAAATTCCTGTCGAAAATGGAACTTCAGTTTTTTCTTTCTCCGCAAGCCATGACGAAAAACAGATCTTTTCGGCTCATCATACACATTTCGACAAGCATCCCCAAATTTCCGTATTAACTAAACGTTTGATTAAAACACCCCTAATCTCTTCTGCCGTTTGGCCTTTTCCCGGGAAATTGATAAAAACAATGTCGATAATTGCTCGACTATTTTTGCAAAACTTCATTTAAACTCATTATGTTATTCAGCCTGTAAATTACAATAGCCGTTTAAAAAAATCCATTTTGAAGGAAGGCTGCTTCAAAATGGATTCATCCTTAATTAGGGTTGGTATCTTCGTTCTATTGCTAAGTTTTTCACTTTATACCTGAAGTGACTTTGCTTGCATTTGATACATTTGGTCATAAATTCCGCCTTTTGCAAGCAACTCATCGTGTGTTCCTTGTTCTTTAATCACGCCGCGTTCTAAAACTAGAATACGATCGGCATTTCTAATCGTCGAAAGACGGTGGGCAATAATAAATGTCGTTCGTCCCTTCTTCAGGACATCCATTGCATGCTGGATGATTTCTTCTGTCTCTGTATCAATATTTGATGTTGCTTCATCCAAGATCAAAATCGCAGGATCGAAAGCAAGCGCCCGTGCAAATGAGATAAGCTGACGCTGGCCTGAAGAAAGTGTACTTCCTTTTTCAATAACAGGTTCATCAATCCCCTTTTCAAGATTCTTGAGGACACGTTCCGCTCCAACTGCATCCAATGCTTCCTCTACTTTTTCCCTTGAAATCTTTGGATCATTTAAACTTACATTCGACGCGATGGTTCCAGTGAATAAATAGGGGTCTTGTAAAACAATCCCCATATGTTGGCGCATCGTCTGTCTTGGCACATCTGTTACGTCTACCCCATCAATATAAATCTTCCCCTTCGATGGATCGTAGAAGCGGAACAATAAATTCATAATCGAACTTTTTCCGGAACCCGTATGACCAACAAGTGCCACTGTTTCGCCACGTTTTGCCTCAAAAGATAGGTTTTTCAAAACATATTCATTTTCTTTATAAGCAAATGACACATCATCGAAAACGACATGCCCTTCATATCTCGGCATGACTTCCTGCGATACTTCTTCCCCCGTTCGATCCAGCACTTCAAATACTCGGTTTCCGGCCACGAGTGAGCGTTCAAGCTGTGAAAACTGATTCACGACATTCGTAATCGGATTAAATAATTTCGTTAAATAATCCACAAATGCATACAAAGTACCTGCTGACACAATCTCTGCTGTCGTAATTGATTTTGTTCCAAAATAGATAATAAAAATCGTAAACATAATGAGACGTAATGAACTCACTAGGTTAAATGAGGTTGCCGAATCCAAAAATAATAATTTTCGCCCATATGCATAATGCTCTTCATTCATTTCATCAAATTCCTTCGTCATCTGCTTTTCGCGGCGAAAGGCTTGAATGATGGTCATCCCTTGTATGGATTCATTAATCATCGCATTAATATCGGCAATTTTTGTACGTATCACTTCATTATACTGTGACGCATATTTCCGATATAAAATCATCCAAAGATAGATAATCGGAATCATGAGCAGCGCAATTAGCGCCATTTTCCAATTCAAAATAAACAGGGCAACATATACACCAGCGATAGAAATGAAGCTTGTCGCAAAATTAGATAGTACCTGCACATATAAATTTCTTACAGCTTCTGTATCGTTTGTGACACGTGCAACAATCTTTCCCGCTGGCAGATGATCAAAATACTGAATCGGCAATGTTTGAATATGACCAAACACGTCCTGACGTAATTTCTGGACCACCCGGTTTGCACCCATTTGCAAATAAATATACATAAAATAGCGTAATATCGCTGTGGCAATCGCTAAAATAAAATATAAACAAAGCAGCCAGGCAATAGGCTCAATTTCAATTTGCCCAATGACCATATGTTCATCGATAATATATTTTGCGATGAATGGGCCGGCAAGCTCTGTAAAGACGGCGGCTGTTAAGAAAGATAGCCCAAGGAAAATAGTTTTCTTATAATACATCGCATATTTCGTTAATCGTTTACTCGTACTCATGCTTCGCCTCCTTCCAGCTGCTGACGGTCAAATTGTTCTTTATACCAGCCATTTTGCTTGAGAAGCTCCTCATGTGTCCCTTGCTCGGTAATTTGCCCCTCATCCAGCACGATAATTTGATCAGCGTGCTGCACACCGGATAAACGATGGGTGGTAATGATGGTCGTCTTCCCACTTCGTTCACCTTGAATGTTTTGAATGATCCGGGCCTCCGTTTTTGCATCGACTGCAGATAGTGAGTCATCAAGAATTAATATTTCCGGATCTTTAATCAGCGCACGGGCAATCGACACACGCTGCTTTTGCCCCCCGGATAAAGAAACCCCTTTTTCACCGACAAGTGTGTCAAGTCCCATCGGTAAGTTTTCTAAATCCTTTTTAAAGTAGGCAAGGCGAATGGCTTCTTGCAATTCTGCCTCCGTAGCATCTTCTTTACCAAATAATATATTTTCTCGAATCGTCCGTGAAAATAACACATGATCCTGTGGTACATAGCCGATCCAATCAAGAATCTGCTCTTTCGTTTGTGAGACGATATCGATTCCGCTAATCATTAATTGACCCTCATCAAGGGGATATTCACGCAGTAACTGTCTTAAAAATGTTGTTTTTCCCGCACCTGTCTTGCCTACAATCCCGAGTGTCTCTCCCTTTTTTAATGACAAGGAGATCTGCTGTAAATTTTTTACCTGGCTCGTTGGGTATTGAAACATCAAGTCATCGATCCCAATAGCGCTCGGTGTAGCTATGGCAACAGGATCTTTCGTGTTTTGGACGTCTGCTTCGTAATCAAGTGTTTCTTGTACACGATCAAGGGAAGCATTTCCTTGCTGCATGACATTGATTAACTCACCAATGGCAAAAATTGGCCATACAGCTAGCCCTAAATAGACATTAAACGTCACCAGCTGACCGACCGTCATCGCCTCATTTGAGACGAGAAAGGCACCATAACCAAGGGCAACAACAAAGCTAATGCCTGTGCCAACCTTTGTAATCGGTCCAAATAAAGCGTTTATTTTCGCGGTATCCATATTTTTCTGGTACACTTCTTCACTCATGTCGGCAAAGGTCATTTCATCTTTTTTCTCCTGCACGTAGGCACGAATGACACGCACCCCCGCGATGGATTCTAGAACACTATCATTCAATTCTCCAAATGAGTCCTGTGCTTTCATATATCGTTCATGTACAAGCTTACCTAAATACTGAATGAGCACGGCCATAATTGGTACTGGCAGCATCGCAAAGAACGTTAACTTCCATGAAATCATAAGCCCCATCGCCAAAATGATGGTACCCAAAAATAAAGTGGAATCAATTAATGTCATGATTCCGAATCCAGCTGTTAATGACACAGCATTTAAATCATTTGTCGCACGTGCCATTAAGTCACCCGTACGATTTTTTTCGTAAAATGTCGGCGTCATTTTTAAAAATTGAAGCATTAATTTCCGCCGCATTAATTTTTCAAGATTAAGAGCCCCTTCAAATAAACGATATTGCCAAAAGAAATTTAAAAAATATCCAAAGATGATAATCGCCACGAATATCAGCACATATTGACCCAATACAGCCCTTGTCATATCACCTGCTGTTAAAATATCAATAAGGGAGCCAAGTAAATACGGTGGAATCACTTCCAACAACGTAGCAATCATTAATAAAATAATAGCAATGGTGTATTGCTTCCAATACTGTTTAAAAAACCAGCCCAATTTCCCTAATACATCAAACATTTATCCACCCCTGCTTTCTTGCTCAATCCTTGAACAATAGCTACCCGCAATCTAGCAACATACTATTACGAATCAATCTTCTTTGTTTCATCCTCATCTTCATCTACTCCTTTTTATTCAACTACACCAACAAATCCTTATCACCCAAAAAAGATGCATACCCAAAAAGAGCATGCATCTTTAGGAAAAGTATAAAAGTCGTCGACATACCTTTCATTAGTTAAGAATTAACCATTTTTTCAGGTAACAGGTATGGACTATATGCAGTTAGTAAATTTGTCATACGTAGTTGATCGCGCATTGTCCATTCCTCCTCTGTAAAAAATTGTTTAGTGTTCTTGAAGATTATCATTTTTATCGGATAATTGTCAACAGTCGGACAAGTAATAATTTAACATTTTTAATTTCATGTCAAATTACTGCTAGTAATGAATTTCCGATTTCTTCTTCGCCTTATCCAAAAAAAAACCGAAGGCATACCGGATAAATACCGGAAAAAACCTTCGGATTTGGAACATTATTTTTTTAAGGACACAAGGTAAAATTCAACCTTTACTTCCTACTCAACCGTCACTGATTTTGCGAGGTTACGTGGTTTGTCTACGTCGCAATCGCGGTGCAAGGCTGCGTAGTAAGCAATGTATTGCATTGGTATGACAGAGATAAGCGGTGTTAATAATTCATTTACTTCTGGGATGACAAAGCTGTCTTCATCCATTTCGAGACCCTTCATCGAGATGATGCATGGGTTTGCTCCGCGGGCAGCGACTTCCTTCACATTACCACGGATACTTAAATTAACATTTTCTTGAGTTGCTAAAGCAATAACCGGTGTACCTTCTTCAATTAAGGCGATTGTGCCATGCTTTAATTCGCCGCCGGCAAAGCCTTCTGCTTGAATATACGAAATTTCTTTCAGCTTTAAAGCACCTTCTAAGCAGACATAGTAGTCGACTCCACGACCAATGAAGAATGCACTGCGAGTTACCGATAAGAATTCTCTTGAAATGTGCTCAAACAATTCTCTAGAGTCGCAAAGAGCTTCCATTGCGTTCGCAATAATCCCAAGCTCATGCACAAGGTCGAAGTTCACTTCAATATTTTGGCTTTTCGCCGTCACATCAGCCAAAATTGATAATACTGCTAATTGCGCGGTATAGGCCTTTGTAGAAGCAACAGCAATTTCAGGTCCTGCATGCAGGAGCAGCGTATAATCCGCTTCACGGGAAAGGGTTGACCCAGGAACATTGGTGATCGTAAGCGTGCGATAACCCATTTCTTTCACTTTCACAAGCACGGCACGGCTGTCAGCCGTTTCCCCGCTTTGTGTGATGAAAATAAATAACGGCTTCTTCGTTACTAGCGGCATATTGTAAACAAATTCACTGGCAATATGAACTTCAACAGGGATTTTTGCCATTCGTTCAATAAACTGCTTTCCGCCAAGTCCGGCATGATAAGAAGTACCAGCTGCAATGATGTACACACGATCCGTATCATTCATCGCACTAATAATTTCAGGGTCAATGGTCAATTCCCCTTGCTCGTTTTGATACGTTTGAATGATCTTACGCATCACAAGCGGCTGCTCATCGATTTCTTTTAACATATAGTGCGGGTATGTGCCCTTTTCAATGTCGCTTGCATCAAGTTCCGCTGTGTATGGTTTACGGTTAATATTGTCACCATTTAAATTTTGAATTGTTACATCATCTTTTGTAACAATAACAATTTCTTTGTCCATTAATTCTACGTATTGGTTCGTTACTTGCAGCATCGCCATTGCATCACTGGCGACAACATTAAAATCAGTTCCTAAACCAACGAGCAACGGGCTTTTATTTTTAGCCACATAAATGGTTTCATTGTCTTCAGCATCTAAAAGGGCAATGGCATATGATCCATGTAAAAGGGTCAATGTTTTACGGAAAGCCTCAATAACCGCTAATCCTTCCTTTACAAACCGCTCAATAAGCTGAACAACCACTTCTGTATCTGTTTCACTTATAAAATGAACATCTGCTAAATATTCACGCTTTAAAAGATCATAGTTTTCGATGACGCCGTTATGAACAAGGGTGAAGCGCTCAGATCCACTTTGATGCGGATGGGAATTCACCTTACTTGGCACCCCATGTGTTGCCCAGCGGGTATGGCCAATTCCGATATTTGCCATTACATCTTCGTCCACGATTTCACGCAAATCGGCAATGCGGCCTTTTTCTTTAAACACATGAATGCCGTTCTCATTTTTCACAGCGATCCCGGCTGAATCATAGCCTCTATATTCAAGCTTTTCTAAACCTTTTAATAAAATTTCCTTCGAGTCGTTATGACCAATATATCCAACAATTCCACACATTTTTATATGTCCTCCCTAATACAGGGGGCAAGGTGCTTCTTCGAGGGCAGACTTGCCCCCTTATCTCTGTTTTTTTGTCAGGTATCTGTCTATACCTTTTTAAACATTACGATTAGTATGCGCATTTCCTTCTCTTTGTGCACAGAGTTGCCTCCATGTTTTAAAGAAGAAATTAACGGCCCTGCGTCACAGCCGGGAGGTATCCGCCGAATGTTTCGATAAACCTCCACCTCGTCAACTAATCTAACCTCTGAAGATTAGTTCAGGCGCTTTTTTTATTCCTGTTCCTTCTGCTCCTACCCTCCTTTCAAAGCATGGTGACCAACTGCTGCTTTAAAATTCAAAGCAGATTAATCTTACATGATTTGTCAGTCGTCCGTCAACTAAAACTATAAATGGTTCAAATTTTGTTCAAGAACCATTCATAATAAAATATGCATAAGGAGACAGTTTCGTACTGTTCCTTATGCATAAATTTTAAGCTTTATTCTTTTAATTCCATTTCTTCTTTTACCACTGTGACAATGCGGTCTACATAGGATGCACACAATTCCTCAGTGGATGCCTCTCCCATCACACGGACGAGCGGCTCAGTTCCGGATGGACGGACGAGAATTCTTCCATCTCCAGCCATTTCCGCTTCAACTTGTTCAATGACCTCTTTTACCTTAGCATTATCGGTCACATGATGTTTATCGGTGACTCGTACATTCACAAGCTTTTGCGGATACTTTTTCATTTCTCCGGCAAGCTCTGATAAAGGTTTTCCAGTCGCCTTCATAATATTCACTAACTGAAGCCCTGATAATAGGCCGTCCCCAGTTGTATTGTAGTCCAAGAATATAATATGACCAGATTGCTCACCGCCAAGATTAAAGCCGTTTTTCTTCATTTCCTCGACAACATAACGGTCGCCCACTGCTGTTGGCACACTATGAATACCATGGGTTTCAAGTGCCTTATAAAAACCAAGGTTGCTCATGACCGTAGAAACAATCGTTCCATGCTTTAAGCGCCCTTGTTCCTTCAGATACTTGCCACAAATATACATGATCTGGTCGCCATCGACAATTGTACCATTTTCATCAATCGCGATTAACCGGTCGCCATCCCCATCAAAGGACAGCCCCACATCGGCACCCTTTTCCTTTACTAAAGCAGCTAATGCCTCCGGATGGGTAGAACCAACGCCTTCATTGATATTTAACCCGTTTGGTGATGCCCCCATTGTAGATAGGTCAGCATCTAAATCGGCAAATAAATGCGACGCCAATGATGAAGTTGCTCCGTGCGCACAATCTAATGCAATATGGATGCCAGAGAAATCTTCCTCAACGGTATTTTTCAAGTATTGCAGGTATTTCTGTCCGCCTTCAAAATAATCCATCACTTGCCCCAGTTCAGCACCAGTTGGCCGCGGTAATTGATCTTCTGGTAAATCAATGAGCCCTTCAATTTCTAACTCTTGGTCATCGGATAGTTTAAAGCCATCCGGCCCGAAAAATTTTATTCCATTATCAGCCACAGGGTTATGAGAAGCAGAAATCATGACTCCCGCCTGTGCTCCCAATGCTTTTGTTAAGTAGGCAACACCCGGAGTGGAAATGACGCCTAAACGCATGACCTCTGCACCAATAGAAAGTAAGCCGGCAACAAGAGCTCCCTCAAGCATATGCCCTGAAATACGTGTATCACGCCCAATCAATACTTTTGGACGATCCTTATCCTTTGTTAATACATACCCGCCAAAGCGACCTAATTTAAAGGCCATTTCAGGTGTTAATTCGCTATTTGCAATGCCGCGTACCCCATCGGTACCGAAATATTTTCCCATTTAAAAATCTCTCCTTCAACATATCAATTGCTGGATCTTATGCGTTATTCGTTATCGTAACTTTTGCTGTCGATTTATCAGGCTTCCAGTTGACATCTGTCGGGCCTTCTACCTGAATTTTAACATCGTGACTTCCTTCCGATAATCCGGATAAGTCGATGAAAACAGTAAAGTCTTCCGGGCCAATATTCGAAACTGTCCCACTTATGCCATTCACCATAATATTAATCGTTTGGCTCGCGGGGTCATTCAACTCTGCCTTAAGGGTGTCAGTTAACCCTTGGATTTTCACTGGTACACCAGAGACGGTTGTCTCTTCTTGTTTTTTGACCACTATGGTTGCTTTTACCGTTTGCGGAGACACCTTCGAGACCCCATTTGAGATGATGACAGGTAAGGTTAGAGTGGTGTTTTCAGAAATTTTACTAAGATCCACTTCCACTCTTACATTTTCTGTGTTTTTCAGAACATCGTCATTCCCTGTAATCGTCGCTTCTTTTTCATCAATATCGATCGATTCAATCGTAACACCCGGTGGAGGTGTGCCTTTTTTGACAATATTGATGGGAACCGTTTTCGTATTACTCTTAATGGGGATCGTCATTTTGACTGTCTCCGGCTCCACGACAACATTCAGCTTGTTTAATTCCTTGTCTAGTACTTGTATCCGTGCTTCTTTCGTAATGGAAGCTTTCAGTTTACCCTTTTCCTCAATCGTCGCCTTCACATAGGTAATTCGGTCAATTACATCTTTAGCACCGGTAATTTTTACTTTACTTGGCTCAACAACAGGTTGTCCTGCTGAATAACCTTCTTCAATTTGGCTAGAGTTAAATTCGGCATCGACTTTAAATTCCTTCGTTATCTTTTCTTGGATCGTGACATTTACACTAGCCGGTTTCAACGTCGCCTTCAATTTATCAGATAAATTCCTCACCTTAAGGTTTACCTTCTGTTTTCCTATCTTTGCATCGGTCAAATCGACATACACTTCAAAGTTCTTTGAAGCTTTAGCAGACTGGACATGGGTGAGAGGCCCTTTGATAGTAATATCAACCGTGTTGGGAATACCGGATACGACTAAATTTTCTGTATCATAATAAACCTTTACAGGTATATCCTGAATGGTTTCTGTGGCTTTTTCGCCAGGGACATTCACATCTGATAATTTTTTCCCTGTATTGGGCACAGAAGAATATAACAGGACTGCCAATAACAAGGCCAGAACTTTTAAGAACCAAGGGTTATCCATCAGTTTATCCATTGCTTTTCCCCCTCCAGTTCCAACGAGCTGAAGAAGCTTGTTTCGTTTTGTTTTGAATCACCATTTCACTCGTAAGGAGCGCTTTTAATTCCTCTAACTTTAGATCGCGGTGGAGTTCACCATTTTTGGTCAGTGAAATATTACCTGTCTCTTCCGATACGACGACTGTTACACTATCGGTGACTTCACTGATTCCTAATGCAGCCCGATGTCTAGTACCCAGTTCCTTTGAAATAAACGGGCTTTCGGATAAAGGAAGATAGCAGGCTGCTGCTGAAACATTATTTCTTTGAATAATAACTGCACCATCATGTAGTGGTGTATTAGGTATAAAAATATTTATGAGCAATTCCAATGAAATATTGGAGTTTAATTGGATTCCAGTTTCTATGTAATCACTCATGCCCGTTTCTCGTTCAATTGAGATTAATGCTCCGATTCGTCGCTTTGCCATATAATCGGTCGCTTTTAAAATGGCTTCGACTGTTTTTTCCTGATTATCATCATCCTGTGTTCTGCTGCTGGAAAAAAATCGCCCTCTTCCTAATTGCTCAAGGGCCCTTCTAAGTTCAGGCTGAAAGATAATGATAACGGCAAGAAATCCCCAATTTATGGCCTGTTGCATCATCCAGCTTAATGTCGTTAAACCAAGCCACTCACCGACCACTCTGACAAGAAGAATAACGAGAATTCCTTTTAATAACTGAACAGCCTTCGTTCCTCTTATCACATTGATCAGCTTGTAAATGACATACCATACGAGGACAATATCAACAATACTAGCTAGATACTTCCATACAGTAAAATCAGCAAACTGCATTGTTCTTCCTCCGTAACTTTCTTAAAACGTATAGTGAACCAATTTATTATACCATAAAGTGAAACGTACACCTTACCCCTATTATATGTTACTGGTTAAAAAAACAAATCACTCTAGTGCGAGTGATTTGTTTTTATTGGGTTTCCGGCTGGTCAAAGATATCAATGACCTCTTGCGCTGTCTTTTTCATATGATACCAAATCCAGTCAAAGACTTCATTTACTTCTTCAATTTGTCCTGTGACGTGACCGGCTGAGGCAAGGTACTTTTCCCCATTAATGACTGTTACATCCCCTTGGACTTCACCTTCTATTTTCAATTTCCCATTGCGAACGACCACATCCCCTTTGACCGTTTCCCCCTTGGGAACAATGACAGTATTATTTTTGACGACTAAATTCTCTTGCTTTGATACAGAAAATTCACGGTCTTGACTCCAGGTGGAAAACAAACTTCCCACCATTAATATTATGAAAACAGAGGCAGCTGCTAGCATTGGATGATTTCTTAACCAGCGCTGCATCGAAACTTTTTTCTTTTCTTTCGGCAGTCGCGCCAATACATTGGCTGTAAAATCTGCGGGAGCCTGCATATGTGATAGACTTTCGACAAAGGCAATCGTCTTTTTTAATTCATTAAAAATCTCTTCACATTCTTTACAGCTTTGGAGGTGTTCCCGTAAAATTCGTTCCTTTTCAGGCTCAATTTCTTCGTCTAGGTATTCGTGCATTAGTTCGATGATCTGTTCTGGACACATATTTGGTTTCACCTCTATCACACATATCGTAATTGTTGTCTTAATGCTTCACGGCCGCGGTGAATTCTTGTTTTTACAGTTCCGAGAGGCAAGTCAAGAATTTCACTTATTTCATTTAAGGACATCTCTTCAATGTATTTTAATACAATGGGAGACCGGTATTTTTCCGGCAGCTTTAAAATTTCCTTCTGCACCGTCTCATGCAGTTCTAAACTCTCTACCTCCGACTCCGGAAGCGGTGTGTTGGAAGGAACCTGTGAATACATGGTTAATCCTTCTGTTCCAGCTACCTCTGCATCTAAATAATGATCGGGTTTCTTTTTTCGCATTCGATCAATACAAAGATTGGTGGCAATCCGAAAAAGCCATGTGGAAAATTTCAAATCCTGGTTAAACGAGCGGATATTCACATACGCACGGATAAATGCCTCCTGCGCCATGTCCTCTGCTTCGTGGCGATTTCCGAGCATTCTAAAACATAGCTGATAAACACTATTTTTATATATTTCAACGATTTCACCATAGGCATCCTGATCACCTTTGATGACTTGCTTTATTCTCTTTTTTACAATAGCTTCCATTAAGTTTCCTCAGCTCCAATGCTGCTATACGATAATACGAATCGCTAGCGAAAAAGTTTCGTTTTCCACGAAAAACTTCTTAATCCCTATAATTTTAACAAAAATTTACTAAAGGGGGGTAAAATAAGTTTAAAGTTTTTCCTAGGGGAAATACAAATAATAGGGTAATACTTCAATTTGTGGGAATCTCCCCGCAATCGCAGGTTAAAAAATAGGGATGTGACGGCATGTATGAGTGCGGAATTTCGCGATTTAATGAAGGAAATTGAAAATTGCCGAGACAAAATGGTTCAATTAGCATCAGAAACTTCATTAAGCAATCATCAGGTAATCGAAACAAGTAAGAGACTGGATCATTTATTAAATCAATTACTACATAAAAGATAGGCAGCTGCAATGGTTCGGTTCGCAGCTGCCTTTTTCTTTATGGCTCTGTTAAACGTGGCTGTTGATTTCCGCTACATCCGCTTCGCTTTCCGCGGGGCGGGCGGTGAGCCTCCTCGGCGCTAAAGCGCCTGTGGGGTCTCTCCTGTCCCGCTGTTCCCGCAGGAGTCTCGCGGCTTCCGCTCCAATCAACAGTGGTAAAAAATCAACAATAAACTATAACAGAACCTTCTTTATAAAAGTTTTTCACCGAATAATGAACCCATTAACCCGACAGCAACAGAGGCTGTTTTATTTTTTTCATCTAATATTGGGTTTACTTCCACAAATTCCGCTGAAGTAATAATCTTTGCTTCTTCCAGCATTTCCATTGCCAGATGGCTTTCACGGTAGCTGATGCCGCCCATGACCGGTGTACCCACACCAGGACATTCACTTGGATCCAAACCATCTAAATCAAGAGAGAGATGAACACCATCAGTTCTTTCCTTAAGGTAGGCAATCGTTTCTTCCATAACCTTCGCCATTCCCATCCGGTCAATTTCGTGCATCGTATAAACCTTTATTCCTGTTTCTTTAATTAAGATTCTTTCCCCTTCATCAAGTGATCTGGCACCAATGATTACTACATTCTCAGGTTTAACCTTTGGAGCGTATCCGCCAATTTCCGTTAATTTCTTGTGCCCTAATCCAATGCTGGCTGCTAAGGGCATCCCATGGATGTTTCCAGACGGACTTGTCTCCGCTGTATTCAAATCACCGTGGGCATCGTACCAAATCACGCCAAGGTTCTTGAAGTGTTTGGAAACGCCGGCTAATGTCCCGATTGCAATGCTATGGTCACCACCAAGGACCAGTGGAAATGCACCTGATTGCACGGCTTCATCCACCTTTTCAGCAAGCATGGAGGTTTTTTCAGCCACTAAATCTAAATTTCTCAAGTTGGATTCTTCGTCTACAACTACTTCGGGTCTCCCGATTGGTATGTCTCCTAAATCATGAATTTCATCAAAAAGAGGTGTTAGTCGTTCATTAATCCCTGCATAACGGATGGCACTCGGCCCCATATCAACCCCGCGGCGCATTTGCCCTAAATCCATCGGCATCCCAATTATCGAAAGTTTTCTGCTCATCTCTCGCATTCCCCCTAGCTCTTTATAGGTACTATTTTAACCGCTTTCATAGGAATGACTCAACTCGACAAAATGGTGTATATATATGCGGAGAATATCAAAAAAGCAGGCTCTGAATCATAAGGGCTGCTGGAATACTTTTGTGCGAAGATTTAGGCAGAAAGGGTTCCAATACGGTCTATTGGAACCCTTTCGCTTTATTTTTTTGCTGGAACGGGCTCCAATACTGGCTATTGGAACCCCTTTGCTTTATCTTTTTGCTGGAACGGGCCCCAATATGAGCCATTGGAACCCTTTTGCTCGAAAAATAGACATATAAAAATAAAAAAAGCCTTAAATCAGCAACCTGATTTAAAGCGAAATATGTAGTGTGATGGTGGAGCCTAGCGGGATCGAACCGCTGACCTCCTGCGTGCAAAGCAGGCGCTCTCCCAGCTGAGCTAAGGCCCCGTATTCAATTGGAGCGGAAGACGGGATTCGAACCCGCGACCCCCACCTTGGCAAGGTGGTGTTCTACCACTGAACTACTTCCGCATATTCACAGATAAAAACCCAAAAGAAAAAATTCGTCTGGGCTTTTACCTATAAGTTATGAGCCATGAAGGACTCGAACCTTCGACCCTCTGATTAAAAGTCAGATGCTCTACCAACTGAGCTAATGGCTCATGGCTGGGCTAGCTGGATTTGAACCAACGCATGTCGCAGTCAAAGTGCGATGCCTTACCGCTTGGCTATAGCCCAATAAGAAGTAATTAAATCTAGTATGTCCATTATTTTTAAAAATATGAATGGTGGAGGGGGACGGATTCGAACCGCCGAACCCGGAGGGAGCGGATTTACAGTCCGCCGCGTTTAGCCACTTCGCTACCCCTCCATATTCAATTTAAAAAAGGTGCCGGCGAGAGGACTTGAACCCCCAACCTACTGATTACAAGTCAGTTGCTCTACCAATTGAGCTACCCCGGCATATGGTTTAAAAAATATAGTGTTAACATAAAGATATTATGGTGGAGGATGACGGGATCGAACCGCCGACCCTCTGCTTGTAAGGCAGATGCTCTCCCAGCTGAGCTAATCCTCCAAAATGGTGACCCCTACGGGATTCGAACCCGTGTTACCGCCGTGAAAGGGCGGTGTCTTAACCGCTTGACCAAGGGGCCGAATGTTATTAAAATAGGTAAGCTTCCAAGCGGGCTCGAACCGCTGACCTCTTCCTTACCATGGAAGTGCTCTACCTACTGAGCTATGGAAGCATAGCTGATATTCTTAGCTGCATAAAAATGGCTCCGCAGGTAGGACTCGAACCTACGACCGATCGGTTAACAGCCGATAGCTCTACCACTGAGCTACTGCGGAACGATAGTATATAGCCTGGCAACGTCCTACTCTCACAGGGACGCATGTCCCAACTACCATCGGCGCTGAGAAGCTTAACTTCCGTGTTCGGTATGGGAACGGGTGTGACCTTCTCGCCATTGTTACCAGACTATTTTTTTAGACACTATTTATTATAATGTCTATTTTACTTTTTGCAAGAGAAATTTTTCATTCCCTCAAAACTAGATAATGCAGAAGAAGTTTTTGTAAAAACGAGTTCAACCACTTAAAAATGGTTAAGTCCTCGATCGATTAGTATCAGTCAGCTCCACATGTCGCCACGCTTCCACCTCTGACCTATCAACCTGATCATCTTTCAGGGATCTTACTAGCTTGACGCTATGGGAAATCTCATCTTGAGGGGGGCTTCATGCTTAGATGCTTTCAGCACTTATCCCGTCCGCACATAGCTACCCAGCGATGCCTTTGGCAAGACAACTGGTACACCAGCGGTGCGTCCATCCCGGTCCTCTCGTACTAAGGACAGCTCCTCTCAAATTTCCTGCGCCCACGACGGATAGGGACCGAACTGTCTCACGACGTTCTGAACCCAGCTCGCGTACCGCTTTAATGGGCGAACAGCCCAACCCTTGGGACCGACTACAGCCCCAGGATGCGATGAGCCGACATCGAGGTGCCAAACCTCCCCGTCGATGTGGACTCTTGGGGGAGATAAGCCTGTTATCCCCGGGGTAGCTTTTATCCGTTGAGCGATGGCCCTTCCATGCGGAACCACCGGATCACTAAGCCCGACTTTCGTCCCTGCTCGACTTGTAGGTCTCGCAGTCAAGCTCCCTTGTGCCTTTACACTCTACGAATGATTTCCAACCATTCTGAGGGAACCTTTGGGCGCCTCCGTTACTCTTTAGGAGGCGACCGCCCCAGTCAAACTGCCCACCTGACACTGTCTCCCACCCCGATGAGGGGTGCGGGTTAGAATTTCAATACAGCCAGGGTAGTATCCCACCGACGCCTCCACCGAAGCTAGCGCTCCGGCTTCTCAGGCTCCTACCTATCCTGTACAAGCTGTACCAAAATTCAATATCAGGCTACAGTAAAGCTCCACGGGGTCTTTCCGTCCTGTCGCGGGTAACCTGCATCTTCACAGGTACTATAATTTCACCGAGTCTCTCGTTGAGACAGTGCCCAGATCGTTACGCCTTTCGTGCGGGTCGGAACTTACCCGACAAGGAATTTCGCTACCTTAGGACCGTTATAGTTACGGCCGCCGTTTACTGGGGCTTCGATTCAGAGCTTCGCTTGCGCTAACCCCTCCTCTTAACCTTCCAGCACCGGGCAGGCGTCAGCCCCTATACTTCGCCTTGCGGCTTCGCAGAGACCTGTGTTTTTGCTAAACAGTCGCCTGGGCCTATTCACTGCGGCTCTTCAGGGCTATGAACCCTAAAGAGCACCCCTTCTCCCGAAGTTACGGGGTCATTTTGCCGAGTTCCTTAACGAGAGTTCTCTCGCTCACCTTAGGATTCTCTCCTCGCCTACCTGTGTCGGTTTGCGGTACGGGCACCTTGAATCTCGCTAGAGGCTTTTCTTGGCAGTGTGGAATCAGGAACTTCGGTACTAAATTTCCCTCGCTGTCACAGCTCAGCATACGCGGAGAACGGATTTTCCTATTCACCAGCCTAACTGCTTAGACGCGCATATCCAACAGCGCGCTTACCCTATCCTCCTGCGTCCCCCCATCACTCAAACGATTCATAGGTGGTACAGGAATATCAACCTGTTGTCCATCGCCTACGCCTTTCGGCCTCGGCTTAGGTCCCGACTAACCCTGAGCGGACGAGCCTTCCTCAGGAAACCTTAGGCATACGGTGGATGAGATTCTCACTCATCTTTCGCTACTCATACCGGCATTCTCACTTCTAAGCGCTCCACCAGTCCTTACGGTCTAGCTTCAACGCCCTTAGAACGCTCTCCTACCACTGACACCTAATGGTGTCAATCCACAGCTTCGGTGATACGTTTAGCCCCGGTACATTTTCGGCGCAGAGTCACTCGACCAGTGAGCTATTACGCACTCTTTAAATGGTGGCTGCTTCTAAGCCAACATCCTGGTTGTCTAAGCAACTCCACATCCTTTTCCACTTAACGTATACTTTGGGACCTTAGCTGGTGGTCTGGGCTGTTTCCCTTTCGACTACGGATCTTATCACTCGCAGTCTGACTCCCACGGATAAGTCTTTGGCATTCGGAGTTTGTCTGAATTCGGTAACCCGATGAGGGCCCCTAGTCCAAACAGTGCTCTACCTCCAAGACTCTAACAACGTGAGGCTAGCCCTAAAGCTATTTCGGAGAGAACCAGCTATCTCCAAGTTCGATTGGAATTTCTCCGCTACCCACACCTCATCCCCGCACTTTTCAACGTGCGTGGGTTCGGGCCTCCATCCAGTGTTACCTGGACTTCACCCTGGACATGGGTAGATCACCTGGTTTCGGGTCTACGACCACATACTCAAACGCCCTATTCAGACTCGCTTTCGCTGCGGCTCCGTCTCTTCAACTTAACCTTGCATGGGATCGTAACTCGCCGGTTCATTCTACAAAAGGCACGCCATCACCCATAAACGGGCTCTGACTACTTGTAGGCACACGGTTTCAGGAACTATTTCACTCCCCTTCCGGGGTGCTTTTCACCTTTCCCTCACGGTACTGGTTCACTATCGGTCACTAGGGAGTATTTAGCCTTGGGAGATGGTCCTCCCTGCTTCCGACCGGATTTCACGTGTCCGGCCGTACTCAGGATCCACTCAGGAGGGAACGAAGTTTCAACTACAGGGCTTTTACCTTCTCTGGCTGACCTTTCCAGGTCGCTTCATTTACCCCGTTCCTTTGTAACTCCATGTTGAGTGTCCTACAACCCCAAGAGGCAAGCCTCTTGGTTTGGGCTATGTCCCGTTTCGCTCGCCGCTACTCAGGGAATCGCGTTTGCTTTCTCTTCCTCCGGGTACTTAGATGTTTCAGTTCCCCGGGTATGCCTTCTATACCCTATGTATTCAGGTAAAGATACTGTTCCATTACGAACAGTGGGTTTCCCCATTCGGAAATCTCCGGATCAAAGCTTACTTACAGCTCCCCGAAGCATATCGGTGTTAGTCCCGTCCTTCATCGGCTCCTAGTGCCAAGGCATTCACCGTGCGCCCTTTCTAACTTAACCTAAAAAGGTTTATAACTCTTATTCAATAAGAGAGAAAAACTAAAATGGCGATTACTCGATGTTTACTTTGCTTCTTCTTACGATTATCTAGTTTTCAAGGAACGAAAAAGTCTTGAGAGAATTGCTCCCTCAAAACTAAACAAACAAGAAACGTCAACCTTATTATGAGTCCGAAAGGACTGCATTATCCTTAGAAAGGAGGTGATCCAGCCGCACCTTCCGATACGGCTACCTTGTTACGACTTCACCCCAATCATCTGTCCCACCTTAGGCGGCTGGCTCCATAAAGGTTACCCCACCGACTTCGGGTGTTACAAACTCTCGTGGTGTGACGGGCGGTGTGTACAAGGCCCGGGAACGTATTCACCGCGGCATGCTGATCCGCGATTACTAGCGATTCCGGCTTCATGCAGGCGAGTTGCAGCCTGCAATCCGAACTGAGAATGGTTTTATGGGATTGGCTAAACCTTGCGGTCTCGCAGCCCTTTGTACCATCCATTGTAGCACGTGTGTAGCCCAGGTCATAAGGGGCATGATGATTTGACGTCATCCCCACCTTCCTCCGGTTTGTCACCGGCAGTCACCTTAGAGTGCCCAACTGAATGCTGGCAACTAAGATCAAGGGTTGCGCTCGTTGCGGGACTTAACCCAACATCTCACGACACGAGCTGACGACAACCATGCACCACCTGTCACTCTGTCCCCCGAAGGGGAACGTCCTATCTCTAGGAGTGTCAGAGGATGTCAAGACCTGGTAAGGTTCTTCGCGTTGCTTCGAATTAAACCACATGCTCCACCGCTTGTGCGGGCCCCCGTCAATTCCTTTGAGTTTCAGCCTTGCGGCCGTACTCCCCAGGCGGAGTGCTTAATGCGTTAGCTGCAGCACTAAGGGGCGGAAACCCCCTAACACTTAGCACTCATCGTTTACGGCGTGGACTACCAGGGTATCTAATCCTGTTTGCTCCCCACGCTTTCGCGCCTCAGCGTCAGTTACAGACCAGAAAGCCGCCTTCGCCACTGGTGTTCCTCCACATCTCTACGCATTTCACCGCTACACGTGGAATTCCGCTTTCCTCTTCTGCACTCAAGTCCCCCAGTTTCCAATGACCCTCCACGGTTGAGCCGTGGGCTTTCACATCAGACTTAAAGGA